>SUYX01000036.1 GCA_015060225.1 Bacteroidales bacterium | reverse complement strand
AGAAATAGGCAAATATCATATTGTCCACAAAGATGGACTTAACGAATAAACTAATTAAATCTTGCATAATAGAATGTGTTTGTTATTTCTTACTGTCTTCTTTCTGGAAACTTCTCTGCAACCAGATGAAGCATCCTGTTATAATCAGAGCCATTGGAGGCATAATGAACAGGCCGTTGTTGAAATACCAGCCACCCTCAGCTGCATACCAGCTTGCAGGAATAATCTGGCAACCGAACAATGTACCTGAACCGAAAAGTTCCCTTATGAACGCTATGGCAATAAGGATAAGGCCATAACCTGCACCGTTTGCTATACCGTCAATGAATGAAGGTAGCGGTTTGTTTCCAAGTGCAAATGCCTCAATTCTACCCATAATTATACAGTTGGTAATGATAAGACCTACATATACAGAAAGCTGTTTGCTCACATCGTAAGCGTATGCTTTAAGTATCTGGTCAACCAAGATTACCAATAGCGCTACAATCACCAGCTGCACAATGATACGGATTCGGTTAGGAATGGTATTTCTGAGCAGTGATGCAATAAGGCTGGCAAATCCTGTTACAGCAGTAACAGATATCGCCATTACACACGCGGGCTCCAACTTTACAGTTACTGCCAGCGCAGAACAGATACCCAATACCAATACGGTTACAGGGTTGTTCTTCAATAGTGGGTTAATGTAAATATTCTTATCCATTACTGTAACAATTAATTGGTTTGAATATTGTCAGTTGTCTCCACAACCTCGCCTTCAATTGGCATTGGGGTTGCTGCAAGAGCCTGAAGTGATTTAATGTAAGGCAGGTATGCCTCCATCCACATGCGGATAGATGCGTCAAGAGCCTTACTTGTAATTGTACCACCTGAGATTGCATCAACCTCGTTTGTACTTCCCTCCTTTGCACCGCCTTTTACAATGGCAATGGAGGTGAATTCACCGTTGTTGAACATCTCTTTGCCTGTGAACTGGCCTGCAAACTTAGGAGTTGCAATCTCTGCACCCAAACCTGGAGTCTCACCGCTGTGGTCAAATTTTACACCGGCAATGGTGCTCAAGTCTGTTTTCAAAGAAACCCATCCCCAGATAGGGCCCCATAGACCTGCACCGTATGCAGAGAAGATGTATGCCTTTGATCCGTCGGGAAGATCTGCAATGAATACAGGGAGTCTCAGCTCCTCTTTTGGAGCGCCGTTCTTTATAAGTGCAGTCTGCTCGGAGGTGCTTATGTTGAATGCCTCACTCTTTGCAATGTCAGAAGTTGCAGTGTTTACAACTTTTCCGTTGCCGTCAACAACAACGGCTTCTTTTATTACCTCTGCAAAGTTTGCGTCAGCGCCAAGGCCCACGCTTGCAAGGAGGTACTGCTGCTTCTCGTTGCTTATGTTCTCATTCTGTTTGTCTTTAAGGCTCAAAGAGACAAAAGCAAGCACTGCAGCAACTATTACAACCATTACGATTGAATAGATGATAGTATATGAATTTTTATTTGTATCCATTTCTATTTGCTTATTTGGTTACTGATCTTTTGATTCTCTTTTTAATGTTGCCCTCAACTACGTAGTAGTCTATTAGCGGTGCGAATGTGTTCATAAGAAGGATTGCAAGCATCATTCCCTCAGGGTAACCAGGGTTGAACAGACGGATGATAACTGCCAATGCACCTACAAGGAAACCGTAAATCCATTTACCCTTCTCTGTCTGTGCAGAGGTTACAGGGTCTGTAGCCATGAATACTGCTCCAAATGCAAAACCGCCAAGAACAAGGTGCCAGTATGCAGGAACTGCTGCAAATGTACCGGCCTCAGCAAAGCCGTTGATAAGGAAGCCTACTCCAAGAGCACCTGCAACACAAGATACCATAATCTTCCAGCTTGCAACGCCTGTCCAGATAAGGATAACTGCACCAATAAGGATTGCTATTGTAGAGGTCTCACCAACTGAACCTGGCATTGTACCAATGAAAGCCTGCATCAGTGAGAGAGGCTCACCTGTGGTGGTTGTAAAGTCAACTATGCCGTTAGCAGCCTGTCCGAGAGGGGTAGCACCTGAGAAACCGTCAACAACCTGCATTGCATTTGCTTTTGCTGCATTCAATCCCTCTACCCAGATTGTATCTCCCGATATCTGTGAAGGGTATGCGAAGAACACGAAAGCACGTGCAATGAGGGCAGGGTTCCAGATGTTCATACCTGTACCGCCGAATACCTCTTTTCCAATGATTACTGCAAATGCAACTGCAAGTGCAAGAATCCATAGAGGAACGTCAACAGGCATGATCATAGGGATAAGCATACCTGATACAAGGTAACCCTCGTTAACCTCGTGGCCTCTGAGTTGGGCTGAAATGAACTCTATACCCAAACCAACCACATAGGAAACAATGATAAGAGGAAGCACTTTAAGGAAGCCGAACCATACTTTCTCTATAAATGTCATATCAAGACCAAATGCAATTGAGTGCTGCTCACCCACATTCCATATACCGAATGCCAAAGCAGGCATAAGGGCAATGATTACAATGGTCATTACACGTTTCAAATCTACACAGTCTCTGATGTGTGAACCGCTTTTTGTTACTGTGTTAGGAACAAAAAGGAAAGTTTCAAAAGCATCAAAAGTAGAGTGCAGGAAACTCAATTTGCCACCCTTGCTGAAGGTTGGCTTAATTTTTTCTACAAAATTCAATATTGATTTCATACTGCTCTATCTTTTAAGCCATTTCTTTAATCATTGTAGCAATACCTTTGGAGATGATATCCTGAATGTCAATCTTTGAAGGACATACATACTCGCAAAGGGCGAAGTCCTCCTCAATCACCTCATAGATACCCAACTGCTCCATCTTGTCAATATCCTCTGCAAGTATAGCCTTAAGAAGATATACAGGATAGATGTCCATAGGAAGCACTTTGCCGTATACATCTGAAACTACAAATGCCCTCTGTCCACCGTTGGTATTAGTGTCAACTTTATATTTCTTTTTAGGGGTAAGCCAAGAGAAATATGATTTTGAGAAGCTGAATTTGCCGAATCTCATTGGTTTTACCCAACCGAACATCTCATAGTAGTTACCCTCTGAGATAACTGTAACCATGTTGCTGTAGAAATCCAGAGAACCCTCAACTCCCACATTGCTTCCGGTAAGGACATTTCCGCTGATATAACGGCATCCGCACTCCTGGTCAAAAATCTCAACCTCTTTCTTGCTTACAAGGAAATCAAGGTCTTTGATCTGGGTACCTGGAACACAAGTTACATAACAAGGTTTCTCAACCCTGTTGCCTGCAACAGCAATTGTTCTGGTAACATCGTAGATCCCTTTTGTAAACAGTTTCCCGACAGCAACCATGAACATAGGGTCAATTGTCCATACAACCTCACCCTTGTTCACAGGGGCAATGTTGTTGATCTGTACGCCTACATTGCCGGCAGGGTGCGCTCCGCTGAAACCGTACAGTTTCACATTCTTGAGATGATTGAAAGGTGATGTTGCAGACTCTTTTGCATTTATACCCACAAAAACACCGCCCTTGGTGAGCTTGTTGAGTACATCAACTGCAACCTGAATGTTTGCAGCCTCACCCTTGAGGGTGAAGTTGTAGTCAGGTGCAAGAGGTGCAGAATCAAAGGCAGAAACAAAGATTGCCCTTGGCTCGTCTTCAGGATTTGCAACAATGCCGTAAGGCCTCTGTTTGAGTGCAACCCACAGGCCGCTCTCCAGCAGCACCTTCTTAATCTCCCCAGCTGTAGCCTTCACTACATCGGGAGTATTGAATTTAATGTAGTCAGTCGTTTTTGCCGCCTTTACGCGAACCTCCAGAAGTTTGCGCTTCTCGCCTCTGACTATCTGCTCAACAGTTCCGCTTACAGGAGAAGCAAAGCCAACCTCAGGATGGTACTTGTCTACAAATAAAATGCTGCCCGCTTTAACTTCATCACCCTCCCTTACAAGAAGTTTTGGGGTAAGATTCTTAAAGTTGACAGGTTTTACAGAAACAACATCCGAGATAATGGTTTTTTCAATTTTCAACTCTGCCGCTCCCTTTACAGGAATGTCAAGACCTTTGTGTAATTGAATATGTTTTATCATTATTTCAGAAATTTTGCGCAAATGTACATAATATATTGATAATAAATAAGTATTTTGAGTTTTGTTTTTTCTTTTTTTACCCCTTAGATTTGCACTGTTATGGAACATATGGACAAGTTGATTTTTGATGGGCTGAATCCTGCTCAGTATCAAGCAGTAAGTGATATTGAGGGGCCTCAGCTGATCATTGCCGGAGCAGGCAGTGGAAAGACAAGGGTACTTACATGCAGGATAGCCAATATCCTGGACAAAGGGTATCTTCCAAGCACCATATTGGCACTTACATTCACCAATAAGGCAGCAAGGGAGATGAAGGAGAGAATTGCTTCAATGATAGGTGATTACAAGGCGAGAAGGCTATTTATGGGTACTTTCCATTCCATATTCATAAGGTTTCTCAGGGAGGAGGCGGAACTTCTCGGGTTCCCAAAGACTTTTTCCATATATGATACTACCGACAGCCGCAATGTGATAAAGGCGTGTATAAAGGAGCTGCAGTTGGACGACAAGCAATACAAGCCCAATGAGGTGCATAGCCGCATCTCAATGGCAAAGAACAATCTTGTTACAGCGGAGTCCTATTCGCGCAACAGTACCCTCATACAGAATGATTCTGCAGCAAAGAAACCCCGTGTATGGGAGATTTACAGGGAATATGCAAAGAAGTGCAGGCAGGCCGGAGCAATGGACTTTGATGATATCCTGTTGTATACCAATATCCTTTTCAGGGATTTTCCCGATGCATTGCAGAGGATAAGGAGCAGGTTCAACTTCATTATGGTGGACGAGTATCAGGATACCAACTATGCACAGTATCTCATAATAAAGAAGCTTGCCAGTGAACATCAGAATATCTCAGTAGTGGGTGATGATGCCCAGAGCATTTACAGTTTCAGGGGTGCGAGGATTGAGAATATCCTGAATTTCAGAAAAGATTATCCACATGCCAAGGAGTACAGGCTGGAACAGAACTACCGCTCTACACAAACTATTGTGGAGGCAGCGAATTCCCTCATAGCCAAGAACAGGATGCAGTTGAAGAAGAATTGTTTCTCCCAGCATGAGAGGGGAGACCTCATAGAACTCATAAATGCCTATACGGAGCAGGAAGAGGGATTTATGGTAGCCTCTTCCATAATGGACCAGATACGCCGGACACATGCCCCATACAGCAGTTTTGCAATACTTTACCGTACAAATGCCCAGAGCCGTGTAATTGAGGAGTCGCTCAGAAAGAGGAATATGCCATATAAGATATATGCCGGACACTCATTCTATGAACGTGCTGAGGTTAAGGATATGCTTGCATATCTTAGGCTTGTGGCAAACGGTAAAGATGATGAGGCTTTCCGCAGGGTAATAAATTTCCCGGCCAGGGGGATAGGTGACACCTCATTAGGGAGGCTGAGGGAAGCGGCAGCTGCAAAAGGACTTTCACTTCTTGAAACTGTAAAGGTGGTGAATCTTGAGGAGTTTGCCATAAAGGGGGCCACAGCCACCAAGATGAAGCATTTTGTGGAGGCCATTGAGTCATTCAGGGAAAAGATACCTTATACCGATGCCTATGAATTGGCTATGGAGGTGAATTCCCTCTTTGGGATATTGCCGTATATGAAGCAGGATACAACTTTGGAAGGCCAGGGTAGGGTGGAGAACGTTGAAGAGCTCTTCAATTCCATAAAGGAGTTTGTTGATGACGGAAGGGAGGAGTATGAGAGCCTTGCGCAGGAGGGGGAGGAGATACCTGTAGTCACATTGGACCTTTATCTTGAGAATGTATCCCTTATAAGTGATCTGGACGGCAAGGATGGAGAAGAGGACAAGAACAAGATAGCCCTTATGACTGTCCATTCCTCAAAAGGTCTGGAGTTTCCGTATGTGTACATTGTTGGCATGGAGGAGAACCTGTTTCCTTCATCGGGAATGGGAACCGCCTCTGAACAGGATATTGAGGAGGAGAGGAGACTGTTCTATGTGGCTCTTACCAGGGCTGAGAAGGGGGTAAAACTCTCTTTTGCGCAGTCCCGTACAAAGTGGGGTACCCATACAAGCAACTCTCCAAGCCGCTTTATAAAGGAGATAGACAAGAAATATATACTCAATCCTCTTCCCGATTGGGAGGAGCAGTTCAGTACCCGGTTTGATGATGGGGATGATTCCATATTCGGGTTCAGGAAAAAGGCTGCAACTGTATATCCTGGAGCCAGCAGAGGTGTGGGCAATGCAGTAATGCATCACAGACCGCAGCAAAATGTGCCGCAACAGCCGAGAGTTTCCCCGCCGGCCGGTTTTACCCCAAGACAGCAGGTTGAGAAAAGGAATTTCATCCCGGATTCACCAAGCAAGATAGAGGTTGGCCAGAAAATAGAACATGACCGTTTTGGAACAGGTGTTGTAATTTCACTCGAGGGTGATGTGACCAACCGCAAGGCTGTGGTGGATTTCCAGGAATCCGGAAGAAAAACATTGCTTCTTAAGTTTGCAAAGATTAGGGTAATCTCATAAAAATAGCGTAAATGGCGTAAATTTTTTAGGAAAAAGCAAAAGTTTCACCCCTGTTCCAATATTTTTCTCTTTCAGGCACAGTGCCTGATGTCCTTCCTTTACATTTGCTCCACGTTAATCAAAAAACAGGAGCAATTATGAAAAAGATGAAAAGTTTGGCAATGGCCATCTGGGTGGTGGGTGTTGCTTTGGTTACCCTGCAGGGGTGCAGTCAGTTCAATTTGGAAGATGAAGTTGGAAATGGTACAATTTCTCTGGCAATCAAAGGGATAGATGCTATAATGCATTCTGATGATACCTTTCTCAAAAGCGGTACTGATCTTGATACCAATAATTTCATTCTTACTGTCACTTCCAGTAGTGGAACTGTTGTTTATGACGGGCCCTACGGAAGCAAACCGGAAGAAATAGAGGTTTTAGCTGGAGACTATAATGTCTCGGTATCTTCCATCAGATTCTCACCACCAATGTTTGATGCTCCACAATTTGGGGACACACAGACTGTTACTGTAGGAAAAGGGGAAAATGTACGGGTGAGATTCAACTGCAAGCAGGTAAATGCAGGGTTGAGGCTCAAGTTCTCTGACGACTTTATCGCAAAATTCCCCGGAAATGGAGTATTCATACAGCAGCGGGATAATAGGGTGGCATACGATTATTCGCAGACAAAGTATCTCTATCTTGATGAGAGTGTGTTTTCAATGGTTTATAATGGCAACAAGGGGGATACCGTCCTTTTGAACAAGGCTCTTGTGGGAGGACAGATGGTTACAATGTCCCTTTCTTATAAGAACACTTTTGCTGCTTCAACAACATTTGGAGTGCAGATAGATACAACAAGGGATTGGATAAAATTTGATTTTAATGTAGCATTGAATATTCCCGACGGAGTCCTCTCAATTCCGGAGGCAGTCCTCAAAGTTGGCGAGAAGGTGCAGGTTTTCGGATATATTCTGGGTGGAGACCCTTCAACCAGCTCAATAAGAATAGGGCCTCCATTTGAATCGCAATCTTCAATTGTAATTGCAACTTCAATGACAGAGAGGAGCAGGAACAGGATGATGGTGGTGGAACTTCCTACAGGGGATATAAGGAATGCCCTCAATCTCGTAAATAATCCGCATCTGCTGGGGAATCCGATAATAATTACAGGAACGGTATCTGAATCATATTACGGACACCCTGGAATAAAGAGTACCAAGAGCTATACAATGATGTAAAAAAGTGAGAGGGACCAGTTGGCCCCTCTCCATTCTATAAATGATATCAATTGTTCTCGCTCTCTTTCAGACGCTCTGCGTTCTCCGCAATCTGGAGCTGGTCTATCACCTCCTGTATTGCACCATCCATAAACACCGGAAGGTTGTACATTGTCCAGTTTATACGGTGGTCGGTAACACGGCTCTGAGGGTAGTTGTATGTCCTGATCTTAGCAGAACGGTCTCCGGTGGATACCATAGTCTTCCTTTTTGCCGATATCTCGTTGAGGTATTTCTCATACTCCAGGTTGTAAAGACGTGTACGCAACTCTGCCAAAGCTTTATCGTAATTCTTCAGCTGGCTCTTCTCATCCTGGCACTGTACCACAAGACCTGAAGGGATGTGGGTAAGGCGGATTGCAGAGTAAGTTGTATTTACAGACTGTCCGCCAGGACCTGACGAACAGAAGGTATCCTTCCTGATATCTTTTTCATTAAGCTCGATATCAAACTCGTCAGCCTCCGGAAGTACAGCTACTGAAGCAGCTGATGTATGTACCCTTCCCTGTGTTTCTGTCTGAGGTACACGCTGTACGCGGTGAACGCCTGATTCATATTTGAGCACACCATATACACCCTCTCCTGAAACTTTCATTATCACCTCCTTGAAACCGCCGCTTGTACCCTCGCTCTGGCTTGTTACCTCCATCTTCCACCCTCTGCGCTCAATATATTTTGAATACATTCTGAAGAGGTCTCCGGCAAAGATGGATGCCTCATCGCCACCGGCACCGCCGCGGATCTCTATGATTGCATTCTTTGCATCCTGAGGGTCTGCAGGTATGAGCAACAGTTTTATCTCTTCCTCCATCTGTGGAAGCACCTCCTCAAGCATGGCAGCCTCCTCTTTTGCCATCTCCCTCAGCTCCTCATCCTTCTCATTCTGAAGAATCTCTTTGGCAGCCTCATAATCCTCCACCATCTTCTTGAACTTGGCACCTGCCTTTACAATAGGGTCAAGCTCTTTATACTCTTTGTTGAGCTGTACATACTTTTTCATGTCATTCATAAGTTCAGGATCTGATATCTGCTCCTGCAACTTGTTGAACTTGTCGTACAACCCTTCAATTTTTGCCAATAAACTGTTTTCGCTCATATTGTTATATTTTCTTTATCTTTAGAACGCGCAAAAATACTCATTTTATTTTATTATCCACCATTTTGCAATAATAAATCTATAATGGCCTTATCCAGCATCTTCTGCGCATAAACGGCTCGTGGTCGTAGCTTTCCCACACTTTTGTAGCTGCAATGTTCGTCTCTATCTGAGGATTGGTTATGCAGAACTTCAGATTCAGCCTTTGGAAGTTGGTTGCCAGATTGTTATGGTATATTGCAGAGAGCCCCTTCTGTGCCCAGGCAGGGTTTGATCCTACCATCATAAGGTCTATTGTATCATATTTTCTGTATGCTTTGAGAATATGGTACCATCCGAACGGGAACAGGCTTCCGTTTGCCTTTTTCAGTGCTTCTGATAGGGATGGGAAGCAGAGCCCGAATGCTGCTATGTCATTGTTCTCATCTACTACCATACAGGTCAGTTCCGGTTTGAGCAGTGAAAAATATGCATTCCCGGTTTTCTCTATCTCTTTTGGAGTTAGAGGAATGAAATTGTGTACTGCCTTGAAACATTCGTTATATATTCTAAAGAACTTGCCTATCAGCTCCTTCTTCAAATCCCCTTTTATCTCTCTGAGATTCAGTAGCCTAAGGTTATATCTCCTCAGAAGTATGTCTGCCATCTTCTGAAGCTTCTCAGGTGCGCCCTGGGAGCCGTTGAGCCTGTACTGTATCCAATCTGCTTCTTTCTCAAATCCTAGTTCCTCCATAAATTCAACATAGTATGGGTAGTTGTAAAGACAGTTGTATGGAGGTGTGTTTTCAAATCCCTCAACCAGCATTCCCTGTTTGCCAAGGGTGTTGTAGAACAATGGGCCATGAACCTCTGTCATTCCTTGTGCGCGTCCCCACTCCATGGCTGTATCCAGAAGAGCCTTTGCAATTTCAATATCCTCTTCAAAATCAAACCACCCGAACCTTACCCTCTTGAGGTTGTAAAACTCGTTGTAGCGTGGGTTTATTATGGCCTGAATGCGTCCTACAGCCCGTTCCCCTTTATATGCAAGCCACATTTTGCGTGTGCAGTATTCCAGGGCAGGATCATTCGTGAGGGTACTCTTCTGGTCTGCATCCAATGACGGTACATATTGGCTGCACCCTTTATACAATTTGTTCTGGAACTGGCAGAATGTCTTCAGTTCCTTTTTTGAAACAACTTCTTTAACTGTTATCTGCATGGTGTGTTTACTTTCTTCTTTATTTTATCAGATGTTCAATTGCAGCCTGCGCACAGATGCAGCCGAAAACTGCCGGCAGATAGGATATGGTTCCAACCTGGCTTTTTTTGTTTCTCTCTTTCATAGGGACTATGGCATCCCTGTCGGGAAGCTCTTCAGAGAAAACAACCTTGAACCCTTTGGATATCCCCTCTTTCCTCAATTTCTTGCGGAGTATGTATGCAAGTGGACAATTATATGATTTGCTCAGGTCTGCAATCCTTATTTGTGTGGCATCAAGTTTTGCCCCTGCACCCATTGCTGTTACATGCGGGATTTTGTGCTCCACGCAGTATTTTATCAGTGAAATTTTGGGCGCAAGAGTGTCAATGGCATCTACCACATAATCCAGTTCCCCTGCTCTGGCGAAAATCTCCCCAAGTTTCTCTTCCTCCAGATATTCATCAATTGCTGTAAGGTTGATTGAAGGATTGATGTCGCGCAATCTTTCTGCCACCACATCTGTCTTGCGTTTGCCCAAAGTACTTTCAAGTGCAATGAGCTGGCGGTTCTTGTTGGTTACACTCACTGTGTCAGAGTCAAGGATAACCATATTCCCTATACCGGCCCTGCATAACATCTCTGCGGCATATGCTCCTACTCCACCCAAACCCACAACCATGAGTTTGCAGGCTGCAAGCTTTTCAAGGGTTTCTTCCCCAAGCAATATGGATGTCCTTTCCTGCCACGCTTCCATTATTCTTTCTCCTGTTTTTTTGCTTCGTTCCAAATGGCGTCCATCTCTTCAAGAGTCATCTCCCTGAGGTTTCTCCCTTCCCTTATTGTGTGTTCCTCAAGATAAGTGAACCTCCTGCGGAATTTTTTGCATGTGGCCTCCAGAGCACTGTCGGGATTAAGGTCATAGAGCCTTGCTGCATTTATTACGGAGAACAAGAGGTCTCCAAGCTCCTTTTCAGCCAGATCCCTGTATTTCTCTTCCCCAATCTCCTCTTTTGCTCCCGATAATTTCCTCAGTTCCACTTCCAGTTCCGCAACCTCCTCCTTCACCTTGTCCCACACCTCTTCCTTGTTGTTCCAGTCAAAACCTACGGCACGTGCCTTGTCCTGCATCCTGTATGCTTTAATTACAGCTGGAAGGCTCTCGGGAACACCGCTCAAAATTCTCCTGTTGCCGTCCTTCTCCTTGGTCTTGAGCTGCTCCCAGTTCTGGAGAACCTGCTCGGCATCCTTAACTTTTTCTGTAGAGAACACATGAGGATGGCGGTAGATGAGCTTGTCGCACATCTTATTCATCACCTCCACTATGTCAAACTTGCCCCCCTCGTTCGCTATGATTGAATAGAAGACAATATGCATCATTATGTCTCCCAGTTCCTTGCATACATTGGGCATATCATTGTCCATAATGGCATCGCTCAACTCGTAGGTCTCCTCAATTGTAAGGGGGCGTATGCTTTCAATGGTCTGCTTGCGGTCCCAAGGGCATTTTTCCCTCAGTTCATCCATAACATCAAGCACTCTTGCAAATGCTTCCAGCTCCCTGGTCCTGTCCTTTTTCATATCAATAGAATTTTATCATTATTTCACAATTTGGCCCAATTCCTTCAACCTGGCTGAAACTGCCGTTGTTTATGGCAAACTCCAGAAGTCCTATGCTGTTGAACAGGGCAACATCCATGCCGCTGTCAACATCATTATAGCCGTTATATATCATATCAAGGGTAAGCTGTGGCCCACCAACATATATTCTGAACTCCGGATCGTTGGGATTGCTGCCGCTCCACATCATGTATCCTCTGGCAAAATCTTCCCGGGTGATGTTTGAAATGGCATTGCCGTAGGAGTCTATATATACAATTTTCCCTATGATCCTGTCGGGAAGAACAGTCGGGAGTGCTCCTGATACACTCTTTATTCCACAAACTCTGAGTGTAGAGGCAAAAGTGCCGTTGGTGACAGCATCAACGGCTGCTGTAAAGCACTCTGCAGCCATAAATGTGGAAAACTCCTGCGGCAGTGGAATTTCATAGGCCACAGCTTTCCCGTTTTCTATGGCTGCCGCACCAAGCAGGAGGGAGAACCTTCCGTCATTGGGAGCCACAATCCATTCTCCTGCATGCTGTACGGCAATCATGGGAGAATTTTCCGTTGGTTCGCTGTTCACCCCCATAAGGTGTATTGTCCCTTTGGGAAAATTTCTGTATGAATGTTTGAGTACAAAACACCCCTGGGGGATATTGAAAGGTTCAATGCTGTTGCTTATCGTTTCAAATACAACGCCGGGAACGGCAGATAGTATCTTCCCTTTCAGTAGGGGAAGATAGTAGGAGGAGTCATTCCAGTCGCTGGTTATTGTAACAATAGGCATAACGGTGCAAAGATAAACATTTAATGTCCTTTTTTAGATTAAAAGTTTATATCTTTGTATGCTCAATAGGAATTACCAATAAAATATAATTTACTTAAAATGCACGCAAACATTAAATTTATCAGCGCAGACGAGGCTGTAAAATATGTACAGTCCGGTGACCATATCCATTTCAGCAGTGTGGCCAGTGCTCCAAAAGTGCTTATTGATGCACTTTGCCGCAGAGGTGACAACGGCGAGTTGAAGGATGTGAGAATCCATCACCTCCATACAGAGGGTGAGGCACCTTACACAGATGCAAAATATGAGGGCATCTTCTTCCATCAGGCATTCTTTGTGGGAGGTAATGTGAGGAAGAGTGTTCAGGCAGGTTATGCGGACTACATTCCAATCTTTTTGAGTGAGACACAGAAACTCTACCGTAGCGGAGCACTTCCTTGTGATGTTGCCATGATTCAGGTTTCTACTCCCGACAAACACGGTTATGTATCATTGGGTACTTCAGTAGATGCAACACTTGCAGCAATCGAGTGTGCAAGAGTTGTGATTGCAGTTGTAAACAAGAACGTTCCACGTTCGTTCGGTGATGCAATGATTCCACTGAGCATGATTGACCACTTTGTAGAGCATGATTCAATCCTTGAGCCTGCGCACTTTGCAGCACCTTCAGAGATTGAGACTGCAATAGGTAAACATTGTGCTGCCCTTATCGAGGATGGTGCTACACTCCAGATGGGTATTGGAGCTATTCCTAATGCTGTGCTTGCCCAGCTTGGCAACCACAAGAACTTGGGTATCCATACCGAGATGTTTGCAGACGGTGTGCTTCCTTTGGTGGAGAAAGGTGTAATCAATGGTGCAAACAAGGCAATTGACAAAGGCAAGATGGTATCTACATTCCTAATGGGTTCACAGACCTGCTACGATTTCATTGACGACAACCCTATGGTTGCAATGATGGATGTAGGTTACACCAACAATCCGTTTGTAATTGCAAAGAACCCTAAAGTTACTGCAATCAACTCTGCCCTTCAGGTAGACCTTACAGGCCAGGTTTGTGCAGACTCTCTTGGAACAAAATTCTACTCAGGTGTAGGAGGACAGATTGACTTCATCTATGGAGCATCAATGTCTGAGGGTGGTAAAGCAATCATTGCAATGCCTGCTGCAACCAATAAGGGTATAAGCAAAATTGCCCCTATCCTTACCCCTGGAGCTGGTGTAGTAACCACAAGAAACCATATCCACTGGTTTGTAACCGAGTATGGTGCAGTTAACCTATATGGCAAATCACTTCAGGAGAGGGCAAAACTTATGATAAGCATTGCACATCCTGATGCACGTGAGGAACTTGACAAAGCAGCATTTGAGAGATTCGGATCCCATTTCCACTTTGTGGCAAAATAAACGGTACTCCAGATATGAAAAAAGTGGCCTCAGCGAGGTCACTTTTTTTTATGGGATCATTTCTGCTTTATTCTTCAGGCTCAATGTGCAGCCAGAATATGAGTGGCTGATAAGGCCCTATAGGATCTTTGCCGGTAAAGTCATATCCGTATTTGGAACCGAACATTGTAAATGCTTCATCGCCATAGCTCATCTCTTTGAGTCCCATACAGAAGCCCCTAACCATAGAGTTGTCCTTTTCCATGGTCTCAATATCCTGGCTGTATTGGAATTCAAGAGCATTATAATCATTTTCAGGGTCATATATGCCATATTTCTTGGCTGTATCCGCAATGTTGGTGTCAAATACCCATCCGTCCAGAAGTCTTCCTATATAGCGCACATTTACAGTACCGGACTCAATTGTATCGGTTCCGGCATCATGGAGTGTCTTAAAATAGAAGTGCGAACTGAGTGTATCAAGTCCAGGATAGTGGGTGGCGGCATATCTCCTCATGGTGTCAGCCTCCCATTTGTCAATGTTGGTTATCACCTCCTTGAGTTCTATTTCGTAGATAAGGCTGTTGGCCTCTTCCCATCTGTCTCCGTTGGCACCTGTTACAGATAGCCACGGAGGGAGAATGAACTTGGCTTTTCCCCCTATCTTCATGCCAATCATAACATCTTCAAGACCGGTATAAGTGGTCCTGTAACCCATCTCAAACAATTTAGGACCGTAGTAGTTCGAGTTCAGGAATGTTCCTATCTCTTTTGCAAGTTCTTCATCCGTAGTCTCAATGACCTCTCTGCTGAGACTCCTGGTGGTATACTCAAAGTAACCTCCGTCCCTGTTGTTCAAGGTTGCACCGGAACCCTCTGTAAAATCAATCATTACAAGTCCGCTGGGCAGCTTTGTCGCATTTGGAAACTCCTCTTTTATGTAAGCATCCAGAATGTTCTCGTGGATATCCCTGTCGTTCTCCTCTGCCTCCTCGGCACATGAGAACAAGGCAATGGCCATTGTGGCCATACATGCCATTTTATTCAAAAACTTCATCATAAGGCTGCAAATATACACTAATTTTTAACAATGCCCTCAACCCATACTTCAAAAATTAGTGGAGTGAGTTTTGGAACATCATATACAACTGTATTGTTGAATCCATATTTGGCAGAGAAGACAATATCACATTTCTCCCCCTTTTTTGCCCCCACAAGGCCATTGGCCAGGCCGCTTATAAGGCTCCTGCTGTCAAGAACTCTCTTCTCAACATCTCCCGACAGCGGAAAATTCTTTTCCTGTGCTATCTGTGGATTATTTGTAGCAAAGAGGTTCCCCTTCCCATTGGAGAAGATGTAGCCGGCGTAATAAAATTTTATTGAATCTCCGGCAGCAAGGGAGTCCAATCCAACCCCCTCTGTGTAAACAATCCTGTTGGAGCCGCCATTGCGGGCAACTCTTACCCCTTCCAGCGATGTTATGTATCTGTCTATACTCTCTTCCTGGTTCACAATGGTATTGTTTCTGTCTTCCTTTGTACAAGAAGAAACCATGGCCATTATGGCAAGTATTGCAAAAACTCTCTTTATCATAGCGCTTCAATCATTACAAAAGGTGTGCCTGTTTCTCCTGTTCAATAAAATCCCCCAGAGATTTTACAAAGTATTCTTCCACTTTGGCAATTGGCATGAACAGCCTGCCACCTGCCGCCCTTTCATGACCTCCACCGTTGAAGAACCCTCTGCTTAGCCTGTTTACTGAGAAATCACCCTTTGATCTGAGGGATACCCGTATAAATTCATCCCCCTCAGTAAAGAGTGCAGATACCTTTACGCTTCTTATATTTAGGGCAAGGTTCACGAATCCTTCCGAGTCCCCGTCCGCAAAATTGAACTTTTCCTTTATCTCTTTGGAAAGGACCATTACTGCCGCATTGTATTCAGGGATAATCTTCATGTTCTGGGAGAGCATGTATCCCATCAGTCTCATCCTTTCTTCGCTGTATCCTCCTAGAACCATTTTCTGTACCCATTCTTTGTCAACACCGGCCTCCATGAGTCTGCCGGCCATAATGAAAGTGGAAGGAAGTACCGAGTTTGCAAAATTGTTGGTATCAGTCATCATTCCGGTGTACAGGGCTATTGAAGAAGAGAGGGGAATGCGTGTCCCCATCATCCGTGACAATTCTTCAAGTATCCAGTATACCAGTTCACAAGTGGAGGAGAGCTCCGGATATGAATATATGAGGTTGAAAATCTGGTCGGGACCGGGGTGGTGGTCTATCAGTATCTTTCCACATTCTGCTTGTGCAATTACACCTCCCAATTGGTCAATCCTTTTCAGAGAATTGAAGTCCATACATATTATGAGATGGGCACCGGCAACCAGTTCCTCTATCTCTGCAGGATTGTCCGAATACATCATCACATCCTTCCCGGGGTCAAGGAAAGAGAGGAAGTCGGGATAATTGTTGGGAACAATTGCAACGGCCCTTTTCCCCGCTGCCTCAAGAAACCCCTTCATACCCATCAGTGATCCTATGGAATCTCCGTCGGGATTTACATGTCCAACCAGCACTATATCTTCTGCCTTGTCTATTTCTGCTGCCAGTGATGGCAGATTTTCAATAATATTCACTTAAATTTTGATTTTAATTGATGCAAAGTTAAAATTATATTGCAAGGGAAAAATATATTTTTTACTTTTGTGCGATAAAAGACAAATAAAATACATACATAATAACAATGAAAAAGATTTTAACATTAATTATTCTGCCATTGGCTATTGTAGGTTTGGTATACCTCATTTGGCAAAGTGTTCAGGAGCCAGTAGAGTTCCAGAAAGATCAGAAAGCAAGAGAGAAAATTGCTATCCAACGTCTAAAGGACATCCGTGATTTGCAGGATGCTTTCAAAGGTAAACATGGCCATTTCACTGCGAGCATTGACTCTTTGATTGATTTCTACAACAATGGTCAGGTAACCATCATCAAACAGATTGGTTCAATGGATGACTCTGCAGCTGTAGCAAACACTCAGGCTTTGAAGAAAAAGAACAGGAAAATCACTCCAGAGCAGATGTTGGCACTATATGAGCAGGGTATGAATCTTGTATTGTCTATTGATGTTAATATCCCTGTTAAGGATACATTGCTCAAGAGAGCTGATTTCAAAGTTGAGGACTTGAGGACAATTCCTTTCTCAGGCAAACCTATCATTATGGATGCTGTTATAAAACAGGTTTCAGGTGTTGATGTTCCTTTGTTTGAGGCTTGTATGCCTTACGAGGATTATCTTGTAGGCTTGAACCGTCAGCTTATCATTAACTTGAAATGCGAGGCTAATGATATAGGAAAATATCCAGGTTTGAAGGTTGGTAGCGTTGACGCTCCTAACAACAATGCTGGTAACTGGGAGTAATCATTACCAGGCAAAATATGAAAGACCAGCCCAACGGGCTGGTCTTTTTCAATATGAGTGATATGGGCAAATATTTTTTATCGGAAATATTCACACTTGTTCCGGGTGAGGTTTTTACTCCGCAGATTGCTGAGGAGGCCCTGGTGGGGCAGTTCTCGCTAAACAGTGGAATTGATGTCTCTTCTTATATGCTGGAAAAAGAAGGGGCTGTTGTGGTATTCCCATCTAGCCCTGCATTACAGGATACAGGAGCATTACCGTTTGTTGTAAAGTTGCTTGAGGAAGCTGATGCAATAGAGGAATATAATAAGGTGATATTCCATTATTGCAGCAAAAAGAAACTTTCACATACCATAATATATGCAGGAGAAGAACTGAAGCTTGTAAATTCCTTTAGGGCAGAGAGTTTTGAGAGCGCCCTTTATTTCCTTTTTCTCTCCATAAAGGGACTTCAGATGAATCCAAGGCAATGTACAGTTCAGGTGTGCTGTGCAATAAACTTGGAGCAGGAGGAAATTTTTGCCAGATTTTTCAAAGGATTTAAGGTAAACAATCTGGATATACATTTGCAGCAATGAGAATTATTGGAGGAACTCTAAAGGGAAAGAACATATTGCCACCGGCAAATTATGGTGCACGTCCAACAACTGACTTTGCTAAGGAGGGGCTTTTCAATATACTTATAAATGAGTATGACATTGAAGAGCTGTCGGTCCTGGACCTGTTTTCGGGGACAGGAAGTATAAGTCTCGAATTTGCATCCAGGGGGTGTAAGGATATTATAAGCGTGGAGATGAATCCGGTCCATGCCAGATTCATAAAGCAGGTAGTTACTGCTTATAAAGTTAAGGGGATGCAGGTTGTAAGGCACAATGCATTTGATTTTATCAATATTTGCACCAGAAAATTTGATGTGATTTTTGCAGATCCTCCATACAGCATTGAAGGGCTCGATACAATCCCTTTCAAAATTTTTGAAAGAGGGTTGCTGAATGAGGGAGGATACCTTATTCTGGAGCATCCGGGAACATATAATTTTGAGGAACACACTCATTTTATAAAGGAAAGAAAATACGGGAATGTGCATTTTTCTTTTTTTAGGATAAAATAATTTTGCAGAATTAAAAAATACATCTATATTTGCAATCCCAAAAGGAAAAACAACTACTGGTGCGGTAGTTCAGTTTGGTTAGAATACCGGCCTGTCACGCCGGGGGTCGCGGGTTCGAGCCCCGTCCGCACCGCAGAACTAAAAATGCAAGTTGCAGTCCTCAACATTGCAGCCTTTTAAGGAGAGACATAAGGATTGGTGCGGTAGTTCAGTTTGGTTAGAATACCGGCCTGTCACGCCGGGGGTCGCGGGTTCGAGCCCCGTCCGCACCGCCAAAAAGAGCAACTGTTCAAGTTGCTCTTTTTTTTGATAATTTATTTGATCATCATATTATGAAACTAACATTAAAACATTTTTCTATCCTGCTCCTTGCAGCAGGTTTGCTATTGGCTGGCTGTTCCAAAGATTCAACTGAGCCAGAGTCAGAAGTGGAATCGGAAGTGTCAAAAGATTCATCCCTGAAAAGGTTCTCTTTTCAGGCAGCATCAAACACAACCCTTAATGTAACATGTACAAGTTACGGAAGTGGCAATATCATTTATATAACAGTTCCTGAAGAGGTCTCTTTGAGCAGTCTTGTACCTACTTTTACAGTGCATGACAGTTCAACAGTTACAATTGACGGAAAAAAAGTTGTGAGTGGTGTTACTGCAGTTGACTTTTCAAAAACTGTAACTTTTAAGGTAACTTCAGAAGCAGGTACAGCCAGCAGTTACAAGGTTCTTGCAAGAAACGGAAGAAGCAATATTGACAATATGATTTACCCGTTCATGATCAAACATGACATACCAGGCATATCAGTTGCTGTGAGCAAGGATGAGGAGACAGTTTATGTTGGATCATACGGTTTCTCAAATGAGGAGAAGGAGATTAGGGTGAATGAGAATACACTCTTCAGATTGGCAAGTATGTCAAAGCAGCATACAGCTATTGCAATTATGACCCTTATGGAGAGAGGGCTTCTGGATATTGACGATACAGTATTCGGCAAAGGTGGCATTATGGAGGAGGAGTTTGGTGACAATATGAGCAGAGCATGGAAGAACATAACACTGAGAGATCTTCTTTCACACTCTTCAGGTATTGCACAGGATTGTATTTTCCCTTCTGTTTCGGGTTATGGTGGAATGACAGTCGAGCAGAGAATAGCGCGTCTTCTGCAGACACAGGAGAATCCGGGCTATGATATAGGACGTTTCTCATACAACAACTCAAACTTTGGCATTTTGGGTAGGGTTGTTGAGACTGTGAGCGGTATGGACTTTATGGAGTTCCTCAAAAAAGAGGTTTATAGCCCTATCGGGATTGAGGATATATATGGAGGAAGCAATGACCGTAACAAAACCAGAGAAAATGAGTGCATCTATTATGCCCAGGGTGGAAAGGATGCTTATGGCAATGATGTTGAGGCAGGTGTGGCAGCAGGTGGTGTAATAGCTTCAACCCCGGCTCTTATGAAGCTTATGGCACATTTGGATTATGGTACAAAAGTGCCTGATATCTTCAAAAAGGAGACATTGGATCTTATGTATACAGCCAAAGAGGGTATGAAGACATCGTCGGGAGCAGCATGGAACAGATACGGTTTGGGCTGGAGGGTCAACTACCCTGAGATCACCTCGTGGGAAGCATATCATGGCGGAACTCTGGCAGGTGTATGTACAATATGGGCACGTTCAAAGAAAAATGTAAACGGCGTTATCCTCTGCAACTCCCGCAGCTATGACAAAGGCATAGATGATGAGATGTGGTTCATCCTTGAGGATATCCAGAAACTTTTCTAGGTCTGGCATCAGAAGATACTGATACCAAGCTCGGTTGTAAAGTCGGCAAGTGTGGCAATTCCCCTGCAGGAGTTGCCATATTTGTTTAATTCAGGGCTCCATACTGCAATTGAGAGTTTACCGGGGATTATTGCAACTATTCCGCCTCCTACACCACTCTTGCCAGGAAGTCCTACCCTATAGGCAAAGTCTCCGCTCTCATCATAGAATCCGCATGTGAGCATAAGTGCATTAATCCGTTTGGAATCCCTGTAGCTCACAACCTGTTCTCCGCTGAGAGGATTGATGCCTTTGTTTGCAAGGAACAGAAATGCCTGTGCAAGCTGTTCTGTACTCATCTCTATGCTGCACTGGTTGCAATAGGCACGGAATACCTGGCTTACTTTGCCCTTGAAGTTGCCGAAACTCTTCATCATATGTGCCAATGCCTTGTTTCTTTCACCGGTAACATATTCGCTGTCCGATACCTCTTTGTTATAATCAATGTCATCGGATCCTGCCAATGAACGTACATACTGCAAAAGTTCATTACTGAATCCGGGTACCCTTTCCAGCAGTTTGTCGGTAATAACCAGAGCTCCTGCATTGATGAAAGGATTACGGGGAATACCTTTCTCATATTCCAACTGTACAAGGGAGTTGAAAGGACTTCCCGACGGCTCCTTGCCTACACATTCCCAAATCTCTTTACCCATCATTGGAGCAAGCATTGAAAGTGTAAACACTTTTGATATGCTTTGGATTGAAAACTTCTCTTTGTAATCACCAATATTATACTTTTCTCCATCTACAGTGCAGATTGAAATGGCATATTTGTCCGGTGATACTTTGGCCAAAGGGGGAATATAATCCGCAACTTTGCCTGTCCCAATATAATTGATATAATTATTGTAAATTGATTTTATAATGGTTTCCATGGTAAATGGCTCAATTTTTTTACTTCAAAAAACAATATTGTTTCAAATTTAAACAAAAATCTTTAAAGTAGACAAATAATATATTTACATGCAGCTTTTTAGCATGTGAAAAATTGTTAAAAAGTGGAATAATATATTTGATAATTTACTACATTTGCTCTGTTCTACTCACCTGTTTGGTGGGGTTTTTATTACCAATCAATAAATTTGTAAGAGAATGGAAAAGTTGAATTCAGCCATTGGATCAAAGATCAGAAGTTTGAGGGAGATGAAGAATATCCCGATGGAAGAAATGGCGCAGAAGAGCGGGTTGAGTACCCAGTATCTGAGTGTTATTGAGGAGAATGTACAGGTTCCTACAATAGGGGAATTGATTAAGATTGTACGTGTCCTGGGAGTGCGTGTGGGTACAGTCCTGGATGACTTTTCTAATGACGGTCCTGTTATTTCAAGGGCAAGGGAGATGCAGGACAATCCTGTTATGAGGGGGAAGGAGAATACCGGAACCCAAATGAGTTATTATAGCCTTTCAAGCCAGAAGCAGGACAGGCACATGGAGACATATATTGTAAACCTGCATATGTCGGAAGAAAAACAGTTGTCATCCCATGAGGGGGAGGAGTTCATGTATGT
>SUYX01000035.1 GCA_015060225.1 Bacteroidales bacterium | reverse complement strand
CCGGCGGTGAGGGTGCAAACCAGCGTATTGCAATGGGTGTAACAGTTGTTGGAGGAATGCTGGTTTCTACAGTTCTTACAATGTATGTGGTTCCTGCCATTTACAGTTATATCTCAACAGACAGGGCGAAGAAGGCTGCGGCGGCTGCCCTTAAAAAATAATGATGGTAATATGAAGAGATTATTGACATATATTGCATGCGCATTGTTCTGTGGCACTGCTGCTGCCCAGAACAATGTATATACCCTTCAGGAGTGCCTCAAGGAGGGGTTGCAGAACAACTATTCCCTTAAGATTGAGAAGAACAACCAGCGCATTTCAGACAACAATGCCACATTGGGAAATGCCGGGTTCCTACCCTCTGTAAATGCATCGGGAAGATACTCCGGGAATTCACAGGATACAGAAACAAAACTTAGGGATACCAGGGAGATTGTGGAGGAGAACGGTATTTTCAACCAGACAATTGATGCCGGTGTTGACCTCAACTTTACAGTTTTTGAGGGTTTCAATGTAACCACAACATATAAAAAATTGAAGGAATTGCAGGGGCAGGGGGAACTCAATACCCGTATTGCCATAGAAAACCTTGTTGCAGACATCACTGCCGAATACTACAACTACATACAGCAGCAGATAAGGTTGAAGAACTTCAAATATGCAGTAGCCCTCTCCAAAGAGAGGCTGAGGGTTGTAGAGCAGAGGTACAGGATTGGTAACTTCTCCGGACTGGATTACCAGCAGGCAAAGGTTGACTTCAACTCAGACAGTTCGGCCTTCATGAAACAGCAGGAGGCACTGCATAGCTCTGCCATTGCCCTTAATGAACTTCTTGCCAGGGAGAACCTGAATGCTCCAATTGCTGTAGCAGACACTGCAATTGAAGTGGCTGGAGAACTGGTTTTTGATGACCTTATGGAGGAAATGATGGAGAACAATACCTCCCTGTTGCGCGCACGAATTGATAATAGAATGGCAGTACTTGATTACAAGATAAAAGCATCACAGGCTTACCCTTATCTTAGGCTAAATGCCGGTTACGGATACACCCTCAACAAATACAACAAGGGGGCCAACTACCACAGGGGAAGTCTTGGTGCAGATTTTGGCGTTACACTTGGGATAAACATCTTTGACGGCAACAATGCCCGCAGGGAGAGACGCAATGCCAAAATAAACATTGAAAATGCCCAGTTGGAACAGACAGATGTAGAGCAGGCCCTCAAATCAGACCTGTACAATATCTGGCAGGCCTACAGGAACAACCTCCAGGTACTGGAACTTGAGAAGGAGAATCTGGTTACAGCCAAACTGAACCATGAGATTGCCATGGAGAGGTACATGCTGGGAGATTTGTCGGGACTGGAGATGAGGGAGGCTCAGAAGAGCCTTCTGGATGCTGAGGAGAGGCTGCTCTCGGCAAGTTACAACACCAAACTTTGCGAAATCTCACTGCTGCAAATTAGCGGCAGGGTACAGGAGTATCTGCAATAGTAACGTTGTCTTTTTGTACAAATAACTGAAAATCAAGGCCTGCATTTTTGATGCAGGCCTTTTCTTTTTGAATGACATTCCTCCTGCAATGAAATATGTTTTGCCCTTCACTCAGTCTCGGCTGAGGCTGCTCGGGCAAAAAAACAATCTTGACGGCGAACTCCTCCTTTTAGCCATCCTCCGGATGTCTAACGTCGTCAAACAAACGCCGTCACAAGACGATTGTTTTTTTACCCTCCCTTACCGCCTCATCCTCCATTCGTTCAGGGCAAATCATTTCCTTTCCGGAGGATCTCCTTCTTATTGCAAAGGCCTGCTCCAGGAGGAACAGGCCTATTGATAATCAATCTGTTGTACAAGAAGACAACGTTATTTTATAAACAACAGGGCATTTACAATGCGCCTTTGGCCTTCGCGGTCGAATTTTTTGTTGTCTGAAGGATGGTTTACAATGCCGTTGCCGTTTTCACCCTCTACATAAAGGGTTGTTGAGCCGCCACCATCCATATTCAACGCATCCTCTGCTCCAATCCAGCGCATGATTTTGGTGAACTCCCAAAGGCTTACACCCTGTGCATTCTCTGCATTTCTTCCGTCAACTGTCACAAGGAAAACTTTCTTTCCTTTGGTGCCAATGGCGCTGCGTGGGTGGCGGTTGCGGTTGAATGAGTTTTCATCCAGACGGGCATCCTTACCGTCACTTATAAGGATAGGGCCGCTTGACATTGCAGAAGGCTCCTCAAGTTTGGAAGGCCAGGTCTGGTCTGATGCAATATTGCCCGGCACTACAGGGTCTGCAGCGTAAATAGCAACTTTACCTTTCTTGGAGATTGCAATGGCTCCATTGTCTCTCTGGGCCATCTTTTCTGTATTTGAGAACTCCTCAACTCCATTTTTCTTAAAGTAGCATACACAGTTGTATGGCTCTCTCATATTGTAGAATGTACCGTTCATGGCAACAACGGCACCGCTGTCTTTTGCAAATTTGCTGGTTGTGGTAATCTTTCCGGGATCGCTTGCCAGGGCAAAACGTCCTTTAGCCTTTTTTGAATCAATCTCCACAATTGAAATATACTGGTTGGAATCAAAGATTTTTGAGTCGCCTGTAAAGTGGAACTCCTTTAGAATAATTCCTTTGTCTATCTCTTTTTCATTCCATTTGGCATTGGCAAATGTGAGTGAATCATTCTGTGCAAATGCTGCCGCTGCAAAGAAAATGGATGCGGCCAAAAGTACAAGTCTCCTTTTCATGGTTGTGTGTTTTGTTTGATAACAAAGATACAATAAAGTAACGAAATTTAGTGAGAACGGGAAAAGATATACCAATGTAAAAATTCTAAATAACATGCAAATTTGAAGGTAGTATAGAAAGTTGGCAAAGTTTCTTGGCTTACATTATTTTATTAACCATAAAATAAATACCTTTACGTTAAATTCAATGGCTTGATTATAATGGAGAATATAAACCGTCTTAAATAGTGCTTGTAGAAAAGAAACGTACAGGCAAATGGTTGGCAGAGCAATTAGGGAAAAATCCGTCAACTGTATCTAAATGGTGTTCAAATGTCGCATAGCCGGATTTGGCAACACTTGTAAAGATTGCAACATTATTAGAGGTTGATGTACAAGATTTGATAAAAAAATTCCAATAATGATAATATTTATTAGTTATGAAGAAGGTATTATTAAGTTTGTTGGTTTTAACTAACATTTCCACTGTGTCAGTTTTTTCTCAAATAAAAATGGCACAAATGCCCGAGAAAGAGAAAAAAGAGGTTATATTCACTTATGACAGTTTGACTAATGTTGATAGGATGAAAGGTGTAGAACATAAAAACCGTTTTAAGCACTTAACAGGACAAAAAATTGTGAGTATATCATCCTCTGATTATTCTAACTTTTTTAAATATGGTGGGGAATATAGTAGTATTAAAAGCTATAGGAATGGAGAGTATATAGCAAAATTAGAAAATAAGACTTTTGTTGTAGACTCAGTGTCTGGAAGTACATTTTATTTAAAAGAGGAAAATAATCCGTATAATTCCATTATATTGTATGTAGATTCGGATTATGAATGGATGGCAGATTTTGCTTGGGTGTCTCTTGGTTATTTTGAAAAGATAAAACAGTTGTATCTCGGGAAAGAACTGGTTTACATACATAAAGATGAAGACTTTGATTTAGAATATCATTATGGTAGCCATTCACATGATAGATTTATGGATTATAATACAAAACGAAATTTGACAAAAAAGATACCCCGTAATAGTGTTTGGAAATGTACTGATGTACTAGTACTACCAGGAAAATTGGAATTTGGAGATTGTGACAATAGAGTTATTTTAAATATTGAGAATGACAAATATGGTAAGTATTATATTTTCGCTTCAAAACTCTTGCAATTAAAAGAATGGAAACGTGAAAATTTTTTATCCATAGAGGACTTTCATAAATATCAGGCTGTGCAAAATCAGTTAAGAGCCGAAGCTAAAGCTAAAGCTGCAAAAGCAGCCGAGGAAGCAGCTAAGAGAGAGGACGAAAGAAAAACTAACATACTTGCAAGATATGGCAAATATTATGGTAACTTGATTCTTCAAGGAAAAATCATTATAGGTATGACAAAGCAACAGTGTATTGATGCAATAGGTAATCCGACACGTATAAACAGAACTATAACAGCTTCAACAATATATGAACAATGGGTGTATAGTGGAAGATATCTTTATTTCGAAAACGGAAAATTAGTAACGATACAAGATTGAAAATAATAAATTTTTCAAGGAATGGAACCTCTTGAATTTGGGAAATTTATAGTACAACTGATAAATCTATTTTGGGAAAGGCTAATTTGTTGTACTGTATGTGATAAAGGTCAGGCTATTATAAAAAAACGCTTGGGTTATCCAATAAAATGGAGGACAAAAGCGGGATTGTATTGGAAAATACCATTTATTGATGTTTTTGACAAGGTTGATATTCGAAAGAAATACTCTCAATTTAACGCTCATTCATTTTATGAGAGTCAAAATGTCAATGGAGTTCTTATACCGTACAATATATTGGTTGATTTCCAAGCAGAATATCAAATCGTGAATCCATTGGGAATTTACGAAGCGAATGGTTTGCGTGATGGCGAAGACATTGTTATATCATTTATTAGCAATATTATACATTCTCAGATATCTATATTAGTTAAAGAAAAAGGATTAGAATTGTCATATATTGATGTGGATACTCTTTTTAACCAATTACCTCAAAAATTACAAAAAGAGAAATATACAGACGATAAGGAGAAAGAATTTGATGATGATTTCAGAAAACGCAAAAGAGCTGTAGTGAAAATAGAAGACTGTTTTACTATAAATGAGGTTGTACTCACTTCTTTTGATAAAAGCATATCTATTCGAACAACGATATAAGTAAATTTAATTTAGCTATGGAACAATATATTACAGCAGGTTTAATAGGTTCATTGGTTACAATAGTAATACAAGCCATCATTAATGCAATCTCAGAAAGCGTTAAGCATAAACGAGAACTTCGTTCTTTGGTATTTCAACGCAAGTTGGAAGTAGTTGAAAAGGCAATGTCGTGGTATCAAGAAACTCTTGATATGTATCATATGCTTCAGACTGCATTAAAAGAATATGATAAGGATTGTAATCCAATTACAGTACAAAAGATACAAGTGGCTTGTATGAAGTCTAACAAACTATTTCAAGAAACAGAAAGCCGGTTGAATTCCATTTACTTGTACTATGATTTTTCTGACATAGAAAAGAAATATCATGGAAGAGAATCTATGGATTGCATAAACAAATTACTTACTCTTGTTGCTGAAATAGGGCACAAGATAGCAACAGTTGAACCGTCTGAATTTGCAGAGCAATTATGTGTAGCATTGCATGAACAAAGAGTAAAAGCGTCTCACATGTTGGCCGATGCCATAGATAACCAAGTGTTCATAATAGCGGAGATTGGGCAGAAATTAAGAACTGAATACAAAGAGTATTTAAAATAAACGACAACTATTGTATGAAACGAATAAAAATATTCATAAGTAGTGTTCAAAGTGAGTTTGCCAAAGAACGAGCTATGCTTTGTCATTATATCCGGACAGATGTTCTGCTGGGTAAATTCTTTGAACCGTTTATATTTGAAGAAGTTCCGGCTAATGAATATCCCACAAGCCATGTCTATTTGAAGGAGGTGGAACTTTGCGATATTTATTTGGGGCTATATGGCAATCTATATGGGTATGAAGATGAGGAAGGTGTTTCTCCTACAGAACGCGAGTATGATTTGGCTGCAACGCTTCATAAAAGTCGTTTAATATACATCAAGAGCATTGGGGAAGAGAATAGACATCCCAAAGAAACGGCTTTAATCCTAAAAGTGGAACGAGATATTGTACGAAAAACATTTGTGGATATTGAAGGATTGCGAACATCTGTATATGCTTCCTTAATCCGCTATTTGGAAGAAAAGGAATATATCCGTTGGCGACCGTTCGATGCGTCTAATGACAATGGAGCTACATTGGAAGATTTAGACGAGGATAAAATGAAGAATTTTATCCATATGGCACGAACAAAGCGAAACTTTCCTCTTCCAATTGAGACATCGCCAGTGTCATTACTTACTCATCTTGATTTGATTGATGACAAAGGTAGATTGGCGAATGCTGCAGTATTGCTGTTCGGCAAGAAACCACAGAAGTATTTTATTACATCAGAGGTAAAATGCGTACAGTTCTATGGCAACGTGGTTGAGAAACCCATGCCTTCATTTCAAATTTACAGAGGTGATGTATTTGAACTTGTTGACCAAGCAACAAGTTTTGTAATGAGCCGCATTAACAATTGGGTTGGGACACGTAAAGATGGAGAAAAAGCAGATATACCCACACGACCAGAATTACCTATTGATGCAGTAAAAGAGGCTATTGTTAATGCCATTTGTCATAGAGACTATACAAGTAATGCCAGTGTTCAAATCATGTTGTTTAGGGATAGATTGGAGGTTTGGAACCCAGGAGTACTTCCATACGGACTGACAGTACAGAAGTTGCATGGACCGCATAAGTCAATACCTGCCAATCCGCTACTTGCCGACCCTATGTATTGGAATGGTTATATTGAAAAGGTGGGTACGGGAACAGAAGACATTATTAACAAGTGCTGCGAATATGGCCTAAAAACTCCGGAGTTTTATCAAGAAGAGGATTTTAGAGTTGTAATTTGGCGAGCAGACAATGAAGGTGGCGTTCCTAAGCGTTCCAATGATGATCCAACAGCGTTCCAAGGTGTTCCAACAGACGTGGAGAAACTATTGGAGGCCATAAAAGAAACTCCGTCAATTTCAAGAACAGAACTTTCCAGGCGATTAAATATCAGCGAACGCCAGGTTAGAAAAATATTAGATGCGCTGCGAGAAAAAGGTGTGTTGGTTCGTGTAGGTGGAAACTCAGGAAAGTGGATTATTCATAATGTTATATAACATTACCCACGTCTTATCTTAAGAGCATTCATCATTTGAATATCAACTAATTACAAGATATTACCTTTGTACATTATGAACGATTTGGAATATTATAACAGTTTTGAGGAGCGTCTCCAGCTGGAGCTTCTCAAGTTGTGCCATGAGGCAGGGCTGATGGACCAGGTGCTTGCAGAGAGCGAGGATATAACCGACAAATGGAACGATTACGCCACCCCTTATATGGCTGATGCAATTGAACAGGTGAACGATTATCCCAATGCCTCTATTGCATGGCCTGCATTTATGGGAATGGCCGTTGCAAAATGGTGGGATGTGGACTGGATTGCAAATCAGTTCAATACCTATGACAAATTTTATGGTATTGAAGGTTGGGATGATATGGATGACCATATAATGGTGGACATCCTCGGTTATCCACTTGGCTCCCCGCAGGAGAGGGAGATAAGGGACATTACCATCACCTGTGCAGAGAAGGCAATCTCCATAATCATGAAGGAGGACTTTGAACCGGGCTCGGAAAAAGCCTTCTACATGCTTGCCCGCACAATGAAGGTGATGTACAAGATTGGTGCAGGCCTGCAGCTTAAACGAATGGGCTACAAGTTCCAGAAATACAATTAAAATAAAGGGTGCCAGCGGCACCCTTTTTTGTCTATTGTGCCAGCTTGTCAAGTGCCAGCACTATCAATTTCTCTACCAGTTGTTTATAGTCTGGTTCTGCCCCTTTGTGGTAGCGGTTGGCAATTATGCAGCAGACTGTACCTCCGCAGTGGCCGAGTTTGCGGGCCATGCCGGCAAGGGCAGAGCCCTCCATCTCAAAGTTGGTAATGCGGTAATCGCCAAAGCGGAACTTCTCAAATTTCTCCATCATGTCGGGCATTGCCAGAGGGAGGCGCAGAACTCTTCCCTGAGGGCCGTAGAAACCTGGAGCGGAGATTGTAACACCTTTAACGGTTACATCTGCAAAAAGGTCAATCAGTTCCTGGGATGCCCTTACAAAATATGGTGCAGGGAGATGGCTGTCCCAACCTGTAGCAGCCACAAAGGCCTCTTCCATTTCCTTGTATGATACCTCATCCCTACCGGCATACCAGTTCATAAGGCCGTCTGCCCCAACGGAGATGTGGGAGAAGACATAGCTTCCTACGGGAATATCGGGTTGTATTGCTCCCGACGTTCCTATCCTGAGGATTCTCAGACTCTTGAGCTGCTCCTTTACTTGTCGGGAAGAAAAGTCTATATTTACAAGTGCATCCAACTCAGTCATAACAATATCCAGGTTGTCGCACCCTATACCTGTAGAGAGTACCGTCATGCGGGTACCTTTGTATGTTCCGGTGGCCGAGACAAATTCCCGGGAAGCCTTGCGCACCTCCACAACATCAAAGAATGAGGATACAAGTTCCACCCTGCCGGGGTCTCCCACAAGGATTACGGTGTCTGCAAGTTCTTCCGGTTTGAGATGAAGATGGAATACAGACCCGTCGCTGTTGATGATGAGCTCAGATGCTCCTATTTTTTCCATTTTTTCCTGTTTTTTGTCATATCCCTGAGTGAGTTCATGGATTGCACCAATGCCTCATCCTCAGAAATTTTCCTGAATGCCATGAATACAAATATTCCTGCAACTATTGGGAATACTGCAGAAATTGTAAATACTGTACCGTCAAGTCTTGTAAAGAACATGTATGCTATCCATGCCTGGAATGCAAAAAGCACCAGCATGTTGTAGATGCACAGACGCATCTGTGAAATTCTTCTCTTGTATATGAAAATGCATAAGAATGACAATACAAATGTTACAATCACAAAAATGAGAAATGGCCAATACTGTGTGAATTTCATTACCACATTACCATCCAAATCCCTCATGAGAGGGCGGAAAAACAACGAGAACAATATTCCCGATGAGGCAAGCAAATATAAACTCTGCAATCTCTGTATCATATCTTTAATTCTATAATGTTTATTGTTCGTCTTCTATACAGTATTTCTTGATAACACTGTAAGCATCATTTACCCCCAATTCTCCCGCCTTGCTCAAATCTATGCATCCCTTCTCCTTGTCTTTAAGGTAGATTAGTACGAGTCCCCTGTTGAAATAAGCCTGAGCCATTGCAGGATAGAGTTCAAGAGCTTTTGTATATTGGTTTATTGCTTCAGGCAGATCGCTTGACAGGCAATAAAGGTTTCCCAGGTTATAATAGGTAAACGGAAGTTTGGGCATAAGTTTGGATGCCTTTGTCATATCATGTATGGCCGGGGCATAATCATAGTTCATGGAACTGCGCTCCTTTACCCTGGCACGGGCCGCTCCGGAGTTGTCCAATGTAAGAATCTGCACATTGTTCTCCATTGAGGAGATGAAATCAATCATCTCGGCCTGCAACGCCCCCCTGTTTATATAATAGAATGTCTGTTCCGGCTCATTTTTTATTGCCTGTGAATAGTTGTCCAGAGCTGAATTGTATCTGTTGTCATTGCCATCCATTATAGCCTTGGCAAAATAGAGTTTGGCTATATCTGAACCGTTTTCACCTTTTGCCTCCTTCTCCACAAGTTCCTCCATAATCTCCGCAATTCTTGTTCCATAAGCTCCTCTATCCAGTTCAATGTTCTCCTTCTTGGCACTCAGTTCTATTGGAACAGGCATCTGTTCAATAAATTGTTCTATTTCCTTATCTTCCCACCTGTTTTCCAATGCCATAAACATATTTGCAGCATTGCCCAAATTGAACTTGAACAGAGGTTTCAGACGGATATCCACATCCCTGTGCTGCAGCAGCTCATTGTCAAAATCTTTCTTTGCAAAATCTGCATCAAGGGCCAGAAGCCTGTCATATTTTCTGGTTGTATCTGCAAAAGCCGCCCTTCCAAGACTGTCCCCCGTCTTCAACTGATACTCCCTTATCTTCTGCTGGGCAATCTGTGCATCCTTTTTGGCCGAATTGAATTGTCCTATCTGTGTCTTGGCATATGAACGGTTCATGTATGCCTTGGCAAAATCGGGATAAAGATTAATTGCCTTGGAATAGTCATCCATTGCATCGCGGTATCTTCCCATCTCCATAAAAACCCCTGCCCTGTTGAAGTAGGCGAGCACATTGTTGGGGTTTACGGCAATTACACGGTCATAGTCATCCAAAGCGTTGTTGTAGTCTCCTATCTGGGCCCTGATAATTGCCCTGTTGTACAGGGTGAGGGCATTCCCGGGCTCATGCTCCAACACTGTATTCAGATCCTCCAGCGCACCCTGTATCTGTTGTTTGTCGTACCTTATGAGAGCTCTGTTGAAGAAGGCAAAGGTATTCAGGGTATCCAATTCTATGGCCCTGTCCAGATCTGTCAATGCATCATCAAAATTGTCCTGCATTGCATAAATTCTGGAACGCCTCACATATCCCTCCGGATCAAACGTGTTTATTTTGATTGCCTTGTTGTAATCTGCCAGTGCTTTTGTAGTATCACCCAAGTACAGATAACAGGCTCCCCTGTTCAGATAAGCATCTGCCGCACGGGGCTCAGCCTTTATAAATCTGTTGAAATCCACAATAGCCTTGTCAAACTGTTGTGAGAGGAAATAGGTTACCCCCCTGCTGAAGTATAGGCCGGTATAACTTGGCCTCAAATCCACAGCCTCTGCAAGATCCTTAAGTGCCTTGTCATATTTTCCGGTACGGCTTAAAGTAATTGCCCTATAATGGTATGCAGGAGTATATATTGGATTGAGCCTCAAAGAGGTGTTGAAATCCTTCTCTGCACCGATAAAATCTCCAAGATTGTATTTTGCTATTCCCCTGAAGAAATAGGCATCAAAGAGAGTGCTGTCCAGCCTTGCCAGAATATTGAAGTTCTCAATGGCACTGGCATATTTGCCGTCTATGAGCATCTGACGCCCACGGGCAAAGAACTGGTCTATATCATATTGTGCATTTGCTGCAAAAGAGAGCAGCAGCAAGGCAAGCACTGTAAATAGTTTTCTGAAATTTCCCATATAACTTACAAAAATACACAAAAAGGCTCACTATTCAAATAGTGAGCCAAATCTTGCATACTCCGGCAATCTCACACCCCATATGTAGCCATCCTGCCCAGCTGCTCTTCAATTCTCAGGAGCTGGTTATATTTTGCCGTACGCTCTCCCCTGCTCATGGAGCCAGTCTTTATCTGCCCGGCATTTACGGCAACGGCAAGGTCGGCTATAAAGGGATCTTCTGTCTCTCCGCTACGGTGGGATATGATGCATTTGTATCCGTTGTTGCGGGCCAATGCAACAGTTTTTAAGGTTTCAGTTAAAGTGCCTATCTGGTTCACTTTAATCAGGATTGCATTGGCGCACCTTTCCTTTATCCCCCGCTCCAGATAGCGCGCGTTTGTAACAAAGAGATCATCCCCCACCAGCTGACACTTGCCTGAGAGTTCCGCCGTAATTTTCTGCCACCCCTGCCAGTCATCCTCTGCAAGGGGATCTTCTATTGAATCAATGGGATACTTCTCCACCAGCTCCTTGAGATATTTTATCTGCCCCTCCGTATTTCTCCTGGCTCCCCTCTCCTGTTCAAACTTTGCATAATTGTAGTAGCCGGGGATATGTCTCCCTTCAGAGTTGTCATGCTCACCTACATAAAACTCTGTAGCTGCACAATCAAGGGCCAATGTAACATCCTTTGCAGGTATGTATCCCGCATTCTGGATTGCATACATTATATAGTTGAGAGCCTCTTCTGCACTGTTGAAATTTGGCGCAAATCCCCCTTCATCCCCAACAGAAGTACTCAATCCCGCCTGTTTGAGAATCTTCTTGAGGCTGTAGAAGATATTTGACCCCATAAGCATAGCCTCACTGAAACTGTGTGCCCCAACAGGACGTATCATGAACTCCTGAAATGCTACAGGGGCATTGGAATGCATTCCTCCATTCACAATATTTATCATCGGGACAGGAAGTACATGGGGATCAACCCCTCCAAGATACCTGTACAATGGTATTCTAAGGTGGTCTGCCGCCGCTTTTGCCACTGCCACAGAGACTGCCAGAATTGAATTGGCACCAAGACGTGATTTGTTGGAAGTGCCGTCAAGTTTTATGAGCATATCATCTATACCCCTTTGGTCCAGGGCATCACATCCAATAAGTTCAGGGGTTATTATCTCCCTCACATTGGCCACAGCACATCTCACCCCTTTTCCTCCGTACCACTGTTTTATCCCGTCCCTCAACTCCAGGGCCTCCCTGCTCCCTGTTGAGGCACCGCTTGGAACGCTGGCCCTCCCCCAAGAACCGTCATTGAGTATCACATCAACCTCTACGGTAGGATTTCCGCGCGAATCCAATATCTCTCTTGCTATAATATTTGAAATATCCATATACCTGAATTTATATATGGATAGAACACCGCAAGGCTCCGATTGTTCAAACCGGCAGTATTACTCAATGAGCCATAAGAAACGGTAGATTAACTCTATACGCCTTCTGAGCACATCCAGATTGAGGGTTTCCACCCTGTCACCCTCCTTGTTTGTAAGTTTTGTTATTCCCGACGTAAAGAGCAATGCAGGAATCCCCCTCTCCGTAAAACTTTGCTGGTCTGAGAGTTTATAGAAGATATCATAAAACTCAGGGCTCCCGTAATAGGAATTGTCTATATGAAGTCCTATGCCAAAATACTCATTGGCAAACCACAGCTGCTCCTGCTGCCACTTTTTCAGTTTGTCCACACCCAGAACCAGAAGATACTCCTCATTCTTCCCCACAGGTGCAAGGGTGCTCCCCATCTGGTCCAGATTTATCACACAGGTTATCTGCGAAGCGGGAATCCCCAATCGGGAAGCAAAATGCCGGCTTCCCGACAAATTGTAGTTGTTTCCGTCAAAAGCGGCAAAAACAAGATTGTGGCCAAGATCCCCCTTCTCCAGGTATCTCTTCCCGAAAGTTTTTGCCAGTTCCATCAATGCAGCCACTCCCGATGCATTATCATCTGCTCCAGGATAGAATCTCCCGTCTATAGAACCTATATGGTCGAAATGGGCACCGACTATTATGTACCCCGCATTTTTCTTCTTTGCAGGGAGATACCCCACAACATTGTACCCCTTGCAAGACTGTGCAGAAGATTCCCCTGTAACCTTTTTATACTGTTCCGTATACGAAGTTCCGCTTCCCGACAATCCTGTTGTCTTCCCACCTTTTGGTGCCGGAAGAGTGAACGGCTGATAGAAACTCACACTTCTGAACGGTTGCAGCCCGTACTCCTCAAACTCACCGGCAATATAATCGGCCACCTGTTTTGCCTGCTCGGTACCGGCAGCCCTACCTGCAATCTCCTCTGATGTAAGAAACTCCAGATGCCTGAGAATCTCCTCCAGCGAAATGAGATATTTGTAGGCAGATGATGAATGCACCTGTGCATACAGCTGTGCGGAAGCTGTTGCAAATAGGAAAAGGATTAACGCTATGGCAAAAAATTTGCGTACACTCATCGGGATAAAAATTAACTTTGCAAAAATAATCGCGGTTGGGGGTTCCACCAAATAAATATGAAAAAGAAAAAGGGTTTCAAGTTTTTCAGATGGCTGCTGCTGTACATCCCGTTGTGGTTTATAGGGATTACGGTTTCTTGGGTAGTGCTGCTCAAATGGGTTCCTGTGTATTACACCCCACTTATGGCAGTAAGGAGTTGGGAGTTCCGCAATGACTCCACCTTCCATACATACAAGACATGGGAACCTGTGGAAAAGATCTCAAAAAATCTCTCCAGAGCTGTCGTGGCAAGTGAGGATGCCAGATTCTACACCCACAACGGATTTGACTGGATAGAGATTGAAAAGGCAGTCAAGGACCATAAGAAGGGGAAAAAGCTCCGCGGAGCCAGCACCATAAGCCAGCAGACCGCCAAGAATGTATTCCTGCTTCCCGGACGCAGCTGGGTGCGCAAAGGACTTGAGGCCTATTTCACATTTCTCATAGAGAAAATTTGGGGCAAGGAGCGTATCCTTGAAGTATACCTGAATGTAGCCGAGATGGGAAAGGGCATCTATGGTGCCGAAGCTGCCGCTGAACGCCTCTTCAACACCCGTGCAAGCAAACTGTCTTCCCGACAGTCTGCCCTCATCGCCGCCTGCCTACCCAACCCCCTGCAACGCAAAGCCAACAAACCCACCCCGTATCTCCTCAAACGGGCCCGGGAAATTGAGCGCAATTTTTAATAACGTTGTCTTTTTGTACAATTAACTCATTGACAGTAAATTAAAAAAAAGAGGTAGAAATACCTTTGAAAACTGAATCCCTCCCACCGCTATGCGGTGGGCCCCTCCCGTTCACGAGGCCACGGGCGGCCACGGTTTTCAAAGGTATTTCTACCTCTTTTTTAATTATCTAATAATCTGCTAATTGCACAAAAAGACAACGTCACAATTACCAGATGTTAATACGTTCAGCCGGAGCCATCCACATTGGGTCTCCCTCCTGGATGCCGAATGCGTCATACCAGGCCTGGATGTTTCTCAAGGCACCGTTTACACGCCATTTGCCTAATGAGTGGACATCGGTCTTGGTTCTGCGGAGGATTTCCTGAGGACGTACATTCTGGGCCCAAAGGTTTGCATAACCAAGGAAGAAACGCTGGTTATGGTTGAAGCCGTCTATATCTGCAGGAGTCTCCTTGCCTTTCAAAGTGTTCAGATATGCCTGATGGGAGATGAGCAATCCTCCCTGGTCTGCAATGTTCTCGCCAAGGGTGTATGCTCCGTCCGCATGTACAGTGTCAATTACGATAATCTTGTTGTACTGCTCTACAAGTACCTGAGCCTTCTCATTGAACTTGGCAGCATCCTCTTCTGTCCACCATGCGCTGATGTTTCCGTCCTTGTCATAGTTGCGGCCCTGGTCGTCAAAGCCGTGGGTCATCTCATGACCAATAACCACTCCAATACCGCCATAGTTTACAGCATCATCAGCATCTGGGTTGAAGAAAGGAGGCTGAAGGATTGCTGCAGGGAAACAAATCTCATTGGTTGTAGGGTTGTAATATGCGTTAACTGTCTGAGGGCTCATTCCCCACTCTGTGCGGTCAACAGGCTGTCCCTCATCCTTCATCATGTCCTTGTGGCGAAACTCGCTTGCACGGCACATGTTTGCCCAGTATGAGTCATTCTTAATATCAAGGGCAGTGTAATCTTTCCATTTGTCGGGATAACCCACCTTTACAATGAAGGTTCCGAGTTTCTCGTGTGCCTTGGCTTTTGTCTCGTCGCTCATCCACTCCAATGCAGAGATTCTCTCGCCAAGTGCTTTCTGGAGGTTTGAAACCATCTCCACCATCTTCTCCTTTGAAGATGCAGGGAAATATTTCTCTACATATTTCTGGCCAAGAGCCTCTGACAAAGTGCGGTTTACAACAGACAACGAGCGCTTCCAAAGGGGCTGCAGCATCTCACGTCCCTGAACAGTCTTGCCAAAGAACTCAAAGTTTGCATTTACAAAATCATCGCTCAGATAGTTTGAAGCGGAATTCAGAAGTTTGAACACCATATACTCCTTCTGGGTATCCAAAGAGACCTTCTTCAAAAGATTTGTAAGTCCTGCAAAGAACGGAACCTGGCTTGCATTAAGTTCTGTAGAGGATTTTACACCAACCTCCTTGAAATAAACGTCCCAGTTGATGAAATTGTATTTCCTTACAAACTCCTTCAGCGGCATCTTGTTGTAGTTCTTGTGCACATCCCTCAAGGTTGCCCTGTCAACAGACACCTTTGCAATCTCAGTCTCAAGATCAAGCACAGCCTTAACGGAAGCTGCCGCATCCTCTGCTGAATATCCTGCCAACATGAAGAGTTTGTTCATATACTCCTTGTATGCATTGCGGATCTTTACAGAGGTCTCATCATCCAAAAGGTAATAATCCCTGTCACCCATAGAGAGGCCCCCCTGTGAGAACTGCAACAGGTTCATCATGCTGTTCTTCTCATCAGCACCAATGTACATTCCAAAATAAGACCTGATACCCTGAGTCTGGAGTTTACCCAGCATTGCAGAGAACTCATCCTTATCCTTAACCCCTTTGATTGCAGCAATCTGCTCCATAACCGGGGCCACCCCTTCAGCATTTCTCTTTGCAGTATCCAAGCCCAATGAATACATTATCTGTATCTTCTCACCAACGCTGCCGGCCTCCTGTGGAACAGCATTCACCTCTTCAATCAAAGCCCTAAGCCTCTCCTGGTTCTCCTTGTCCAACTGGTCAAAAATACCATATCTTGCATACTCGGGGGTAAGAGGGTTTGCAGCCATCCAACCGCCGCATGCATACTGGTAGAAATCTTCACCGGCAGAAACGGTATTGTCAAAATTTGCAAGGTCTATTGCAGGTTTTCCTGCATCCTTGCTCTGGGTACAAGCGGCAAATGCCATTGCCGCAACACCAAGTGCCATAAATAATTTTTTCATCTTATTGTTAAGTTAAATAAATTCTTCTTCCCGACAGATTATCTCTGTTGTGATGAGATTTATGCAACGGGGACGACGCAGTCTCCTCTGCTTCGTCATCGCTACGCGATAACTCGCAACCGTCGAAAGAGGTCCCCATCGCATAAACCTCATCACAACCGTTGACAGTTCTTGTCCAAACAAAAAAATCCTCCAATCAGGGGAGATTGCAATATCATTTATTACCCCCCGGTTCCCCTTCGTATGTGATCCGGCCACCGACGTCTCCGCCGTCGGGACCAAGTTCAATCTCCCAGTCTGCGGCTGCAATTACGTCGGGATTATGCTCCACCACAATAATGGTGTGCCCCCTCTCCACCAGGGCATTGAATGCAGCAAGGAGTTTCTTTATGTCGTGGAAATGGAGTCCGGTGGTAGGCTCATCAAAGATGAACAGGGTAGGCCCCTTCACCGAGCCTTTGCCGCTGCTGTCCTTGCTCAGGAACTGGGCAAGTTTAACCCTCTGGCTCTCGCCTCCGCTCAAACTGCTGCTGCTCTGCCCCAACTGCACATATCCCAACCCCACATCATCCAGAATCTGCAGTTTCTGGGCAATCTTTTTGGCATAACTCTCCTTCTGGGCCCCGAAAAATGCAATGGCCTCCTCCACACTCATATCCAGCACCTCATTTATGCTCTTCCCCTGGTATTTTACCTCCAGCACAGCCGGTTTGAAACGCTTTCCTCCACACTCCTCACAGGTCATCTTAATGTCAGCCATAAACTGCATAGGAATGGTTATAAATCCCTCTCCAAGACACTGAGGACAACGTCCTCCGTCTATGTTGAACGAGAAATGGGAATGTCCGAACCCGTTCACCTTGGCAAATTGCTGTTCAGAGTAAAGTTTCCTTATATCATCATAAATCTTCAGATAGGTAACAGGATTTGAACGGGAGCTCTTTCCTATAGGGTTCTGATCTACAAACTCCACTCCGCTGATCTTCTCCAAATCTCCCCTCAACTCCTTGAATGCCCCCGGCTTAACCCCAAACTGCTGGAAATGTCTTGCCAGCGCAGGATACAGCGTATCCCCAATAAGGGTAGATTTTCCGCTTCCGCTCACACCGGTAACTGCAGTTATCACCCCCAGAGGGAACTTCACCGACACATTCTTCAGGTTGTGCTCCATAGCACCGCAAACCTCAATGTAATACTTCCATTTCCTCTTCTGCTGAGGTATCTCTATCTTCTTTATTCCCGACAAATAATCTATTGTAAGCGATCCGCTGGAGGTTGTATCACCCTTCTTCCTCCCCTCAAGGGCCTTTCTTATACCCTCTTCAACACTTCCCTGGTAAACCACTTCTCCTCCATTCACACCAGCATACGGACCAATATCTATAAGTTCATCCGCACTGCGGATTATCTCCTCATCATGCTCCACTATAAGGACGGTATTCCCAAGATCCCTCAAATCCTTAATCACAGAAATGAGACGCCCGGTATCCCTCTGGTGCAAACCTATGCTCGGCTCATCCAGAATATACAATGACCCCACCAGGCTGCTTCCCAAAGAACTTACCAGATTTATCCTCTGGCTCTCACCGCCACTCAAGGTATTGGCATGGCGGCTGAGGGTAAGATACCCCAGCCCCACATTCTCTATATAATTGAGTCTGCTGCAAATCTCCTTGATTGCCCTCTCAGCTACAGCCGCTTCATAAGGCTCAAGCACCAGCCCCTTAAAGAAAGCATTAAGGGAAGTAATGCTCATATCCATAAGTTCAGCAATGGTTTTGCCCCCTATTTTAACATAATTGGTCTCTTTCCTCAAACGGCTCCCCTCGCACTCACGGCATACAGTCTTGCCCGAATAACGGGCCAACAGATACTTGTACTGTATCTTGTAGCGCATGGTCTCCACCATCTCAAAAAACGGCGTAATGCCGGTAAACATGCTGTTCCCGTTCCACAAAAGCCTCTTCTGCTCTTTTGTAAGTTCTGCATACGGCTTATGGATAGGGAAATCAAACTTGTGGGCACACATTATGAACTCCTTAAGGAATTTGCCCATAACCTCACCCCTCCAGCATGCTATAGCCCCCTCATAAACGGAAAGGGATGCATTAGGGACCACAAGGCTCTCATCAATTCCAATAACACTGCCGTACCCTCCACAAACCGGACATGCCCCCACAGGATTGTTATAACTGAACATCAGTTCATTGGGCTTTTCAAAACGGATACCGTCTGCCTCAAAAATATTTGAAAACTCCTTCAGTTCCACCTCTGCGCCACGCCCTTGCTGCTGCGCCACAAACACATGGCCTTTCCCCTCATTAAATGCAATCTGCACAGAATCCAGCAGCCTGGTTACATCCTCCTCTGCCAGTATACCACCCCCCTGGGCCACCAGATACCTGTCAATCATAATGAACAGCCTGCTCCCTGCAAACCCCTCCACATCCTGCAGCACCGCATCAATCCTCACCATCCCCCTCTCAAGGGAGAAAAGTCTGGCGTAACCGGCATCCTTCACAGAGAGGAGTTTCTCCACCCTGTTCTCATTCTCCAGCCACTCAATCTCCGCAAGAATATATGCAGTAATATTGTCGGGAGTATCATTTTTCATATTCCCGATGTATTCCACCACATCATTTGCCGTATGGCACTTCACCTCCTCCCCGGTAACAGGAGAATAAGTGCGCCCTATCTTGGCAAAAAGGAGTCTCAGATAATCATAAATCTCGGTAGTTGTACCCACTGTAGAACGGGGATTGCGGGTATTTACCTTCTGCTCAATGGCAATGGCAGGGGGAATCCCCTCAATCTTGTCAACAGCAGGCTTCTGCATCCTCCCCAGGAACTGGCGTGCAAACGAAGAAAGGCTCTCGGCAAAACGCCTCTGCCCCTCCGCAAAAAGGGTATCAAACGCCAGCGAAGATTTTCCGCTGCCGCTCAATCCGCTCATAACTACCAGTTTTCCGCGGGGTATCTTAAGATCAAATCCCTTAAGGTTATTTGCCCTTGCCCCCTTTATATATATATATTCCTTGTTCCCCATAAAATTCACAATTCCCCAATCGCGCAAAGTTACTAAAAAGTTATTTCCCGCTGGTCCTCAATACGGTCTTTACCTCACGGATTTTCTTTAGGGCAGAGGTTACCCTGTCCAAATGGGCATTGTTTCCAACTGAGATGCCAATCTCTGCCACAAACTCGGTCTGGTTGCCAGGTTTGCGCCTCTCGTTTATATTGAACGATCTCATTGAGGCATCCTGTTTTGTAACACACTCTATAAGTTGCGCCGCAATTGAGGCGTCGCCGTCGCCAATCACCTTAAGGGCTGTCTGGAACTGGGTGGTATTGGATACTTGTCTCCATTTCACCTTCTGCAGCCTGTAAGGGTATTTCTCTATGAGCCTTGCAGCATTGGGGCAGGATATCCTGTGAATCTTAATGCCGCCGGTTGCCGAAACAAACCCGAACACATCATCTCCAAAGATTGGGTTGCAGCATTTGGCCATTGTGAAACTGATGTTGTTCAGTTTGTCACTTATTATCAGATAATCCCCCTCGGATGATTTGCTTTTGGTCTTTGGTGCAGTCCTTTCAGGTTTGCTGTCGGGAGTATCCTCAACCTCCTGCTCTCCGTTTGTAAGGAAATCTTTCAGCTGAAGCAGGTCTATCTTCTCTTCATATATTGCCAGGAACACCTCTGCCGACGCCTTCATCTTGTAGTGTTTTGCAATGTCTGCCAGCACATCGTCATTGAGTTCCATCTTCCAGTTCTTCATCCTGCGTTCCAGCAGTTCCCGGCCCAGTTTTATGAGTTTCCCCTCCTCTTCTTTGAGTTTTGCCTTAATGCGGTTGCGGGCTTTTGAGGATACAACTATCTTAAGCCAGTCTGCAGAGGGCTTCTGGTTCTTGTTGCTCATTATCTCCACCACATCACCGGTATGGAGTTCATCCTTTATGGAGGCAATTTTGCCGTTTATCCTTGCCCCACTGCACTTCACGCCCAGATTGGAGTGGATATTGAATGCAAAATCAAGCACACTTGCCCCTTTAGGCAGCTGCTTGAGGTCTCCCGCCGGGGTAAATACAAATATCTCGTCCAGTTCTGTCTGCACTGCATTGGTATAAGGATTCTCCTCCTGGCTCTCCAGCATGCTCTTCACATTCTTAAGCCATTCATCCAACCCCTGTACACTCTTTATACCCTTGTAGCTCCAGTGCGATGCGTGTCCGTTCTCCGCCATATCATCCATACGGGCGGTGCGTATCTGCACCTCTATGTATGCCCCCTCCTTGTTTTGGACTGTGGTGTGGAGAGACTCGTAACCATTGGGCTTTGGATTGGTAATCCAGTCCCTCAGGCGTTTGGTATCGGGCTTGTACTCCTGGGTAACGCGTGAATACACCTCCCAACAGTAATCGTGCTCCTTCTCCAGCGGAACATCCAGGATAAACCTCATTGCAAAAACATCAAACACCCCCTCAAAAGGGACATTCTGCTTCTGCATCTTCTTCCAAATTGAATATGCGGTTTTAGTACGCACCTTCAGTTTGTACTTTATGCCGCTCTCCTTCAACGACTGCTCCAGCGGCCTCACAAACTCCTGTGCCAATTTCTCCCTATCCTTCTCGGTAGCCTTAAGTTTGTTGGTGATTGCCCTGTAGTTCTCCGGATCAGAGTGTCTGAAGTAAAGGTCCTCCAGCTCGCTCTTGAAGTTGTACATTCCCAACTGGTGGGCAAGTGGAATATAGAGCATGATGGTCTCGGTAACCTTCCGCATTATGCTGCTCTTTGGAAATATATCCAGGTTGCGCATAATCTCCAGCCTGTCCGCAAGTTTAATTAGGGTCACACGGGGATCCTTTGAGTATGAAACAATAAGTTTCCTGTAGTTCTCCGCCTGCAGTTTGGTATCTTTTGGGGTTATTCCCGATATCTTGTTCAACCCCTCCACCATTGTTATAATCTCCCGAGAATACTCTTTTGAGATCTCCTCCAACTGTTCATCCTTCCCCCTTGTAGCCTCGTGGAGGAATACAGCCGCCACAGCCTCATGCATGAGGCCTATCTCATTTGCCACTATAAGTGCCACACCCAACGGATGCTCAATGAACGGTTTCCCGTTTCCTCTCTGCTGCCCTTCCAATTCCTTTATGGCATACTTATATGCCTTCTCCACAAGTTCCCTCTGCGGAGCCTCATAATGCTCCATTACTTTCTTCAAACTCTCCGGTATCATAATCGCCTCACTTTTTAGATATCAACTCTCCCAAAAATTTCATTTCATCCCTGAATTTGGCTGCCCTTATGAAATCAAGTTCGGCTGCAGCCTTCTCCATCTCCCGTTTTGC
>SUYX01000003.1 GCA_015060225.1 Bacteroidales bacterium | reverse complement strand
ATTCCGTTTTCTAATTCCTGGACGGCCTTGACCATCTCACTTTCGCTGTGTACTGACTTCTTCATAGACACAAATCTAAGGATTTTTGTCTAATTATAATCCGTCCGATTTATAGGGAAGGGGACAGGTGATCTTTAAATTGCAGATTACGCCCCAGACACACAAATTGGAACACTACCTTCTTCTAGTCTAAGAAAGGCACCGCAGCCGGAATATACGACCTCCGGCTGCTACAGATCGAACGCTGCGGGGAGCTCGCCCAAAGGGCTCTCCTCGCTTTCGTCTGTTGCCGCGAACGCACGAAGATGTTGCGGGTTAAAAAATAAATCGTAAATTTGGGTGATCTTTAAATTGCAGATTACGCCCCAGACACACAAATTGGAACACTACCTCATCCCGAGAAGCGGAGTGTGCCCGACTTAACCTAACTTAAAAAACTATTTCACTTATCTAAACAACACCAAAAGCAAAAAGTTCATTAAGCCAGTAAATTTTTCAAAAAAAATTTATAATCCCGATAAAACTACCTCTTCATCACATCCTCCTCCCCCATCGGCACATACGCTCCATCCTTCACCTCCAAAATCACAGTACCACTCTCCAACGAGCGCAAAGTATGCCAAACACCCGCAGGAATATTCAACGCACAACACTCACCACCAGCAGCAACCTCAAAAGAAGCCTCAACCTCTCCCGCAAAAGAATAAAACTCCTCAACAAAACTCCCTCTCAAACACACCACAGTCTCAGATGTGCTCCTATGCCTATGCACAGGAACAACACTCCCAGGTTCAATAGCATTCAACATCCTCTGAGAAGTATCCTCAGCAGAATTCCTCAAATCATAATTCATCCTCAATCTCTCAGACACCTTAGCCTGAGCCGAAAGACTATCCAATAAAACACTATCAATCTTTACCGCCATAACAAAACAAATTAACCCCTCTTCAACCCAGCCAAATACTCCTCATGCAAATGATAATACTTCTTCTTAAACAGTACATACGCCACTGCCAATACAATCACAGCCCCCACCAAATAACCCCAATGCGCCGCTACAGAAGAAGGACACAAATAAATAAAACCTAACGACACACACAACTGCATAAACATATACAGCAAACTCACCTTCACATGCCCAATCTTCAACTCATTAGCCATCAACTGATACGCATGCTTCCTGTGCGCCTCCCCCAGATTCTCATGCAACAAAATCCTATGACAAATAGTCAAACACCCATCCACGCCATACACCAACAACAAAATCAAATAAGTCACATCCCCCGTAAAAACCACCAGCTCCCCGATAGCAAACAACATAATAAACGCTATCCCAATACTTCCCACATCCCCCGCAAAACACTTCGCCTTACCCTTAGGCCTAAAATTAAAAATACAAAACACCAGCACCCCAATAATAGACACCACCAAGAACGATGGCTCCACAAACCCAAACTCTCTATTCAACAACACCAATGGCACCAATACCGACAACGAATACCCGGCAGTAATACCATTAATCCCATCCATAAAATTAATCACATTCGTTGCACCCACACACACCACCAACGCAATCAACACAACCCACCACATATCCCAATGCATAATACCCATACTCCAGAACATCAACGCCATAGCCACAAACTGTACAACCAATCTCACTGAATCCGGCAATGACTTAACATCATCCCAAAAACTTACACCCGCAACCAACAACAACCCACAAAGGAACGGCAAATACCCCACAACCACACTCCACTCCCCCTGCTCAGTCATCATCACAGCCCACGCCACCATCGCCAACGAAAAAATCACCCCACCACCACGTAGCACAATTGATGAATGTGAAGAACGCTCATTTGGTTTATCAATGATGTTAAACTTATCTGCAATCTTAAAATATAGAAGCTCTACTAATATTAGTAGTACTACAATTACAATATACTGTATCATTATTTAACTCAAGATTAAGTCTAAAACAGAATTGATTAAGTTAATAGGTTTGACAATAAAAATGTTTTTAAAGGTTCAAGATAGTCTGCATTCAAATTCCAGTGAAGAGAATTAGTATAATCCCTATTTCTTTCCTTAATTTTTTCTTTATCCTTACTAGATCCAGATAATAATGCCTCAAGATAGCCATATATTTTTGTCTTCTTCGCAGGAGTAGTTAAAGGAGGTGGCGTTCTACCTGGTATATCAATACTCTTTAATTCTCTTTCATAATTATCCCAGCACTCAAAAATTTCCTTATTATTGAGATTTATGATGTTTTCCAACAAATCTTCCAATTCTCCTGATGACTTATTGTTTGGAAATAAAAATAACTCAAACTCCAGATTATTCTCTTTCTTCCATTCATTTATTTCATTCAATCGAATTGTAAAATCATCATCAGCATCAAAAATAACAAGATTAATTCCACCATCATCAGTCATAGATTGTATTCTATTAATTGATGATGATTTTTTCAACTTGTCTTTTCCTTCTGTTGAAATCAAAAGATTTTCGGGGATATCCTCCCCAAACAAATATTTTACATACTGTCTAATAAACTGTTTATCTGCAACGCCCTCAACTACGATTTGAAATTTTTTCTTCATAAAACTACACTCCTCAACTCAACATTATTCATACATGCATCTTCAAACTCCTCAAATAAATATTTATAAGCCTTATGCCCTTTATTAGCTGTTTTCTCTACTGTATATAATCTAAAATCTTTCTGATAGGATATATTATTTCTCAACATTTTATATAATTGAACAAGAGTTTCTTTACTATGAGTAGTAACAAATACTTGTTTATCTGTTTTATGAGCTAGATCAAAAATGCTCTGCCATAATTTTCCATAAGCAGAATAATGTATACCATTATCTATTTCATCAATAAGAATTATATTATTTTCTGGATTTGCAGAACTGATAACAACACTCAAATATCTACGCAAGCCATCTCCAGACATGCTCAATGGCAAAAGTTCATTAACTCCCTCAAAACCTATATAAACCTCATTTCCTATAGATTCTACAGCATTAATTCTATGATCAAAGACCTGCATTCTATCAATAATCAAATCCTTCTGTTTTTTTCGTATTAAAACTGATAAATCTTCAGACAAATAGCTAACAGATAAATCAGGTGAGATATAAGATGCTCTATATTTCTCTATATAATCATTAGAATATTTGCTATTAACAATAGCACCAGAGGAATTAAAGACTATAAAATTATTATAGTGGTACACATCTAAATCGGAAATAGTTTTACTGATAGCAAAATCCATTTCAATTGCATTAAAGAAAGATTTTGATTCTGATGATGCAACTTGCATCTCCTCTATTTCTCCATTATCGTTATTATCAGTATATTTATATGAAATTTTAAGATTCAATGCCCTTTGTAATCCATCACTTTGGTATGCATAAAGATAAGGTGCTTTATTTATATCCAAATTATAAAACATATAAGAGAGATCTTTCAATGTTGAAAAGAATGACCTACTTCTTATGTTATTAATTCTTTGTGGTAAATTAGGATTCGACATTCCAGTTAATAACATTATCGCCTCAAGAATAGAACTCTTTCCGGAATTATTTTGTCCGAGAAAGATATTTACTCTAGAGAAATCATTAATTTCAAGAGACTCAATACCTCTATATCTTTTTATTTCTATTTCCTTAAAACCTTCCATTTCTAATCAATAGTATAAATACCCTTGCTAAACAAAGATAAAACAATTATTCTCTGATTTCAATTAAACTATTCTTCTATGTTATATTTTTTTATAATATGTTTCTTGAATCTTTTGAATTTGCGCCAAAAAACTCGCCACATAAGCATCATTAACCTCTAATTAATCAATATTTATGCAGCTTAACAGGGAAGGGTACACTTTCACCTCCCCAACAAAGTTAACAAAGTTTTCAATAGATTTCTACAATGACTCAATCTTTTATACAAAAAAAGGTCACCCTAAGGCAACCTCCTATACTCATAAAAACACGAAGCCACCCCCCTACCCCACAAAAAACTCAATCGCCAAATCCACCAGCAAACTCATCCCCACCAAAGCAGACTTCGCGCCATTAGAAACAAGACTCGGCTTCACCACCCCGACCAAAAAATCATTAGCCAAATGAAGCATCTTTGCACACTTACTATCCTTACCCTCATTATTAAGCACAAACTCCAACCCCTTAAACACACTAACTGCAGCACTTGACTTATCATACAGCTTATTATCCGGCTCCACTACTTGAGCAAGTTTCACCGCATACCCACACACCTTCAACAAACCCTCAACACTCAACTCATCAGCACCTCTCCTATACAATACCTCTTTCTGCTCAAAAGGCCTATCCCCAACAAAAAGCCTCTCACTTGCACCAGAATAATTAGATGAATAAAACTTAGCCCTCGCAAATTCCTTATCAATGGCATTCATATAGCCCTGAATATTCCACTTCGCACTAAGAAAATCCAATTTGTCAATAGATATTTTACATGCCCGCCTCCCATTAGCATAAAAAATTAACCTAGTCTCCTCAAAACCATCATACGCAACACTAAAAGGAAGTGATGAAGTCACATACTGCAATGCATTAACCATTACACCCCTATCATTAGAATCAAATGCCTCCTGCAATTTAACTCTACAAATTTCTAAAGTTAGTTGTTCCATCTTGTAATACTTTAAGACCAAAACAACCAACCAAGGAAATTGTTCAAGCTCCCGACAATCCCCCTACCTAAAACTCTCCAACGTCCTCTTCAACCCCTCTCTCGCATCAACCGGCATCTTCTCAACCCCAAGAGCAGCCTTAATTTTGGCATTGGAAGAAACATAATTCTCAGTAAGCTTCTGCAGACGCATAGGATTCAGCGGCAAATGCAACCACTGTCCCGCACGAGCAACAAACCTTATCAACCCGCACGGTAACCTCCAAATACGGGCCTTCTTACCCAAAGATTTGCAAATCTCCTCAATCAACTCATTAGTAGAAAGAGCCTCATCATCACCCATGTTATAAATACCAGACTCCACCATAGAAGTCAACACACCATTAACCGCAAAACAAATATTCTCAATAGAAGTAAATGTACGCTTATTCTCAAACGCTCCCAACGGCCAAGGAATTCCTTCCTTCACAACAGAATAAAGCATTCTCAATGCTACACTCACCACTATACAACTCTTAACTATTATACTTTAGAACGAATCAGTTAAATTATAGCATTTGCATAACACGTATCAAATAATCTAAGCACATGCCTATCTTCTGATAGGGAGGCATATAGGAATCCATATTGGAAACAAGTCTAAGATAATTCATTAAAATAGATGGATTATAATCTTTCGTCGTAATTTCAAGTATTTTCTCAGAATATTTTAACCATATATCATATGCTGGTTCTGACAATGTATGATCCTTCATAGTATTTAATCCATCTGAAATTAAATCACGAAGCTGATCATATATATAATTTCTATCCATGACTTATTTGTCTAGCTTTTTTAACATTTCTTCTATCTCTTTTGTATCAATTGGTTTTACTTTATCATCAATCAGCTGATTTGTCATATTTTTTATATTTTCAGTCAACTGCTTTTGATCAGTTTTATTTCTACTTACTCGGACACCAAAACCTTCGAAACTCTCGAATAACGGCAGGACCAATAATACAAGCCACAAAACAAAAATTAAGCTTCTTATATCAATTCTTTTTAATAACGACACAGAAGCAACATCATTATAATTACATAAAACAAATATGGTAGTTGATATTAACAATATTAAATACCAAACCTTTGATATCCAATTTAGTTCAGAATCTAACCGTTCTTTATTTAGTAAGAAATTATGTACTTTATGTAACCATTTCATGATTAATCATTCCTAAATTATCACACCCTATAACTCTCCAACACATTCAACGGCTCCCAGCCCAACTCCCTTCTGGCCTTCTCATTACTAAAAGTCAAAGACTTTGTCATCTTTTCAAGTTTATCTGAATTTATAGGAGCGATTCTACCCAATAAGTCTCCAACTTTAGCCATGCACCATGCCATCCAATATGGGATAGAAATAGGCTTTCTCTTACCTAATTGCTTTGCTACAGACTCAGAAATCTCACCAAATGTTGGTTGATTAGTATCACATACATTGTAAACGCCACCCTTCTCAATCAACAACGGAAGCAAACGAGCAATATCCTCTGCCATCAAAACACTCTTACGCACCTTACCTCCTGCAATATTCAAATAGAACCCTTTTCGAACACCATTCACCATCGCCCCAAGATTACCAGGAGCATTCTTACCTGCAAGCAGCGAAGGACGCAAGATTCCCAACACCACTCCATGATCCGAACACCACTTAGTCAGAAACTCCTCAGCCATAATCTTGCTCTTGGCATATGGAGTGTCACCACTCAAAGGATGATCTTCCGAAATCAATTCACCGCTCTCACAACCATACACAGCAACTGTAGAAATAAAAACCAATGCTTTTGGCACACCAGCTTTCTCAAGAGCTGCACACAAATTACAAGTACCTTCATAATTCACATCATAAAAAGCCTTCTCCTCCTCCGGAGTACGTGGCACAACATGTGCCTTACCGCATGCATGCAGCACTATATCATAATGTGTATTTATGGCCGGTACTTCTTTAGCAAGATTAATCTTTATATCATCCTCCTGCCCCAATCCCATAGTATGAACCGCATCATACTCTTTATGTAAAATTGGTAATATATTATACCCCAAAAAACCTGAGGCACCTGTAAATAGTAGCTTCTTCATAATTCAATCTATACAATTATTTGCTATACAGCTTGATTGTATCTGCATTAATTTTTCTACGTTCTTTATCAAAGAACCACCCCCACTTATTCAGATAATAGATAGCAGCTTTAACATGAATCCAAAACAGACGAAGATTCTTATGCGATCCTTTCTCATGTTTATGAACAATCGACACTGATGGAAAGTACATTGTCCTATACTTCTGATAAATACGTCTATTAAGATCCGTATCCTCTCCATACATAAAGATACCTTCATCAAAAACTCCAATCTCTTCGATAACACTTGTTCGTAAAAACATATAACATCCAGAAAGATATGGGACATTCATCTCCTTATCATAACCAGAAAAACGCATTTCAAATCTATTATTTAGTTTATCTTTAAGAGACTTAAGAGGAAGAAACATTCTGCCAATCCAGTCCATAGGAGTAGGCAACAATTTACACAAATATTGCAGAGAGCCATCCGGATAAATAACTTTAGGCATTACATTACCAACATCCTGATTCTTGTCCATATATTCTACCAATGCCTCTGTTGTACCTTTCTCAAAGTATATATCAGGATTAAGAATAATATGGTATTTCCCCATCAAATGGGGACGCCTAAGAATCACATTATGACCAGCTCCAAATCCTCGGTTCGCATTCAAATAAAAATACTCTGCCCTTTCATCATTTGTTATATTCTCCAGTTCTGGAGTTGGAGAATTATCAATTAAATAAATGCGTATAGGTAACTCAGTTTCAAGAAAACTGTCAATAGCTTTCTTTAATTCATTTATTTTATTCTTATATAATACAATAGAGGCTGTAACAACAAATTGACTCATTTAATTAGTTTTGGTATTTAACATCGTTTGATACTCATTCTTCATAAAATTTAGAGTATATGTCTGATACTTTTTCTCCCATAGAATCCCAGCCCTATGACCTTTTACCAGAATCTCCTCACGCTTGATACTTCTTATAACCACTTCTATTTCGCTCAAACTTTCTTCCGAAGTAAATCCTGTATTCAATTCCTTTACTTTCTTCTCAACAATAGTTCCATCAGTAGTAAATAACGGCTTTCCTAAAAACATAGCCTCATAGAACTTGTTAGGAGCTGCATATATGTGATTGGGTATTACCTTAGAATACATTGCATATACTATATCAGCATTATTCATAATATTAAGGCCATCTGAATATTTTACAGGCCCATAATACCTAATATTGGGAGATTGATTATTATTCAACCTTCGTTCTATATCTACATTTCCATAACCAGCTATGAGTAAATTCACAACACCTCTCTCCGCCAATGAAATAATTTCATCCAAACATCTTGTATTGGTAAAGCCCCCAACATATGTGAATGTGATTTTATCATTATCAAATGAAAAACTTCTTTCTTTTTTCAGGAATGCATTATCGTTAAAATATGGGATATTGGGAAGTATATAAAGCTTTTCAGAAGCTATAGGAAATTGAATTTGATCAATTCGTTCTTTCTCACATATAATAACGTAGTCAGAACGTTTAGTTGCATATTTCTCCATAAACTTAAAAGCTTCTAGAATAATTCTGCCTTGGTCGTTCATTGATGCAGAGAACCAATCAAAGACATCAAAAATAATTCTTGCATTTTTATTAAATAATGATTTATAAACTGCAGCAGGGAAAGCAGAGTCAAGATCACACGCATGAATTACAATATCTTTGCCATTCAGTTTACGCAAACAATTTATCACATAACTCATCCAAAAGACCCTATTTTTAGCAGCCTTAAACCCTCCTACGTTTACACCTGCAGGCCTATTAAAATACATACCATTTTTAGGCACTAAACTCTTCCCATCTCTATCCCAACCTATAACTAAATACTCCTGATTAGTTTCTTTGAGATATTTTATATACTTAGCGGCTCTGGTATCTGAAACGATATCATTACTTCTTATTAAAACAACCATTACTTTAATGCATTTACAATTCTACCACAAGCCAAACCATCACCATAAGGATTAACCGCCTGAGACATCTTAGCATAAGCCTCATCATCCTCAAGGAGAGTACTCACCTCATTCATAATCTTATCATAATCAGTACCCACAAGATGTACTGTGCCGCTCTCCAATGCCTCTGGACGCTCTGTAGTATCGCGCATCACAAGAACTGGTTTTCCAAGACCAGGCGCCTCTTCCTGAATTCCACCTGAGTCTGTAAGAACAATTGCTGCCTTAGACATCAAATGAACAAATTCAAGGTACTGGAGTGGTTCAATAAAAAAGAAGTTAAGACGATTAAGATCTTCTCCAAACACTTCGTGGATAGGCTTGCGCACGTTAGGATTCAAGTGCATCGGGTAAACGAAGTCAACTTCTGGATATTTCTCAGAAAGATCTTTCATAGCTGTCACCATACGGATAAATCCATCACCAAAGTTCTCACGTCTATGACCAGTAATAAGAACAAGCTTCTTACCATTTGCTAAACGTGTTAAATCATATCCGGCATTAAGGAGAACGGCATCCTGCTCTTTTGCAATTGATTCATCATTCTTTAACTTGTTCACCACATAGTGAAGAGCATCAATCACTGTGTTGCCTGTCACGTAAATCTTACCCATTGCTTTCTCCTCAATCAGGTTCTTCTCAGCAAGTGGTGTTGGGGAGAAGTTGTAGGTAGCAATACGTCCAGTCACCTGACGGTTCATCTCCTCTGGCCATGGACTATAGATATTGTGTGTACGAAGACCTGCCTCTACGTGACCTACAGGAATCTGTGCATAGAATGCTGCAAGTGCAGCTGCTGTAGAAGTAGTAGTATCACCATGTACAAGAACTACATCTGGTCGGCACTCTTTGAAAACGTCACGCATACCGTTAAGAATACGTATAGTCACATCTGTCAAGTCCTGACCCTGCTTCATGATGTTAAGGTCAATATCAGGTGTAACCTCAAATATCTTGAGCACCTGATCAAGCATTTCTCTATGCTGACCTGTTACACAAACAATTGTTTCAAATTCATCTGCTCGTTTCTGAAACTCCTTCACGAGCGGGCACATCTTTATCGCTTCTGGTCTTGTGCCGAAGACTAGCATTATTTTCTTCATATGTAGTCTATGTTTAATCTTTTAACATGTTTTGTATTTCTCCGCAAAGTATGCTTGAGTAGAGCTTTGCTCCTTTATCATTCAAATGGACGATATCATAGAAATATTGAGCATTCAAAGTTATACCCTCATAATATTTATGATTAATGACAGGGATACCAAACTTTTCACATAATTGAAAGCATTCTTTATATTGATACATGCTAAAGTTGTCATTATAAATAGGAGGTAAAACGCAAAGAACCGGTATTTCACGTTTCTTTGCATCAGCAAACAACATCTCCAGATAATTCATTTTTAAGAAATCCGTTTCATATGACTCTTTCTCCTGCTTTTTCTTTATCTCATAAGGAGTAAGGGTTTCATAAAGAGGTTCATAACCCTTAAGTCCCTTATTCTTTCCGCTTATCCAATAGTAGATGAGTTGAGCACCATAGGAGTTAAACTTTACAAAATTGGAATTTAAGATTAGACCGTATGACCAATCCATCAAATCATCATACATGTCGGCCACAGATCCTTCATGACCATAATATGGTTTCACAATATTCAGATACTTGGAATAATCGTCCGATTTAACGTAATCATAACCTGGGGTTAAGGTATATATAATCAGCTTAGGTGTATGGTTCTTAATGAACATATTGTATCTTGCCCATGCCACAATAGAGCCATTGCCAGCTTCTCCTGCATTATAACAACTTACACCTAACGAATCTTCTATAACTGATGGTACTATATTTCTAACAGCATACGAAGACCCTAAAACAAGAATATCCTCATCTGCCTCATACATACAATGATAGTTTTTACTGCTTGATTGTGACTCAGCATAGAACATAACCTTACCGAATATGAAATCAGCAGCAATCATCACTGCAAAAAACAATGTAATACTTAACAAAAACTTTTTCATATCCTTAGAATGACACATAGATAAACTGACCTGCATCCAAAACACCCATTGCCAATGTGTAGCATGCAACAAGTATATATAATGCCCATTTCACAATCTTATAATCCAACACCTTGATACTGTTTGACAGGAACTCTTCTCTTATCTCTCTAGCAAACAATATTGGCAATCCAACCCCTATAGCTACCATAGAGATAGGATCAAGAGGTCCCATAGAGAATTGACCGAAATCAGTAAATATCCTTCCTATTACATTCACGGCCCCGTCCAATGTTGGGATCCTAAAGAATATCCAAGCAAAACTCACCAACGAAAAAGTAAGGATAATTCGCATGCCTCGAATAAGTGTAAACTTATGTAATCCGCTTTTCAGTTCAGCCTTTAGCCTATCCCCCATCAATGCTTTCTCAATAATTTGGAAGAATCCGTGTAAAGCTCCCCAGATGATAAACGTCCAATTGGCACCATGCCAAAGACCGCTTACGAGGAATGTAATCATAATGTTGACATACCAACGTAACTTAGAACATCTGTTGCCACCTAAGTTTATATACACATGGGTAGTGAGCCAACGAGTCAGTGATATATGCCAACGTTTCCAAAACTCAGTAACCGAAGAAGCCAAATAAGGACGTTCAAAGTTATTGATAAGATCAAATCCTAAGGTCTTTGCAATACCTATAGCCATCAGTGAATATCCTGCAAAATCACAATAAATCTGAATGGTATACATGATACTTGCAATGAAGCATACTGCACCTGAATAATGTATATAGTTTGAATAAACGGTATCTACATACAAACCTATACGATCAGCTAAGGCCAACTTGAGAAACATACCCCAAAGCAACATTTTAAGGCCGTCACAACCTTGTTCATATCGGAAACTATGAGGTATCTTAAATTGAGGTATCAAGTCTTTTGCTGTACTGATAGGTCCTGATGTAACCTGAGGGAAAAAACTCACAAAAAGAGCGAAATCCAAGAAATCCTTTTCAGCAGGTATCCTTTTCTTATAAACATCCAATAAATAACCTATCGCTTGGAATGTAAAGAACGAAATTCCTACAGGTATCGCCCAATTAAGTCCCGGCAAAGCAAAATGCATGCCCACCGACTCAAGGGCTAAAGTTAAGCTCTCATTTAAAAAATTATAATACTTGAAGACTAATAATGGCAATAATCCTAATATAGCAAAACACCAGCAAAGAATTCTTTTCCTGCTACCATCTTCTTTATTATCCAATATTTGCCCCCCCCCATAGCAAATTGCAGTCACGCCCAGAAGCACAATTGCGAAAGTGGGCTTCCAATTCATATAAAGCAAAATACTCACTGCAAGCAAGAACAGATTTCTAGCTCTATTAAATTTCACTGGTATAGCCCAATATATCATAAAGATAAATGGGAAGACCAGCCAAAAGTTGAAACAATTGAAGACCATAAATAACAAACAAATTATCCATTATAATAATCTGGGTTCTTGGAGTTATTATACTTAGATATTAACTCTTTTATTGTAAATTTTAGTCCAGAGAAAATACTAATATTTTTATTATTAGCATCTTTTATATATCTCAACGCTTCCTTTAAACCATAATATTTGTATGCCAATCTAACATGAGATAATAACCTTATACAATATTCAGGATGCCCCATAGATTTTACAAACTTAGAATACCTTATAGCAACCCCAAAACCTGTAAACATATTCTCACGATTCACAGACATAGTTAGAGAGCCGGGACGCATTGTAATCGTATATACTATAGACTTAGATACCTCCACACGTGATGCATGAGTATTGCAAGAAACAACAAACATCACATCTTCATTTGACCTTATCTCATCATATAAAAAACCATAATGCTTTAAAAAAGAATTTCTAAACATTTTCGCCCAGGGAACAACATCTCTATATAAAATTCCATTTAATGTTTTTTCATTTCTTTTTATAAGATATTCTTCAATAGCTTCATTTCTAATAGGAAATCTCAAGCAAGGTTTACCTGAGTCTGTATATGCAGCATTATGTTTAAAATAAACTATATCAGCATCTGAATCTTTATATCGATGAAAATCACTAAATGCTGAAGAAGTGAAATAATCATCAGCATCACAAAATATAATCCATTTACCTCTAGCTAAACTCATGCCTATGTTACGAGCATGACCGGCCCATCCTTTATCCAGATAATGATACTCAACATTTGTCCTTCCTAACGAAGAAATCCTACTTTCAATATATTCCCGGTTATCACTATAATCATCAGCAATGATAACCTGAATATCAGTTTGTTCTGGTATAGAGTTTAAACATCTCACTAACAAGTCTGGACAATTATAATGAGGAATAACTATAGAATATACTATTTGTTCCATTTATCTATCAGAAGTTGTTTTGTGTAACATTCTACTTTTTAACGCACCAAGTCGAATATAACCCTTTGCTCCAATTAGAAAAAGCATAATTCTAAGCTTTACATCCGCCATAGTATGCGGCTTAATATCCATATCAAAGTAAGCTAAATTCTTAACAGTATTATTAAGGAATTCCATGTGTACTGAGAAATCTGGTTCATGTATCTCATGCTCAGCGACACACTTCTCATATTTTTTCTTTATGATTACCTCATCAAAGACTTGCTGATAATCCAATGCAATTTCGTTCTCCCCCCTAAATAATGAATTGAGCGTAGTATGTTTCATAATACCTATTGGCAAAAAATCATTCCCATCTACCGCAATAGTTGGAACACCAGAACGCATACAAGGCTTGCAACTACCAGCTGAAGCAAAGAATGCATCAAAACATTCTAACAATTTAGCTGATATTGGGAACATATATCCCGAAATAACCAATTCAACATTTTTTATTCCCTTGAATACCTTTCTTATATTATTTTCAAAAGAGGTATTCTTAGGAGCTCCTCCAATCATAAATAACAAAAATTTTTTATCACTATGCGCATAGGCAAACTTTGCAAAATTTGTAACTGCTGGTATAATGAAAGGTTTATCTATTCTAGACAAACAACCAACCTTATAATCATATTTATCCCAAGCTATATTATGCAAGAAAGGAGAATCAATATCCTCTACCACATTATTGCAATACGCAGGCAATCTATATGATTGATCTAAAGTTATAGGAGAAAAAGACTCAAACATCATCTTAAGCGATTGATTTGTTATACTTACTAATTCTTTTCTATGATGTTTAAATTTGAAAAATTCCTGCAATTGTGGATTATCTACAATATTATTTTCCTGCAAGAGATATGCTATGTGTTTTGCACCTATTTCTTTAGCAATAGCTTCAGCCCATGTAGTTATACCAATACAAGTAGATTCTATTACAATTTCCTCATAATTCTGATAACTAATTTTATATTTAACTTTATTTATAATTTTCCTTTGTTTATTCTGAGAGAATAAATAAATAGGAAACATCATTTCACTAACATGTACATCAAATTCTTTAAGTTCAGAGATTATAACATTTCCTTTATGTACTGAAATAACCTGGACATCCCAGCCTTGTTTCCTAAGCCACACGACTTTATTCCTAATATACATTTGCGCTCCTCCCATATTGATAATGGAAGGTATCATGAATACATATTTTTTCATTGATAAGTTTTATTTTTTTCTTGCTTTGCAATAATTTCTTCCAATTTCACCCTTTGAAATAATTCAAGGCATCCGCCTCTCGTAGCATTAAAAATCTTTATATTATTCTTTTCTGCATATTCCTTTGCAACTCTATAGGAAGCATAAAGTCGATCACCAGCATGCATGAACCCAGGATCGTAATGTCCTGTTTCTATAAAATGCTGTTTCTTTCCCATATATGAACAATCTGCCCCTAATAGGTAAATCTCATCAAATCCCATATAAGTCGCCAATTGGATAATTGAGTATGTGATCGTATACCCATCATAGATTCTAGTGTAACAATCATTACTATATTTTGCAAAATACTTCATTGGATATATCATTTCATAAAGATGATACGCACCACACATATGCCAATATATCCAGCTACTCGGTGTATTATATTTCTTTCTATAAGAGTAAGGAGCAAATATGACACCATTGTCTGTAGAAAAAATATTATCTTTCAACTTATGAAAAACACATGAATCCTGTATGCCATAAAAATCTGGTTTCCAAGAAGTTTTATCATGAATAAGAGCAATCGAATTCATACCAAAAACATATTCTCCTTCAAGCATTTCTAAATCTGATATAGTAAGACTTGGCCCTGTACATGTGATAAAACATCTTTTCCCCTTATACTTATCTTTATATGTCTTCAAAGGCAGAAAACGGGAATCTTTGAATCCTAATTCTCGCGGAACTGATAATAAATATTGTATGGCAGCCCTATACTTATATTTAACAAAAATAGCAGCTTGTTTTACAAAATGTAAAAGACCAGACAAAAAAGAATCATGGTATATTTTGTGCAAAACGGGATGACGATCAATTATATTTCTATTTTCCATTTTTTTGAGTATTTAATAAAACAATTAATACTGGATATACAATAAACAAAAACAATAAAATAAATGGTTGAAACACATTATTTAAGAATCCGTAGATAATAAACACAAAGAAGAAAACATCCACATATTTCGTGATATTCCTATTATCAGACAATGAATGCAACGTAGAAATATAATTCTTCAAAATTTTAAAGTATATAAATGCTCCTATAATTCCATTACGAGCCAAGACATCAATAAACTCCGAGTGCATACCGATCCTTACCTTGGACAAATCATCTCCAATATGATAAGATTGCTCACCAATCCCAATTAACATATTAATAGGGTTTGAAAAAAAAGTATTTAGACTGACTTTACTCAAAGTAATCCTTAAAGCAAAACTACCTTCTGGCAAGCTATTTATATCACCACTAGTTGTTAAAGTTAAAATGTCATTGAGTCTATCCGCCAGTCTCTCTGATTGAATGTGTTCAACGATAAACATCAGTAGAGGTGTTATAACACATACTAATAATACGGATAACGTTATAATCCAGAATTTATAGTATCTTCTCCTATTTATATTGGGTTCATTTCGAGCAAGATATATACCTATTGCAAGAACTCCTAATAACAATGTCGTAGTTCCTCTAGTGTTAACAATAAGCATAAAATAAACCAAAATAAGTAAAAGTATAATAAGAATAATATTCTTTACAAAACCTCGAACATTCTCAATACACATCCACAAAGCGCCAACACCAAAAAAACACAATAAGTTGTGACTTGTCGTCGCTAGATTCAGCATTGTTGATAGTTCTCTCGACTCTTCAGAGTTCGTCAAGGTTTCAAAGAGATCTGGTTGTTGTATGTCAATTAAAATATTCCAAGCCAGATTACCATAAAAAACTAATGAGAAAAAAAATACTAATATCTTTAATTCTCTTACATTATAATACTTAATGATGAAGTATCCCATTATAGGAATGATATACTTAGGGAATGATGCTATCTGAAAATTGAAAACAACACTTGACAAACCTATTAATATCATTAAAAAACCTAATAAATAATACAATATCCACCACTTTGTCTTCTTATTAAGAATAAAATTAATTCTTCCTGTTATAATAAGTGTATGAAATAACCACATAAACGACAACAATAATGTCGTTATTGGCAATACTGAAGCTGTCAAAAAAGGAGTAGAGTAAATCAACATCAACCCCATAATGGGTATCATATTAATTAAAACTCCAAAACGAAATTTATTTGTTAAACGATTAACCATCTAATTTTAGTACATATTTCTCTCCAACGATTACTCTACATTATTATCAACTTGTAGAGATATTTAAAGTAAATTTTTATAATACATTACATTTTAATCCATAACCAGTGATATCGCTTCACAACCACACATCCACTTGTGCACCTAGAAATCATTTACAACTCAGCACTAGCCCTTCTAGGCTCAAAACAACAACACGGTCTCAATGCCACGACTCTTACACCACTTGCTCTCTGAGGACCTACTTTAACAAAAGTAGCAAGAACCGATGTCTTTCCACCTAAACCAAGGGCACCTGTTTTTGATTCATTGACCTTATCTGTAATTGTCTTCTCAAATTCACTCTGTACGCCATAATCGCCTTTAACCATTGCTTCCATCATCAAGCTGGTAGCTTCAAACTGTGAACGACCAATACCGATAGCCAAAGTACAAGGAGAACAGCCAAGTTGGCTGACTGCTGGGATAGCACGGTTAACAATCTCATCAATCACAACCTGCACACTATGCTTATGGAAGATGCGTTGCGTTATTCCGCGAATAGCTGGTCCACCACCAAGCATCAATATAGTCAAGCGCACAATATTATTATCTTCACACTCTCTTATTAGGAAAGGGGATGGCAACAAAGCACCACTATCTTCGTTCAATCCTCCACTTTGGTCAATACGCTCATAATCATCACCTTTAATAGCCATTGGACGCCCTGGAAGTTTACGAAGACCTTCTTTGATACCCTCATTAATATCAGCAATCATCTGACCTGTAAGGGCTCTATTCTTTCCCACCTCAATATATACGTGTGGGATACCAGTATCATCACACAATGGGCCACAAGATTTTTCAGCGACTAAGGCATTTTCTAACACCTGTTGCATTACCCAACACGATGGTGTTCCTGGTTCTTTAGCAATGGCTTTACGATAAGCCTCCTTCTGATCTTCACGAAACGTGCTGCCAGCCTTCACAAGGCAAGAAGCCACTTTTTCAATTATATTATTCATAAATACTTTCACCCTTTGCTGCAGCAATGATTGCCTTATAGTTTTCTACTTTAATTCTGTGTAAAGCCTCCATTCCCAACTCCGGGTAGCAAACCACTTCTTTCTCAGTAGTCTGACTTCCCAAAAGTGCAGTTACTGGCGGAATGATAGCAAATACTGCATTGTTTTTTGCTAAGGCTTTTACTGTCTCTGGTTTGATAGCTCCTTTACCAAGATGCATCTTTATACCATGGCGCGAAAGAGGCTCAAAACTAGACTCTATTTCCAACTTATTACTAGAAGTTGGTCCCACACCTGCAGGGCTTACTGCCGTATGAAAAATTACCTGTCCTTGAAGGTCAACATTCACATCGAACAAAGTTCCCTCTTCGGCATGCTTCACAATCTTTGGTAATACCGCATCACGCCCAGTATAGATATATCCAGAGATGGAAACTACATCACCCACTTTTAACTGGGCAATATCTTCTTCCTTGAATGGGGTTGTTAACTGTATCATATCAATTTAATTTTTCCAAAAGAGTTTTAAGTTTAAAAGATGGTTGCTTGATAGTGTGCAAAATGTCATTACAATGTTCCATAGTAAAACCACTGGACATGGCAAGTGAAATAAATTTCTCTTCTATCTCATTATCTGACAATGGATTTTCAGGTTCTCCTTTAGGATAATCTACTTGATGAGTAAACACCCTGCCATCAGTCATAGTAATATGTAATATGGAAGCCCTCTTCTTAGGTACCCACGAAGATAATTCCTCGTTTTCTTTAACTACTACTTTCTTTGTAAGTGCTAAAATGGTTTCATTCTTTACATTTTCTTCATTAAAAGCATCCATACCTACACAGCCCTTACATAAAGCTAAAGAAACACTGAATGGCAAACTCATCTTTGCAGAGCTTATACCCAATATGTCTGTATGATCATGACCTGCAACAGCAAGTTTATAAGCTTCCACTTCGATGGATGCAATATCCTGAGGCAAAAAACTATATTTTTTTCTTAGAGTTAGAGCAGCCTCAATAGCCGGATGAGTATGACGACATGCAGCATAGGTTTTCATATATATCTGCATAATAGCCAATGGAGAATTTTTATCAAATTCTGTAATGTATTTTGTCTTTGGCTCATCAGTCATCACTTTAAGGAATCCTCTCTTGCCACCTATCGCATCGAATGGCGGTGTAAAACGTGCTTTACCTAAATAAGCTGCAGCAACCGCATCCATAGCTGCACGACCTACATTGAGAGGCTTATAATCTGCATTATCTTCCTGCATTTCCAATACACCCGCCGCACAAGTCACAGCAGCAGATAAAGCTGATTTCATCTGCTCCTCATCGAATCCTAGGGCTGCAGCTATTGCCATTGTAGCACCTACTGTGCCACATGTGCCAGTCGCATGATACCCTTTAAGTTTATTCCCTGGCTGAACAGCACACGCTAAACGAACAGTTACTTCATATCCTATTATTGCACCATACAGAAAATCTTCACTCGAAAGGTCTTCTTTTTCTGCTACTGCCAAAAGAGCAGAAAAAATGGTACTTCCAATATGTAGCGCCCCATGTCTATGACCATCGTCCAACTCAATAACATGGGCATTCATGCCATTGATAAGGGCAGCTGTTTGCATATCTGTTTTGCAATTTAGTCCAATTATAGTAGCGTTTTCACTACCATGACCTATTGTTTGAATATAATTAAGTGTCTTGTTCGAGAAAGAACATACACCTGGTATTGTTACTGCTAGATAATCAACCAAACATTTTTTAGTTTGTTGAAAGATTTCTTGAGATATGCTTTCCGGAGTTATGGATCTTATATGTTGAATGATCTGGTTTGTCATTTATTTCCCCTAAATTTTTAAATAATGGATGGAAGCATATTTTTAAAACTATTATACGCTTCTATTTTGAAAAGTCTTACACTTATACAATAGACAGATAAGAATATTATAGCTTTAATTATAGCATCACTGTAAGGTGAAATTGTTATGAACTTTCCAAAAAGTAGTGAAACAATTAAAGAAATACACGATAATATTAAGATTGGCATTAAATCATGCATTTGTTTTATTATATTGTATCCTATGTGCTTTGAAACTAAAAACGCATTTACAATATAATGTTGCCAAGAATTAAAAACCATACCTAGTAATAAACCTTTCATCCCATAAACAAGTAATCCACAAACAATAAGGCATACCCCTATTGTTTGTTTAATTAAATTCCAAAAAAAGGTCGTCTTGCTTTTTCCATTTGCTTCAATAATTCTTGGGTGATTATTTTTATCTATAAATATATCCCATCCTATCACCCCACAAATTGCAAAATATTTCTTATGAAGTTTTTCTACTAAATTCACCATTTCTTTAAAACAAGGAAGTTCTATCCCTCCAAAAACAATTCCATTATCTGTTTTTGATACACTATTTAAATGATTGTCGTAGGCTTTTTCTAATAATTTACCATCAGAAGTAACACCACATAAATATGAACTATGCCAGTTGTCAACATTAGACCATTTTTTCCCTATTTAAATCATTGTTGAACATCCATAATATCCATCAATATAAATAGAAGTTACCCGACAACAATTTAAACTAGTTGGATTTAATGCTGCAATATCAGAATGTTGTTCTATTACTTCCTGAACTATAAAATCATTATTTTGGTTATTAAATGATTCTAAAATAATATTTTCCTCTGATTCTTTATTTAATGAAATTTTCTCTACCCCTTTTCCTTGAAAAGTGCCAAAAGAAGGTTTTATAATGTAATTATTGTATTGTCTCAGAATACTTATAGCTTCTTTTTCGCTAATCTTATTCATATTAACATCATAATATACATTTTGTATTCTTCTCACATAGGCCTTTGGAAAAGGGATTTCTGGGAATAATACGTCAACTATCCCTTTATTTTCAAATGAAGATAATTGTTCATAAGGATTAAACATCTTACGCAATAACAACGTATGCCAATTCCCTATAATATAAGGAGAAAAGCCCCATTATCTTTTATAAACTCTAGCCCATGTTAAATCTTTTTTTTCAATATTCCACATTGGCCATGTCTCTTGAAATAATTTCAACTCTTATCCGTAATTTCAAGGAAGTTAGCATACCCAAGATATTTATCTTCAAATTGGTTACGACTCTTACGTGTTAATTCAAGTTCTGTCGTAAGTTTCAGCTTACACAATAACCTATTATATATATCTAAAATTAAGCATAATAACTAATTGAAAAATAATACAAATTATTCCGTTCTCATTTACCCCCTCAATAATGCAATAAATTCTTCTCTAAGTCCCATTTCAAGACTAGTTTGTTGAAGAATCCAATCCCCCCAGTTTCCTTCAACTATGACCCATCCTTTATCGGAAAGAGCAAAATCAAATGCTACATAAACTTGATTTTCTGGAAGAGAAAGATGGGCTTTACGAGCAACCTCTATCAATTCTTTCCATTGTGGAATTACAAACCCCTTAAATACTTTCTTTGAATCAGGATGTGCACCATATTTATGACCATGTTCATCAAATGCATCTGTTATTATTTTTCCCGTATTCAAATCAACTGAAACAAACATTCCACTTTGACCTGCATTATCTACAACACTTCCCTTTCTCCCAAATCGCATGCAAGGACGTGCAGCCACCACCTTAGCTCCATGCCTAAAAGAAGGAAAACGGACTGTATTCACAGATGATTCATTATAAGATGATATTTCAGGATGTTGCTGAATGAGTTCCTCAACAATCCATGTAGCAGTTGTGGATAAGTCTGTATATATATCTTCAATAGTTTCAAATTTTTTTGTGTCTATAATTTTAATACCTACCCCACATCCACCATCTACCTCCTTGGCTATGAATTTATGATGCTTTTGACAAAATTCTTTAAACTGTACTATATTATTTGTTTCATTACCAATGAATATAACATCTCGTTTAAAGAAATCCTTTGCTAATTGATAAAACGAGTATTTATTCCTCAGAATATGTATTGTATTTTCAACATTCCCTTTATAATAGGAAACAAGTAAAACATCCTTTAATGCTTGCGGTAGATAAGCATTCCTTTCTATTTCATTTTTTGTATCATTGATACAAAAAATATTCATCGGGACGTGTTCTATCTTTCAAATAAGTACGTAATATATCGTCTTTTAATTGTTTTTTCTCTGTATACGAAAGTTCTGGACGAAAATCTCTAAATGCTTGTTCCAAAAATGATTCATAAGTCATTTTTTTATATATCACAGTAGAAGTGTCAAACTTTTTAACTTTAATATTTAAATAAAAATAGGGGAATAATGTTCGAATTATTCTTTTAATGATATGCATTATCATATTCATAATTTTAAAACTTTATTTTCTATGGATTGGAAATCTCTCTTATCAAACATTATAATGTTCTCAATAGCATCTTTCATCATAGTATGAAAAGTTTCAAAAGACAATCCACCAATATGAGGTGTTAGAATCACATTGTTCAAAGTTGATAAAGGATGAATATTGATGGATATGGGTTCTTCGTAATGAACATCCAAACCTGCCGCATGAATTTTTCCTTCTTTCAATGCAAGATAAAGTGCAACTTCATCAATAAGTTTTCCTCGTGCTGTATTGATAATAATTGCTCCGGACTTTATTATAGACAAAGTCTTTTCATTGAGAATTTCTTTATTTTCGGAGGTTAATGGACAGTGGAAAGAAAGAATATCCACTTGGGGTAATATTTCTTCAAAAGATGGAACATATGTAGCTTCCAATCTTTCTTCTTGTTCCAACGGAAGTCTATAAAGATCTGTATAAAGGATTCTCGCACCGAATACATGCAGATATTCCGCTACTTGTTTGCCGATAGCTCCCATGCCAACCAAGCCAACCGTTTTTCCATACAGTTCAAAACACGATGTACCGGTTTCCTGTTTCTTCCATATACCACTGCGTACTTGCTTATCAATTGCTGGAATCCTTTTCAGGCAAGCCATCATCAGTGCAAAGGTGTGTTCGGCTACGCTACGGGCATTTACCCCCGCATTCACATATACCGGTATCCCTCTGCGTTTTATCTCCTCTTTATCCAGCATTTCGGTACCTACACCAGTACGCTGAATCATTTTCAGATTCTTGGCTGCATCCAAAACTCCTTTGTCTATAGGCAAACGACCACTAACAAGAAGATAGTCTGCATCAACCACTTCCTTTAATAATTGCTCATAAGTTGGCTCATCAAGAGTCTTTATGGTATATCCTTCGGGTACTACAGACTGTAGTATTTCCCACGGACGACCGGTATAACGATATGTATGAAGAATTTTAGGCATAAATCTATTTACGTTGAGTTAATAGTTTGGCATTATTACCCATATAAACAAAATGTGATAATAATAAAGAAATAGATAACACTAATATAGGCATTGAATATAACGCCGAAATATTGTTTTGTAAATGATAGTGTCCATATATTAATATTAATACATGCCATACAAATGGATGTAAAATATAGACATACAACGAATATCGTTTACCAACTTCTTGGATAAAACCTTTTAGTTGTTGTGGATTGTTTACCGCATAAAGGAAAAGACAGAATACTTGAGGTATGGTAATGATGTTAACACCAAAATCTCTTCCCAACAAATAACGTTCTAACAAACACAATAAAGTTGTTATGATAATCGTGAGAACTAATGTGTGGTTGCTTATATGTAAAATGGATTGATTTTTGTGAATATAATGTCCTAACATGAAAAATGGAAAGCCTTCGACTAAAAAGTTCCTATAATACATGTTAGGAGTAGATATCCCTGCTAAATGCATTCCTTGTGCCATGATTATATAAAGTAGAAAGATAAATCCAGCAAAACGGTATGCATATTTCAGTAGTCCAAATCTTTCTATAATTGAATATAAGAGATATACATAAAGTAGAGCAAACAAAAACCAATATTGACCAGCAATAATTGGAGGTAAATTAAATAACAAAAAATGCTTGAAATCTTCCAATGTTACTTTCCAAGTGATATTATTAAATAAATAGGATTGGGTAATAATAAATAAAAGATAAAACAAAGAAGCATTTAATGTAATCTTAAATATATGCCTAACTTTCTTATTAAAAAATAGTCTTTGATTACAATTTGCCCCGCCTTTTTTAACAGAAACATATTGATAACAGAAATAACCAGACACCATAAAAAAGAAAGGGACACAGAAACGACTGATAGATTGTATAGCAATCCCCACCCCATAATACCTGGAAACTCGCAATGCATAAATACAACGAAGATACAAGCTATACCTTTTATGAAGTCTATACAATAATTATAATGCTTAATCACGCCTATACTCCAAACAATTCTATATAACTACCATCATGTTCTATTACGCCATAAGCTTCTGAACGCATCATTATTCGTTGTGCCCAGGCCTTATGAGGACCTATCTCATTCATACCCTTACTACCTTGAATCACTCCACCAGAAGTATGCATAATCTGATAAGCATCATCATACTCATCCTTAGTAACTGCAAGCATTCCATTGATATAATTAAGATGTGTTGGATGAATACAAGTCTTACCCATAAATCCATTAGCCTGGTCAAGGACCAGCTCACGCATCAAACCATCCACTGCATCATTCACAACTGCCTTTCGCTTTAAAAGGGTTTGTTGCAAATCAACCTTTGGGAGTTCATTCATATTTTTCATACGCTTGTTTGCCTTAAAATATTCCCAGACAGGCCCACTTACCGTATAGTCATTATTACGAGTAAAAACATTCAATATATCCATCAAACAATTACTAACAGTCATGATATCATAAATGGTATAGTTAATACCCCTTCGTACACCAAAACAACTCGAAAAATCTGTTCCGCCGACACGAATGTTCAATATCAATTTCTTATGACAATCACATACATTTTTGATTGCCATAAGTTCCAGTAGTCGCGTTTCCTTATAAGCCACACGTGAATCTTCAATTATAGGCATACCATAAATGATTTCTCCAAACTTCGCATTCAATTCAACCAAATGCTCCATATAAGGGGCCGCAGTTAGACTATTGAATTTAGGGAAGTTGAAGCCACACAAGAATTTTAAGTGCCTCGGCTGAAGCATAGATGCAAAATGCTTGAACTGCTCAACACTACGAACACGGAAGAATATCAAAGGGATATCTTCGTATTTAAGTAAACCCTCATCTACAGCATTAGCAAGGGTTTCGAGCACATTGATACTGTTCAGTTCAGCAGCTGGAACATCCTCCTCTTTACATGCATCTTCAAAACACATTACCATTGAAGTCAATCCAGGATACCTCTTGTCAATAACTGCTTGCGCAAAATCTTTTATACCTGGCATATACATAGTGGCTCCCAAACAGTACTGAAGGAGCTCGCGATTTGTATATTTATTAAAATCAATGGGGTTCTTTACAAAAATATAGTTTGGATTATATTGATGGTGTATCATTATTTAATGAATAATAAGGTTCAATATAGTTTAATGTTTCATCGAAAAGTTCCTTCTTCATTATAGCCTTGCCTTGTACATCCATTACCTCAAGCTTAGAAACAATATATCTTGTCTTTTCAAACAAAGTATGGATGTTTTCAGCATGAATGAAAAAATATCCTGTTTTATTTCTACTGGTAACTATGCCATCAGATTGATGTCCTTGAACTGCCAATGTGACAAATTTATCGATTGTTCCATCAGAAAGCAGATCTTCAAAACCTTCTATATGACTAAATATCCCAGAATTTGTAAATATGTAATTGGTAGAATAAATATATTGAGGGGTATGATAACTAATTTTTGTATTTTTTTTCTCATAACAATCCAAAGCCGCATCCATTATATCAAATCCAGTAGATGACTTGATAATTTGATAGCTCATACCACCTCCAATACGTACACCAAATTCAATCATGGATAATTCTCCTTCCTTATTGATAAAAGCCTGCAAAAAAAACGGAGTATTATTGAGTCTAAAAGTATCTACAATCTTACGAGCCATTCTTTTTATATTCTCACCAGAATTACATGGATATTCATTCAATATAATGGATCCTAAAGGATAGACAAGACTATCTGAACTTTTCTTCTTCATTTTCTGACGAACGAGTAATATATCAATCTCATTGTTTTGTACAAAACAATCTATAGACACTTCTAAATCATCACAAAATTCTTCAATTACAACTCCACCCGAACGACTAATCTCGAAAGCTTTGGGAAGATATTCATAAAGACCTTGTTGGGTAAGTATTTTTTTTACACCAATAGAGCCTGATGCATCTGCAGGTTTTATAACGACTGGATAATTAAATGACAAGCTATCTATATCAGTATCATTTGTTACAGAATAAAATGCAGTTGTTTTTATCTCATTATCAAAAAAAACTTGTTTCATTCTACATTTATCTGTAACATTTAAGGATTGTTCATAGTTAACAAAGTTATGAATCCCCAATTTTTCACAAACATAAGCAGTTGGTACCATTGCTCTATCTACACATAAATTAGCAATAAACTTAGGCTTGTATTTATTAGCTATTTCCATAACCTTATCTATATCAAGAATACTTTCCTGTATATGTAAATCTGCAACATCTTTCGCTACAGGATTTTCAAGATAGTCCACTAATATAGTATAATACCCACGCTTTTTAATTTTAAGTATAAGTTCACGATGTGGAATATTTCCACCCATTATCAGCACATTTTCTTTATTTTCCATTTTAATGACTTATTATTATTTCTATTATTTTTCCCATATCTTCCAGACCATATCTCTGATCAATAGGAAGCGGTATAATCTTAGCAGCCAATTTATATTCTAATCCTTCTTCATTACACCACCTTAAAACATTCGGCCAGTAACGAGCTACAAAAACCTTGTTCTGTATCAGACATCCTCTTAAAAATTTATCATCAGTCATGAATGGATATACCATAGGACAAGTAAATGAATCAATTGATGGTAATTGTAGGAGATTCTTTTCTCCAAGAGCATTATTCAGATATTCATAATTCTGTCGTCTTTTCTTGATTATTGAATCATAATCTATATGAGACAATATCATCTTTGTTTGAGGAGACATTCTTCGAATAGGTTGATTATCAAGTTTGCACTCATTGGCCTGATAATCTTTAAAACCAGCTTCTGCTCCCTTTTCTTTACGAATCAATAGATGAGAATCATGATTAGAAGAGTCATCTACCACATAATTAAAAACTGATTCATCTGAGACTCCTACTGCAAAACCTCCATCAGCAACTCCTACATACTTGCGCGTACTATATGCGGCTTTGATGTTCGGAAAAACAGAAGCAAACAGAGCTTGAGCATTATCTACAATTAACTTATCTCCATACTCACTTGCCAGCTCTATAATATAAGCATCCTTAATTCCAAAATAGTTGTTAACTATGAGGTAATCACCATCCTGTAGAGCTATTTCATCTGCAATCTCTAAATGCTCGTTAATGTGATAAAACACATATTCTATATGCAATCTTTTCAGAGGTTCAATGACTGCTTCACATGTATAATAAGGAACTAGGATTCGTCTAACATCATGCAATTGGAGAATAATATATTCCAAAGCATTACGGCACGTATTAAGAGCTACTCCGTCAATAGGCAATCTTCTGCACTCATAAACCGTATCGGCTAACTCAAAATAGCCTCCAATCGCCTTTATTTGGTCACAACCTTCAACCATTCGCCCTGATTAGTTATTGCTTTTTCCAAATCTTCTGCATTCTCAAAACGAAGTACAAGGGTTCCAATAGCATCGTTTGCAGCCTCAAAACCATGGACAAAGTCACCTGGTTTAACCCACAAATCTTCCTCTACAATTTCTGCAGGAAGAGAATGGTCAATTTGCAAGCCTACAAACTCTCCTGCATTGTCTGCATGGAGAATAATTTCTGCCCAATGTCCATTATATGGTTTCTGCTCAATTACTTCTGGTTCATCACCAACCATGGCACGAGTTATAGCAGTAATCATATCCACACCCGTAGCATATCTAAGCATCTCGCAAAGACGATTACCTCCACCTCTAGGAGTAAGTTCCATAATGTAAGGCTTATTGTTGGTAGCTACACGTACCTCAATATTGAATACAGAAGTCTTCATATCAAGAAGGGTAATCAATCGCTGTATTTCACTTGTCAGATACTCCTCTTCCTCTTTGGTAAAAGTAGAAGGCCATGAGTAAGCTGATGGAGCGTAAGGGTTTACTGCCTGAACATCAAAACGCTGGGCAGAGAAACTAACAAACTTCAACTGACCATCCTGTGCATAGCTATCAGTATCAGATGAGCAGCCTTTCTTATCCAAAAATTCTTCGATAATGATATGACCACTAATTGTATATTTAAAAGCATACTGAATTGCAGCCATCAACTCCTCCTCAAAATCAACACGAGTACAACCCTTGCTACCTGCAGAGTCAGTAGGCTTTACAATCAACGGATAGGTAAATTTATCACGTGATTCCCAAGCTTCTGTTTCTGATGGGAATCCGAATGCCCAAGGCACATTAAATCCATTCTCAGTCAAAAAAGCACGAAACTTATCTTTATGTTGAAGGATGTCCACAGATTCATAAGGTCCGAAAGAAGGTAATCCCATCTGATTCTGTACATATGACGCAGCTATCACTCCAGGATCTACACCAAAAGACATGATACCATCAATTTCTTTCTCACGAGCAACCTTCAGTACTGCCTCTTTATCAATGATACTGACGTTGACATACTCGTCTGAATACTGATGTGCAATATTGTCCGGCAAATAATCTGCTGTAATCACATAGTATCCCTGCTCATGAGCTGACTTAATCACTGGAAGAAGATAACGGATACCTCCTAAAAGCATCAACTTCTTTTGCTTCATTAACTATAATTTTTTACTAGAAACAATTGCATCAGGGTAATATTCATCCAACATTCTCTTCACAAGGAGAATCTGTTTTGCTCTTTGTTTAGCCTCTTTCTCGGTAGTGTCATAACTATGGTTTGCTGCAACAGAACCGCCAGTCTTAAGGTATACTGGTGCTGCTACACGTACAAACTCAGGCACTTCATAATGACGGATAAAACCTCCTGAAGATTTAGGATTCTCCGTGTGCAAGTCAATAGGACAATCAATTGCAGCACGCATCGAAGCTAGCATTTGTACCTGAATATCACGTACAGGATTGATACTATCAGCACCTAAGGTTTCAAGTACATGAGCAGAGCAAGGATTTGCATGACCTGAATGTGCAGAAATCTTGAAGTGACAATCTGCTGGAATATATCCTATCTTACGAGCTTCATTCAATGCATAAAGAAGGCCCTCATCGTAAATAAGGAAACCACGGACACCAAGACGTGCACCACGACGTATTTCCTCAATACCACGAACAATCTGTTCCTGACCTCGAAGGCGGTAGCCCATACGCTGTCCTTCGTCAGTCTTCACGCTTGCTGAAGTGTCGGTAGTTGCACGAGGACCACAAGCTAATACAAGCTCTACTTTCCATTTTTTTGCGTACTCAACCATTGTTTTGATTTCCTCGTCTGTAAGGAACATAATACCCTTGGTCTGAGTTACACGATGAATCTGAATACCATACTTATCCAGCTGCTCCAAAAGAGCTTTCATAGGACCAGGACCCTGAATACCTGGAACTTCAAAACGATATTGTCCACCATCTGGAAAGCGTTTGTCCGAAGTAGGAAGTGAATAAAGATCGCCACCAGGCATGTTAATACTTTCAAGGAAAGCACGTGTATCTTGCATGTTTCTGTTCATAATTATCTAGTTCCTTTATTATTTTACAATCAGTTTAAGTATTCTTTCCATATCCCCCTCAGATAGTTTATGATGCATAGGCAGACAAATCACAGTATCTGCCATCTTATGAGCATTAGGAAGGTTTTCTTTACGTGCAGACTCTAAACCTCTATAAGTGGAGAACTCACTAATTAGCGGATAGAAATAACGTCTGCCAAGTATATTTGCCTCCTTCATCTTGAAGTAGAGTTCATCACGAGTCATACCGTATTTCTCTGCATCAATGAACATTGGGAAGTAGCTGTAATTATGCTTTACTCCCGGCATATCTTCATAGAAAGTTAAGCCGCTTACTCCTCTCAACGTCTCACGGTACACGTCTGCAGTCTTTTTACGAGCCTCAATAGCTGCATCAACCTGCTTTAAGTTCAAGAGGCCATATGCTGCACGCATCTCATCCACTTTAGAGTTAATACCAGGTCCAACAACGGTAGTTTCACCTGCAAAACCGAAGTTTTTCAGATAGTCAATACGTTTCTTGGTCTCAGCATCATGCATAATCATTGCACCACCCTCAATTGTGTTGTACACTTTTGTTGCATGGAAACTCAAAGTTGACATATCACCCCAATTGAGGATAGATTCAGTTTCCACCTCTACCTTCTTTGCCGCTTGTGAAGGATTGAACACATTGTTGGATCCATCAAAAGACACCTTATAATCAGCCTCATCCTTTGGAATCTCCAACGCAAAAGCGTGAGCTGCATCATAGATTACTTTCAGACCAAATTTGTCTGCGATTCCCTTAATCCTGCGAACATCACAAGGCTTACCATAGCAGTGTACCGGCATAATAGCAGTTGTACGAGGAGTGATGGCAGCCTCAATCTTATCCGGATCCATATTTCCAGTCTTAAGGTCTACGTCCACAAAGACTGGTTTACAACCGTTCCACCAGATAGAGTGTGTAGTTGCAACAAAAGAGTATGGTGTAGTAATCACTTCACCAGTGATTCTCAAAGCCTGAAGGGCTGTGAGCAACGGGAGTGTACCATTAGTAAACAATGATACATATGGCACCTTGAGGTATTCTGCGAGAGCTGCCTCCAACTGACGGTGAAACGAACCATTGTTGGTAATCCACTTGGAGTCCCATATCTCTTTCAAGAGCGCATGGAACTCATTCAAATTGGGAAGTAACGGACTGGTTACTGTGATTTGTTTGTTGTACATATGATTATTTTCGTTTGATTATCTTATTGATGATTGGCATGACAATGCCTTTAAGTTCTAAGTATTCAGGTAGCTTAGATTTCTCACAGATGATTAATGCTAAAACTCCACCAAAAATCATTTGTATGAATAGTAGCACATATGAGGGAAGCAGGATAAAACTAATCAGATACGTTGGAACTGCACAACCTAAAGCAACTCCCAAAGAGGGCATAATGTCCTTTACTTGTTCCTCTATTGGATAATTTAGAAGATACCTTGAATAATATGCATTTAGGTAATAGCACACATATCCTTTCACTACATCAGCCACCAACATCCAATAAATATTAAAGAGTATACCAAGAGTGACAGGTATTATAATTAGCAAGTTTTTTATTATGTTTATCTTAAGTGTCAAATCACTTCTACCCATCACTTGAATAGCATTTAAGTTTAAAGAATGTAGAGGAAATAACATCATATTAAAACATAATATCTGGAGAAAAACAGAAGCTTGATCCCATTTCTCTCCAATTAGGGTTATCAGAAGAGGTTTTGCACATGCCGCTAATAACATCATCAAAATGAAAGTTGGGAGCACCGTCATTCTGATTACTCGCTTATAAGAACTCTTCAACCGGTTAAGATCATCTTGAATCGTACTTAAAACAGGAAAAGTAACACGTTGAATAACTGCCGTAAAATTTCCTGAAAACAACGAGCCAAATTGATGCGCTCGAGTATATTGTCCTAACGTTGCAGGACTAAAGCACTTACCTATAACAGCACTATGAACTTGTGAAGAAAGAGAATTAAATATACCGCTTAATAATAATTTCCAACCAAAGCCCCACATCTCTTTAAAACTCTTCCATGAAAATTCCCACTTCGGCATCCATTTACTCACATACCATAACAAAATAGCTGTCATAAGAGCACTTGCTATTTGTTGTCCAACTAATGCCCATACACCAAAACCAGTAAATGCCATTGTTATACCGACAACTCCACTAAAAACAGAAGAAAAAAAAGAGACCTTAGTTTGAGTCTTAAAATCAATTTTCTTAGTTAGTCTTGTTCTTTGTACAATCGCTAAAGAATTTATAACAACAACAGAGGACATAATATGAGTTAGTGGTATAAGCTCCTCCCTCTTAAAAAAATCAGCAATTAAGCCTGCACTGCAATACAACAGCAAGGCCATACATATAGATAATAATAGGTTCGTATAAAAAACCGTACTAAAATCTATATCCTCAGCATCCTGTTTACGTATTAAAGCATTAGCAAATCCTCCATCAATAATGATATTGAATAGTTCGATAAAGATTGTCAATATACCAATAAGACCATACTCGTCTGGAGTTAACAATCTTGCGAGAACAATACCCACGACAAAGGTTATACCGTACTTAAGTACAGTATCTAAAGCTGTCCATGTTACGCCTCTAATTGTTTTTGCTTTCAGCCCTTGATTGGTCATTTTAAATTTACTTTGTATGATTCTAATATTTTTTCGGCAAATTCAAAATCTTCAGGCCAGTCGATATCCACTCCTTCAATCTTGTCTACGAGTGCGATATAAGGATTAAATCCAATTCTCTGTTTATGTACTTTCCAAACATCTTTTTTAAACATAAAAAATGCAGATGTTTCTACATAAATTGGCTCTATCGTTTGAGTACGTGGTATTTCTTTTAAATCATAATTTAGAGGTTTCCCTCCGAACCATGTAAAAGTCTGCACCTTCTCTGCGGAGAATGCAGAGTCAAAATCTTCATTCTTTATCTTATTAAGTGCATTCTCAAAAGTTTCAATTTTTAGGAACGGTGATGTGGTGTGTGCAAGAATATAAACATCAGCATCTATAGTTTTTGTAAACTCTTCGTATATTTCCTTCCCTAAAGTTTCATCGCTGTCCAAGAATTCTGGACGTTTCAAATATTTTACACCTTCAGGAAGGTAGGGAATAACATCTTCACTACTGCAATATACATATACATCATCCACACCACTAACTTTTGCTAATGTCTCCAAGACATAGCACATTAATGGCTTATTACCTAAATTTTTTAAATTTTTTCCGACAACTCTTTTGCTATTCAGGCGTATTGGAACAAATGCAACCGTTTTCATATTAACACAAATATTTTTTTACCTTCGGACATTTTCAATGTTCATGGGCAGTTTGACTGCCAAAGAAAAAACATAACCTAATAAGGCTGACAATAGAATTAACACTACTTGCTTGTAAGTGCTCTGTTTACGAACAAAGTACAACATTATCTCTGCAAAGAAAATACAAGTCAAGAACCATATAGGGCTACAACGTGGCATCCACTCTGTTGTTCCTCGCGAGAATACAAATAATCCCAAGATATATTTAGCAAGTTTAGTCCAATAAGCATCATTAATACCCATTGTGATACCATTGTATAATACGCCATACAAAAGAAGACAAACTATAGATATTTTTAAATATGGTATTATATAGGACCTAAACTTCTTCTTCCAATAGGATCTAAACGGAAGGGAAATATATTTATTTGTATCCCAACATAACCCGCATAATATATAGAATAACGGCATATGGAACATATAAATACTATGCGCCACAGGTATACTACTATGACCTAAAAATACCAGCAATATACCCAGACCTTTTACTGTATCAATCCATGGAAGCCTTATAGTTTCATTCATAGATTATAGACATTGGAAAGCATCAATAATACCAACAAATTGATTGGAATCATCCACTACTATCAATGAATGAATATTAAATTCTCTCATCTTCTCACCTGCTTCTGTGAGTTTTGACATATAGTTAATTGTTTTAGGTGTAGTACTCATTATATCTTGTACTGTAAGCGAGAAGAATTCATCCTGGTTATTCTTCATTGCACGTCGTACATCACCATCAGTGACAACACCAACTATGACATTATTTTCCAATACAACAGCTATACCTTGCTTTGTCTTACTAATTTCAATTATTGTATCGCTAATCTTCATATCTAAAGAGACTACTGGCAAATTAATACTTACCATATAGTCTTTAACCTTTGAAAGAAGTTTCTTGCCTAAGCTACCACCTGGATGAAATTGTGCAAAGTCTGTATCCTTAAAATTTCTAACTTTAACTAAAGCGCATGCCAAAGCATCACCCATAGCAATTTGGCAAGTTGTGGATGAAGTAGGAGCCAAATTTAATGGATCGGCTTCTCTTTCAACAGCTACATTCAAATGACATTGTGAATACTGAGCTAACAAAGAATTTGGATTTCCTGACATTCCAATGATTGGGATTTTTCTATCTATCAACATTGGAATAAAACGTAATAATTCATCTGTATTACCACTATAAGATATAGCCATGACAACATCTGCGGGGTCAAACATACCTAAATCACCATGAAAAGCATCAAGTGGATTAACAAAGAAAGATGGTGTTCCAAGACTAGCTAAAGTAGCAGCTATTTTTCTACCCACATGACCACTCTTACCTACACCAGTAATAATAAACTTACCTTTACAATTATGTATTAACTCTACAGCTTTAACAAAATCATCCCCTATATGAGAGATAATGTTAATTAATGCGTTAGCTTCATCCTTCAAACACTTCTTGCCAGTTTCTATTATTAAAGTTTTATTTTCCATAAATATTTTCCCGTTGTTAAAAAATAATATAATCACAGAATTCTCTTACTGCACCTTCTCCTCCCTTGGATTTGCAGACATAATCTACTACTTCTTTGATACCTTGAACAGCATCCGACGGACAAGCTTTTAACCCACATGCCTGCATACATTCCATATCATTTAAATCATCCCCGATATAAGCACATTGAGAAGGCGATATGTGCAATCGTTCGCATACTTCAAGCAGTTTAGGCAGTTTATCATCAATACCCTGATGTACTTCTGTGATTTTTAATTCTTGCGCTCTTTTTTCTACAATTTTAGATTTACGGCCTGTTATAATAATAGGAGTAATCTCGCTTTTAGATAATCTCGCTAAAGCATAACCATCCTTTATATTAAAAGCCTTCATTATTTCCCCATTGTCTGACATATAAATTTTACCATCAGTCAATGTCCCATCAACATCCAGTATAATAGCTTTGATATTAGGAACCATAATTAAAGAAGACTTTTTATCACTGACTCTAAATCTCTTAAATAAAGCATATTTGGACCATCAGACTTGGCGTTTTCTGGATTTGGATGAACTTCAAAGAAATAACCTGTTGCGCCAAATGCTTTCGCAGCAAGCGCCATCGCTGGTACGAATTCACGATTACCACCTGTTTTACCACCAGCAGCCCCTGGTCGCTGAACTGAATGTGTACAATCCATAATTACAGTATCTGTATATTTTTTCATGTCAGCTATGTTACGGAAATCTACAGCCAAATTGTTATATCCATATATATTACCCCTTTCTGTCAGCCACACATTATCATTCCCACTTTCACGAACCTTCTGCACAGGGTACTCCATATCCATTCCACTTAAGAATTGCGCTTTCTTGATATTTACAATCTTTCCAGTCTTTGCAGCTTCAACCAATAAATCAGTTTGTCTACAAAGAAATGCTGGTATCTGAAGTATATCAACTACTTGTCCAGCTATAGAAGCCTGGTAGCTTTCATGGATATCTGTGAGTAATTTCAACCCGTACTTTTCACGCACATCATTAAGCATTGTAAGACCTTTCTCTAAGCCAGGACCTCTGAAAGAATTTATACTAGTGCGATTGGCCTTATCAAAAGATGATTTAAATATTATATCAATATCATACTTCAGATTTAAACGTACAATTTCTTGAGCAACTTGGTCAAGACATTCTGTTGATTCTATAACACATGGTCCTGCTATAAAAAGAGGTTTCATATTTAAATATTTATTACTTAGTTTATAATTTTACTTTAATTTCAAAAACACCACATTTATGCTAGACTCTTAGAAAATCTTCTGAGTCAGTCACCCTATAGATGCAATCTTTATATGTTAATAGCTAATTATTCAATCACCCCTGGCGTTTCGTTCCATTGCTCACTATCATTCGACAACAAATTCTTAGTATTCTTATAGCTAAATATCGTTTCTTCCATCGTAATCTGCCAATCAATTCCCCAATCGTGGCCGCCATACAGGATGCTTCCTTCGGCATTAGAGTGATACAACTCTTCTCATTTATTAGAAGATAGCTTCTTTGGATAAACGTCATAACCATGGGCAAATCCTTTTGGGATGAAGAACAGACAGTGGTTTTACTCAAAGAATTCAACGGCTACATATTGACCATAAGTAGGACTATCATTTGGATATCCACATCCACATCTACATCCAAAACTTTTACCTTAACACTTCTGCGCAAACTTGCTCTGCGCATAAGGTGCTTTTAGGAAGTACAGACTACGGAGATTATGGAGGTAGATATACTTGCGTTGTCTTGTAAAAAGTTGATTTCCCCTACTTTTCCTCAAATTCTCTCCGCGATAAGCTTTCGAAGAAGTATCCTCCAGCTTCCTACAACTCCTTGGTGTCAATGACAACTAAGCCTTCTATTGAAGTTTTAATTACGTTCACTATCTATCCTTGTATTGATCATCGTAATACTTCTCATACTCACCAGAAGTTATATTATCCATCCACTCCTGGTTATCCAAGTACCAACGAACAGTTTTCTCTATTCCTTCCTCAAACTGAAGGCTTGGTTCCCAACCAAGTTCTTTCTGTAGTTTTGTGCTGTCGATTGCGTATCTGGCATCGTGGCCAAGGCGGTCGGTTACGTAGGTAATAAGATCCAAACTATGTCCCTCTGGATTCCCAAGAATCTTGTCTACGGTCTTGATCATCATCTTGATTAGGTCTATGTTCTTCCACTCGTTAAAACCTCCAATGTTATAAGTTTCATTGATCTTGCCTTCATGGAATATGATATCAATAGCTCTTGCGTGATCTTCTACAAACAACCAGTCCCTCACATTCTCTCCTTTACCATAGACTGGCAGTGGTTTTCTGTTTCTGATATTGTTGATAAACAATGGAATCAATTTTTCTGGGAACTGATAAGGACCATAGTTGTTTGAGCAGTTTGTTACTATTGTTGGCATACCATAAGTATCGTGGTATGCTCTTACAAAGTGATCTGAACTTGCCTTTGATGCTGAATATGGACTATGAGGATTATATTTTGTTGTCTCATAGAAGAAATCATCACCATAAGCCTTGTGTCCTTCACTTGAGGCTACTGTTTTGAAAGGAGGCTCAATGCCTTCCGGATGATTCATTGAAAGGGCTCCATATACTTCATCGGTTGAAATGTGATAAAATCTCTTGCCTTCATATTTGTCGGGAAGAGACTCCCAATAAAGTTTTGCAGCCTGAAGGAGACTCAAAGTTCCCATTACATTTGTTTTAGCAAAAGTGAATGGATCTTTAATTGAACGGTCTACATGCGACTCTGCTGCAAGGTGGATAATTCCATCAACCTTTTCATCCTGCATCAATTGATAGAAGGCCTCAAAGTCGCAGATATCCATCTTTACAAACTTGTAGTTTGGCTTGCCTTCGATATCTTTTAGATTTGCTAAGTTACCAGCATAGGTAAGCTTATCAAGATTAATGATATTATACTCTGGATACTTATTTACAAACAGACGAACAACGTGGTTGCCTATGAATCCTGCTCCTCCGGTGATGACGATATTGCGCTTCATATTATATTGACTTTAAATTATTTATACACTTTTTAAGGGAGTTGGTCCAGTATGGAACCTCAACACCAAATACACATTTAATTTTAGACTTATCTAGGACTGAGTACGATGGCCTCTTTACAGGGCTTGGGAAGTTACAGCTGTAACATGGCTGGACTTTGCATTCTGTAGTTCCATTGTACTCAGCAATCATCTTGGTGAAGTCGAACCAGCTGCAAACACCTTCGTTGGAATAGTGATAAATTCCAGTCTGGCTTCCATCGAACTTCTCAAGCACTACAATGATTGCTTTAGCAAGATCGAGAGCGTATGTTGGAGTTCCGACTTGGTCGAAGACAACCTTAAGCTCAGGTTTTGTAGCAGTAAGGTTCATCATGGTTTTGCAGAAATTCTTTCCAAACTCACTATAAAGCCATGCTGTACGGATGATAACATAATTGCATCCTGTTGCAATAATCTTTTGTTCTCCGTGAAGTTTAGTCAAACCATATACTCCTGTTGGAGTTCCAGTTTGGTCTTCTTTGCAAGGAGTATTGTATGGTTCTGCTCCAAAAACGTAATCTGTAGAGATATGCACGAGTAGACCACCAACTTCTTTCATTACTTTTGCAAGATTCTCTGGAGCTGTAGCATTGAGTTTCTCTACAATCTCATATTTTTCTGGGTCTTCAGCTCCATCTACATTTGTCCAAGCTGCACAATTGACAATGGCGTTAACACTCTGCTCCCTTACCATTGTTCTTATGGCTTCCAAATCTGTAATATCAAGGAAGGTGGTTTCTACTCCTTCAACTTGATTTACGTCAGTGAAGATATATTTGTCCTGGCTTTCTCTGGCTAGGATACGCATCTCATTTCCTAGCTGACCATTGGCTCCTGTTACTAGAATATTCATGTTTTACTCAAACTCTGGATAAAGGTTCATACCAATTGAGAACGGACTATCAAAGTCTTTAAGTAAGGCATGCTTTAAGTCTTTTTCTGAAAGCAACGCCTTGTCTGTAGGAATCTGCCAGTCTATACCAAGGCTTTCATCTAGGATGCTTATGCCCCCGTCTGCCTGGGGTGCATAGAAGTTATCACACTTGTACTGGAAGATGGCGATTTCGCTCAATACAGCAAAACCATGAGCAAAACCTCTTGGTACAAAGAACTGACGATGATTATCTTCAGATAGCTCAACTGCTACATGATGGCCGTAGGTTGGACTTCCTTTGCGGATATCAAGTGCTACATCTAGAACTCTACCTTTTACACACCTTACAAGCTTACTCTGAGTAAATGGCGGACACTGGAAATGCAAACCTCTCATTACTCCGTAGCTTGACATACTTTCGTTATCTTGCACGAAGTTGATTTTTCTTACCTTTTTTTCGAATTCTCGTTGTGAGAAACTTTCAAAGAAATAGCCACGTGCATCACCAAATACTTTTGGCTCGATGATTACTAAACCGTCTATTGCAGTTTTGATTACTTCCATACTTAGTCAAGATTTGGTTTGCCGGTTTCCTTGATCTCATCAATTACCTTGAGAAGATACTGACCATACTGATTCTTGATCATCGGCTGGGCAAGTTCTCTCATTCTTTCCTCTGTAATCCAGCCTTGACGATATGCTACACCCTCCAAACAAGCTATCTTAAGGCCCTGACGTTTCTCAAGAACTTCAACGTATGTTGAGGCTTCAGAAAGTGAGTCATGTGTACCAGTATCAAGCCACGCAAAACCACGACCAAGGGTCTGAACTTTAAGTTCTCCGTCTTTGAGGAACTCCTGATTAACTGTTGTGATCTCGTATTCACCACGGGCTGAAGGTTTGATGTTAGCTGCAACATCTACTACTTTGTTTGGGTAGAAATAAAGTCCAACAACTGCATAATTTGATTTTGGCTCAGCTGGTTTTTCCTCAATGCTTAGACAGTTACCGTCTTTATCAAATTCAGCTACACCATATCTTTCTGGATCATGCACCCAGTATCCAAATACTGTTGCTTTCTTCTCTTCTTCAGCAGTACGCACTGCTTCTTTCAACATCTTGGTGAAACCAGCTCCATGGAAGATATTATCTCCTAGCACCAAGCATGCACTATCATCACCTATGAAGTCTTTTCCAATAGTGAATGCTTGAGCAAGTCCGTCTGGTGACGGCTGCTCGGCATACTCAAAGTGCACCCCATAGTCCGACCCGTCACCAAGAAGCCTACGAAATCCCGGCAGGTCGTGAGGAGTGGAGATAATAAGTATATCCCTAATTCCCGCCAGCATTAGTACACTTATTGGGTAATATACCATTGGTTTATCGTAAATAGGCATTAACTGTTTGCTAATGCCTTTGGTTATTGGATAGAGTCGAGTTCCTGATCCGCCTGCCAGTACTATTCCTTTCATATGCTTTACTTAGTTAATTTAATCAATAATCTTATCTACCCACTTATTCTCAAACCCTTGTCCTTTCAACCAATCTCCTCCAAGTATCAAACCGCAACCTAATACCCCTCCCAAGAAACACCAGATAAATAAAATCTTAATTCTCTGAGGTTTGCTCCTTTCAAGCGGCACCTGCACTGGCTCTACAACTGTAAGGATTGGAATGTCTTCTTTAATTTTCATTTCTGCCTGTACCAATTGGGTGGTAAGTTGGTTAAAGAGGTCTTTTGCTACATTAAATTCGCTGCGCATCTGCTCCTCTTTGGCTTTTGAGAGGGCTGAGGTGAGGACCTTATTGGCATCCTGGAATTTGGCATATTCTTCCTGTTTCTGTTCAAATACCAATTTTGCCTCATCGTAGCGCTGTTTTATATATTCGTAGTTTACCTCCGCTTTCTGGAGTTTGAGTTCAATTACATATTTCTGCAGGAGGTTCTGTACTGCATCTACAACCTGTGCAGCAGCTAATGCTTCAGGCATGCGGGCAGATATGGTTACATCCCCATTCTTTTTGTCTGCCATTACAGAGTATTGTCCGGCAAATGCTTTAATACATTTCAGCTCATCCTGGGTGTATGCACTCAATTTAGGGCCGTCTGAAGGCAACTGCATCTCCTCCTTCTCCTGCTCACCTCTTATTGCATTTAGAATTGTAAACGGAAGTCCAATTGTGTACTTTTTAACAACACCCAGAACTGAAGTTTTGGCATAGTCGGGATTTGTATAATAATCCAAAATGGTAATTGGCTCTTCATACTCTTCCCAGTTGATTGGGGTTTGCATAAGTTCTTTCCTCAAGTCTATGTTTTTCATCAATTTGTCATACATAAGAGGGGAAAGCATCTCACCGCCATTAGATCCACCAAGATTAATTCCTGCCATAGCAGCCAAGCCGCCCAATGAGGATGCGCTGAAAGCACCCCCTTTGGTTTCAGGTACTACGACGCAACTTGCGGTATATTCTTTTGGGGTAAAGATTGCTACAAATACTCCCAGTACTGCAAATACGCATGTAACCTTTATAATGAACCATCTCTTTTCCCATAGGCGCATAATTATGGCCATGATGTCAATCTCTTCTTCTTCAAAATTGTTCTGTTGTTGTACGTTATTGTTTTCCATTTTTAAGATAATTTACGGTTCGGGTAAAACAATGGAGCGTTAAAACACATATAATCTTTTGTGTTTCAACTATTTAGAAAATTATTTAGTATTTTGCGGGTCTGTATTTCTACAAAACCTCTTTCAATCTTTGTAAAGTTAAGCAAATTATATTAACTCTACAACCTCAACCAGGTGGAAATTCTCTACTTTTGTACTCATAGCAATGGTTCCTTCCACCTCCATGGTAAACTGCCTTGCCCTTTTTCCCTTTACCTTCAGCAGTACCCCTTCAATACCATCCATCGGTCCGCCGTGTACCCTCACTTTTGTTCCCTTTGCCAAATCCAACTCTCCCGGAGCATAAAAAGTCTTATCAATTGTATCATCCTCCACAACCTGACGGAACTGTTCCATCTGCCTGTCGGGGACAATTATAGGGATACTCCTTCCATCCAGTTTTCTGGTAAGGTACTGGAGGTAATCAACCCCAAATTTAGCCTCCTGCAACTCCTCTTTCCTGGCATGTACAAATATCAGACTGTTAATAGCAGGAACCGTAAGTTTCCTCTTTATCCCCCTTACCTTTTTCACAACCTTCCTCAATGGTACAAATACGTCAATTCCTCTCTCCACAAGGTAATCTCTTGCCAACAGTTCTCTTTTGTAGGTTGCACGCATGGCAAACCATTGGTATGGGGATTCCATCTCTTTATTTGTCCAATTGTGAATATACAGAGTTCTGGCTCTTGAACTCCGGAACAATAGCCTTCATTTGCCTTACTGTTCCCATCTTGTCCATCTTCTTGGCCAAATCCCTCAATGTTTCATATTCCTGAAGGATTGTCTTGAAAGAATATTCCCTTACCTTGGCAACTGAAATCTTCTTGTGCCCAGTAGGGATGGTATTCTCCTTGCTGTTCAACAACTCTTCATACAATTTCTCTCCAGGCCTCAACCCTGTATATACTATCTTTATATCCTTATCTGGTTCAAAACCAGCCAGAGATATCATATTACGTGCCAAATCTGCAATCTTCACCGGTTTGCCCATATCAAATACAAATATCTCATACCCTTCACCCATTGTGGCAGCCTCCAATACAAGGCGACATGCCTCCGGAATTGTCATAAAGAAACGGATAATGTCCTTATGAGTAACTGTTACAGGGCCACCATTGATTATCTGCTCCCTGAAACGTGGTATCACAGAACCGTTTGAGCCAAGGACATTTCCAAAACGGGTAGTTATAAATTTGGTCTTACCCTCAACTTCTCCATTTATAATGGCTTTGCTCAAAGTCTGTACATATATCTCGGCCAATCTCTTTGAACATCCCATTACATTGGTAGGGTTTACAGCCTTATCTGTAGAGACCATTACCATCTTCTCAACACCATATTTCACTGCCATGTCAGCCACATTGCGGCTTCCCATAACATTGGCATTTATAGCCTCGCAAGGATTACTCTCCATCAACGGAACATGCTTGTACGCGGCAGCATGGAAAACAATCTCCGGTTTGTAAGCTTCAAAAACCTTTTCCATCCTGGCCACATCCCTCACATCCGCAATCACGAACTTGAATCTGTCGTCAAAGCTCTCCAATGAGAACCCATCCTTCTTTTTCTCCCTGTCTGTAAGTTCCAGCTGGATATTGTGCAATGGCGTCTCAGCACTGTCCAATACAATTATTTGGGAAATAGGGAAAGAGCTGATGAGCCTGCTCAACTCACTGCCAATACTTCCTGCACCACCTGTTACCATAACCCTCTTGCCTGAAAGGAATCCGCTCACCTCCTCCATATTTATGGTAATCTCATCCCTCCCCAGAAGATCTTCAATCCTTATCTCCCGTATCATATTCTGCATATTGCCGTCCTTTGGCATCTCATTCAATTGAGGCATTACCATAACTTTAATATGCTTCTTTATGCAATAATCTATAAGCCCGTCCTTCTCCTCCATTGCACTTGCCTGACTTGGAAAGACGACAGCATTCACATTTTTCTTCTCTATAACCTCACTGAAATAGTCATATTCATCTATTGTGTAAACTGTAAGTCCCTGGAGCTTAAGTTTTGTTCTGCGGGTCTGCATGGTCACATACCCCATAATCCTATACTCAGCATGCATATTTCTGGAAAGGAAAGAGGTAAGTGCAACCGACTTGGGACCATCTCCATATATGAGTACCCTTTTGGCTGTCTTGTTGTTGCTGGCCAAAGACAACTCATATATATATATAAGGAACATCCTCAGGGCTATAAGCAACACTATTGAGCAGACAATATCCGCCACTTGGGAAAACATAAGGTTCAGATTGCTGAATGTAATCCCTATCCAATCTTTTAGTGAGATGAAAAGGGCCAACAGAATTGCACTCTTCACACATACAGCAATGGATATCCTCATAACCTCCTGCATGGTGGTATGCCTCATAATACCCCTGTAAGTGCCAAAAATATAGAAAGTGGTAATACTTGAGACAAATGACAACAGGGCAATATACATATATCTTGAGAGTATTGGCTCGCTCTTGGCAAAAAAACCCAATACCAGATATACAGAAACTGTTGCAAATGTTGCAATAAAGGAGTCTATCAAGAGTACACTCCACCTGCTTATATAGGGGGAATTGATTACCTTATTGGATATTATGCTGTAAATGTTACTCATTTCAACTATTTCATCTGATTGACAATTGTAGTAATCATTGCAGCCAAAGAAGCTGTAGATGTGGCTATGCTCATTATAGAAGCAAGATTCTGACCACCCTGCTGACTGTTCTTGGCCGGTATGATTATCTCTGTACCAGGCTGCACCTTAAAGTTTGCATCCCCTTTAGTTGCCACCGAACCATTCATATGTACCATATAAACTTTTCTCTTTACACCATCCTGGGTTACCCCACCTGCATTTGAAAGGTAGTAGTTCCAGGATTTCTTAGGATCAAACGACACCACATTCGGATACAGCACTGCTCCCGATATTTTTACGGTACTGTTATACTTAGGTACAGATATCACATCTCCCTCCCTCAAGATTACATCTGCCACAGAGCCAGGCTCTGCAATAGCTCTCGCCAAATCAATTGCAACTGTATAGCTCTCACCTATCTCCAATGAATCTACGGCAGTTGAATCATTGGCCTGTTTCTTTGCAATCTCCATTGCAACCTTCAAACGGTCAAACTCCTCTTTATTAAGGGTTCTGGTAAGTTTTGCACCTTTCACATACGCATCATTGGTAAATCCTTGGGCACGCCCAATGACATCACTTAGCCTTACCGTACTGCTCTCCACTACATAAGTGCCAGGATAATTCACCTCACCTGTTAAGGCAACAGATTGCTGTGCTTTGTAAGTAGGGTTCCTCCGCACAAATACAATATCAAACGGTTTCAACTTAACATCAGCATCAGCAGGATTCTTCAGCAAATTGAAATACATTACCTCGGCCACAACATCTGAAGGCTCCGGGTCCGCAACATCAGATTTTACATTTCTCCTGGCAACCTCCACCTTAGCAAGGGTTGCAGCATCTGTGATACCACCTGCCATAAGTATAAGGTCCCCTATTGTCATCCCCTCCCTGTAATCATATCTGCTTCCCGATGATTTCACCTCACCATAGATTCTGACACTCCTCTCAGGCTGCAAATCATTCATATCAAAAATCTGGACATTATCATCGGGATTAAGAGTAATATCCCCTTTCCCAAGTATAACATCTGCCACATTGAAAGAAAGCTGCTGTTTCTGGCGGTTCTCATCCAATCTTTGGATTATACCCCTCTCTGTATGTGCATCATCCCGCAAACCGCCTGCAGCTTGTATAAGCTGTTTCAAAGTGGATGTGGTTCCGTTGATTGCGTAGGTACCAGGACGCCAAACTGCCCCCTCAATGTTGACTTTATTCTTGAAAAGGGTGTTGTTCACATTCACTGTAATCACATCACCATCCTTCACCTCAAATGACCCGTACTGCTGGGACATTACATCAAAAGATTCACCTGCAGCACCTGTTGCAACCTGCGACGCAATACGGTCTACATGTACTTTATCAGCAAAGGCCGCATCCGAGAAACCACCTGCATATGCAAGAACTTTATCCAATGTCTCACCAGGTTTGACCTCATATTTCATAGGACGTTTTACACCTCCCATTACTGTTACCACCCCAGAATAAGGGGCAACTGAAATTACATCATTATCTTCAAGTCTTACATTGCTGTTGAATGTTCCGTTTACAATGAACTCATATATATCAAACGAACTTATCAGCTTTCCATTTCTGTAAAGGTTGATTGCGCGGATTGTTCCCAAATCATTCGGACCCTCAGCCAGATACATTGCACTTGCAATGGTTGAAAGGGCTGGAAGGGTATAGCTGCCAGGTTTCTCTACGTCACCCACTACATTTACAGTAACTGTTTTGGTTTTACCAAGTGCAAGTTTTACATAAGTGGTTGGCTCCTCCTGTGCAATACCGCTGTAGATTTTGCTCAAATACGATTTAAGCGATTTCTCCGCTTTCTCTACGGTCTGGCCAGCAAGGTAAACAGGGCCAAGGTTAGGGATGTTTACAGAACCGTCGGGAGAAATGGTTGTAGTGATGTTGGAAATTACATCACCCCAAATATCTATAACCACCTCATCTCCTGCAGAGAGTTTGTAGTTGCTTGGAGTGGGTATATTGTAGCTTGGTACAAAGTTAAGGTTCCTGTTCTTGAAAAGGTTATGACCGAAAATGAGGTCTGATCCCTTAAGGAGCCCATCCTGCTTTGTCTCTGCTGCCGGAGCTGCTGTCTGAGCTGCCACTCCGTAGTTCTGCATCATCATCTGCTGCTGTTGCAACATCATCTGTTGTTGCTGTAATGCTGCAACATTACGGTCAACTGTACTCTGTTGCGCTGTTGTAGCAGATTTGCCCCCTTTGTCATACTGGTTCATCATAGCTTCAATCTGGGCATCTGAGTAACCCTGTTGCTTGGCCAACTGTTTTGCCAACTGAATATCCGTAGAACTCTGGGCAGTGGCATAAACAGTAAGTGAAGCCAAACCGAGAACCAATAAAAATCTCTTTATTCTCATTACTTTATAAAGTATTTTTCTTTAACAATCCTAAAAAAACAATGCATATCTTCCAAAATGGATACAATCATGCATACTATCCTGCAAATGTACACTTAAAATTAAAAGTATCCAAATTATAAACCATTTTAAAAATTAAAAAAGGGCACCGGAACAAATCCCGTGCCCTTTTCAAAAACAAACACTTTTTAAAATAACAACAGCCGGCAGAGGGGCAGTTCCTTTGGGTATATTTGATGATGTTGATTACAGGGTTTGGCCCCTCCCCAGCTGCACTGCAAAAGTAGGACGGGTTTTCCGGCTCAACAAATTTATTCACCTTACAAAGGGTGTAGAGGTTCGCTGCAGGGATTTTTGCTCTTTTTGGCAAAAAAGAGCGGGTGATTTTTTGCTGTTTTTGGCAAAACCGGCCATGTCCGAAAGGTTGTGGGGTGGAGCATAAGGCAGAATTTGCGCTTCCGGTGAAAATAAAAAAAAAAGAGCTCTGCAATTACTGCAGACCTCCAAAACACTTAAAATACACTATGAAAAACTATTTCGACTATTAGTCGTGGGAGCAACAGGATTCGAACCTGTGACCCCCTGCTTGTAAGGCAGGTGCTCTAAACCAGCTGAGCTATGCTCCCTAAAAAATATTGAATGAACTTGTTGTTTTGTGGGAGCAACAGGATTCGAACCTGTGACCCCCTGCTTGTAAGGCAGGTGCTCTAAACCAGCTGAGCTATGCTCCCGTTTTCGTTTCGGGTTGCAAAGGTAGATATTATTTTTTAATCTCCAAATTTTTTTGAAAAATTTTTAAATATTTTCAATTGCCCACAATCCGTATTTTGTGAATTATCCATTTTTTGCGTATTTTAGCAAATTATTGTGTTCTTAAAGTATGTACAAGATACACACTTAGTGCAACGGATTTGATAAAACTTTAAAAACAAGATACTTATGATTTTATTCTTTGGTGCCGGCAATGGTACGGTAATAGCTGTAAAGGCTAATGAGATGATTTCTCAGGAGAATATCAGCGCCCTTGAGTGGCTTTTTGGCAACGCCACATTAAAAAAGGGTGAGAATGTGGAGGGCAAGTTTATTGGTCCAAGACGCGAGATGATTACCCCTTGGAGTACAACTGCGGTAGAGATTACCCAGAATATGAACATCAGCGGAATTGAGCGCATTGAGGAGTTCTTCCCTACCCTGGAGGATGCTCCGCAGTACGACAAGATGCTCCAGCGCTTTTACAACGGGCTTGACCAGGAGATATTCACCATTGACAAGGAGCCTGATCCTGTTATATATATAGAGGATTTTGAGAGCTACAACAAGCAGGAAGGACTGGCCCTAAACCCGGAGGAGATTGAGTATCTTAAAGGTTTGAGCAAGAAACTTGGCCGCGGCCTTACAGACAGCGAGGTGTTCGGATTCTCTCAGGTTAACAGCGAGCACTGCCGCCACAAAATCTTTAATGGTGTGTTCATCATTGATGGCAAGGAGATGGAGAGCTCCCTGTTCAAGATGATCAAGAAGACCTCTCAGGAGAATCCTAACCTTATAGTAAGTGCGTATAAAGACAACTGTGCGTTCCTTGAGGGTCCTAAAGTGGCAATGTTCCACCCTGCCAGCGGCAGCCAGCCATCTGAGTTTGTTGCCAAAGAGGTGGATACAGTAATTTCACTCAAGGCTGAGACCCACAACTTCCCTACCACAGTGGAGCCGTTCAACGGTGCTGCAACAGGCAGCGGCGGTGAAATTAGAGACCGTATTGCAGGTGGTAAGGGCAGCTTCCCGATAGCAGGTACTGCATGTTATATGACCTCTTACCCAAGATTCAACGAGGGTGTTGAGGCAACTGCCGGTGTGAACCATCACCTGAGCACAGAGGCAGGCAAGGGTGCAGCAGATTTGGCAGATGCATCTTGTGCTGCAGCAATGGCAGTTGAGCGTGACTGGGAGAAGAGCCCAGCCCGCCCTTGGCTGTACCAGAGCCCACAGGAGATCCTTACCAAGGCTTCCAATGGTGCTTCTGATTTTGGAAACAAGTTCGGGCAGTGTATCATTTGTGGCAGTCTTCTTACTGCCGAGTTTGACGGTACCCGTACAGACGGCAAGGGACAATTGCCAGGCCCTAATGTAGCCCCTGCAAGGAAATTCGGTTTTGACAAGGTTATAATGCTTGCCGGCGGTGTAGGTTTTGCAAAGAAACGCGACGCTTTGAAAGAGACTCCTGCCGTAGGAGACAAGGTTGTTCTCCTTGGTGGTGACAACTACCGCATTGGTATGGGTGGCGGTGCTGTAAGTAGCGTTGATACCGGCCAGTATGCCAATGCAATTGAGCTGAATGCCATCCAGCGTTCAAATCCTGAGATGCAGAAGAGGGCTTACAACGCTATCCGCGCCGTTGCTGAGAGCGACAACAATACTATTATAAGTGTACACGACCACGGTGCCGGTGGCCACTTGAACTGCTTGTCGGAGCTGGTGGAAGAGACCGGTGGAAATATTGATATCAGTAAACTTCCTGTAGGAGACCCTACTTTGAGTTTGAAGGAGATTATCGGGAATGAGAGCCAGGAGAGGATGGGTCTTGTGATGCAGGAGAAGGATATTGATGAACTGAAGGCTATTGCCGAGCGTGAGAGGGCCCCTATGTATGTGATTGGCGAGACTACCGGCAAACACAACTTCACCCTTAAGAATGAGAAGACAGGTGAGGCAGCCATTGACCTTGCCATGGAGGATATGTTCGGCAGCGCACCTAAGACTTATATGAAGGACAACACTGCTGATTACAGTTTTGCTCCTCTTGCATATGATCCTGCCAAATTTGAGTATTACCTTGGTCAGGTGCTCCAGCTTGAGAGCGTTGCATGTAAAGACTGGTTGACCAACAAGGTTGACCGCTCGGTTACAGGTCTTATTGCCGGCCAGCAGACTTGCGGAGAGATTCAGCTTCCTTTAAACAACCTTGGTGTTACTGCAATAGGCTACAATAATAAGGAGGGTATCGCCACCTCTATGGGTCACGCCCCTATGGTAGCTTTGGCAGACAGTGCAGCAGGTTCAAGGATGGCTATCTCAGAGGCTCTTACCAATGTGGTTTGGGCTCCTTTGAAAGATGGTATAAAAGGTATCTCCTTGAGTGCAAACTGGATGTGGCCTTGCCGCAACGAGGGTGAAGATGCACGTCTGTTCAAGGCAGTTAAGGGTGCCAGCGATATGGCATGTGCCCTTGGAATCAACATCCCTACCGGTAAGGACAGTATGAGTATGACCCAAAAGTATCCCGATGGTGAAAAAGTACTTTCTCCAGGTACAGTAATCATCTCTACCGTAGCACCTGTGGAGGACATCAACAAGATCGTACACCCTGTTCTTGAGAATAATCCCGACAGCACTTTGCTCTATATTCCTTTCGTGAACAGTGCTGCCAGTGCAGGTTCTGCTGCTAAAGAGGCATTCCCTCTCGGTGGTTCCGCTTTTGCACAGATTATTGGTCAGGTTGGAAATGCTGTTCCCGATGTGGAGGATCCTGCTTACTTCGGTGAAGCATTTGCCGCTGTGCAGGAACTTGTCGGGAAGAACCTTGTGCTTGCGGGACATGATATCTCTGCAGGCGGTTTGATTACTGCCGCCCTTGAGATGTGTTTTGCAAATGTGAACGGCGGTCTTGCTCTGAATGCCCGTACTCTTGAGATGCTTGCACAGGCTTGGGAAGGCAAAGAGGTTGCAGGTGCGGCTTTCAAGGCTATGTTCTCAGAGACTCCTGGTGTATTGGTTCAGGTTGCAAATGAGAAACTTGCAGAGGTTGCTGCTGTTTTGAACATTGTTACTGCTCCGGTTGCTGCAGAGGTTGCCGCTCCAGGTGCCAAAGCATATATTATAGGTAATTACCTCCCTGCACGCAAGGTGGTGGTTACAGGTTTCGGTGCCGATGCGGTTTCTTTGGATATTGATTCATTGAGGGATATCTGGTTCAAGACTTCGTATTTGTTTGACATCCGTCAGGTTGGTGAGAAATGTGCTAAAGAGCGTTTCCAGAATTACAAGAACCAGCCGCTTGTTTACAAGTTCCCTGAGGGCTTTACAGGTTCGGTAGCTTCTTATGAGGGTACCGCTTCTGCTGCTGACGGTTCTGCCGCTCTGGCTCCAGCACCTGATGCCCCTGTTGCTGCAATTATCCGTGAGAAGGGTTCAAACGGTGACCGTGAGATGGCTTGGGCACTTCATCTTGCAGGTTTCAGGGTTAAGGATGTGCATATGACCGATCTTATCTCTGGCCGAGAGACTCTTGAGGAGGTTAAGATGATTGTATTTGTGGGCGGTTTCTCCAATGCCGACACCCTTGGTTCTGCAAAAGGTTGGGCCGGTGCATTCCTTTACAATGCCAAGGCTAAGGCTGCCCTTGATGCATTCTACGCACGCGAGGATACAATGAGTTTGGGTATCTGCAACGGTTGTCAGCTGATGGCTGAGCTTGGTCTGCTTACCCCTACCGCCCGTGAACTTTCTCCTAAGATGATCCATAACAATTCACACAAATACGAGAGTGCGTTTGTGGGTGTTACTATTGAGGAGAGCCCTTCAATCATGTTGCGCTCGCTTTCCGGCAGCAAACTTGGTATCTGGGTTGCCCACGGTGAGGGAAAATTCTCATTCCCTGCCGGTATGGACAATGTGGTTGTTGCTGCCAGGTATGCGTATGACGCTTACCCTGCCAACCCTAACGGTTCACCGGAGGGTATTGCCGGTGTCTGCAGTTCAGACGGCCGCCACCTGGCAATGATGCCTCACCCTGAGCGCTGCTTGCGCCCTTGGAACTGGGCTCACTACCCTGCCGAATTGCGTTCTCAGGAGATTACCCCTTGGATTGAGATGTTCGTTAATGCAAGAGTGTGGTGCAGTAAGTAGTTACGTTGTCTTTTTGTACAATTGGCTGATTCTCAGCCAATTTAAAAAAGAGGTTTGCATATCTGATGCAAACCTCTTTTTTTAACGTCCTGTTACACAGGGCGTTGTACAAAAAGACAACGTTACAATTTTTGGCCTGCCAACTCGCTCAGGGCACTACGTTCCCCTTTTACAAGATTTATGTGGGCGAAGAGGTTTTCGCCGTATAGTTTTTCGCTCAGGTGGGTGAGGCCATTGGACCAGGTGTCAAGGTAAGGCTGGTCTATCTGGAAGACATCTCCTGTAAAGACAATCTTGGTTCCCTCGCCGGCACGGGTAATTATGGTCTTTACCTCGTGAGGGGTAAGGTTCTGGGCTTCGTCGATGATGAAGAAGGTATTTGAGAGGGAACGGCCACGGATGTAGGCCAATGGAGAGATAAGGAGTTTCTCCCGTCGGAGCATATCCTCAATTTTGATGTTCTCCTTGCTGCTCTCGCGGAAGTTCTTTTTTATCACAGCAAGATTGTCATACAAAGGCAGCATGTATGGACCAATCTTCTCTTTAGGGTCTCCAGGGAGGAATCCTATCTCCTGGTTCTTGAGAGGTATTACCGGACGGGCAAGAAGTATCTGGTCGTATATATCTGTCTGGGCAAGGGCTCCGGCAAGGGCAAGAAGGGTTTTGCCGGTACCTGCTGTACCGGTTATGGCAACCAGTTTTATATCGGGATTAAGAATGGCATCCATTGCAAATGCCTGCTCCTCGTTGCGAGGTGAGATTCCGTATGCAGTTTGTGGTACAACCTCTACAATATTCTGGGTATTATGGTTGTATCGGGCAAGAATCAGATTGTTGTCGGGAGTACGGAAACGGTACAACTGGTTGCATGGAGGGGTTTTGTATCTGAATCTATCCAATTTTACACCGTCGGGATTATTCTGGAGTTCCTGAAGGATTTTGGGGTCAACCCCCTTGGCTGTAATTACCCTCCGCTCTTCATTTGAAAAGCTGTCTGCCTTCAGGTGGTCTGTAAGGTAATCCTGCACAAACATCCCTATGGCTTTTGCCTTCATCCTAAGGTTGGCATCCTTAGTAACCAATGCCACAACACGGTCTCCATAGTTGTGCTTGTACCAGATTGCGGTTGCCAGAATCCTGTGGTCCTGAGTGTCATCCTTAAAAATTGTCTGAAGGTCTTTGGGGAAATCCCTATTTACAGTAATTGTAAGTGTTCCTCGCCCCTTACCCAATGGGTACCCGTGCCCGTTGAAGAGTCTGTTGTCTGAAATTTCGTCTATGGTCCTTACAAACTCCCGGGCATTGTAATTTATAATATCATTCCCATATTTGAACTTGTCAACCTCCTCAAGCACTGCCAGCGGTATTACAAGGTCATTCTCCTGAAAATTATATATGGCACGGTGGTCATGCAGGATAACATTTGTATCCAGAATGAAAATTTTTGGCAGCTTTTTCATGGTAATGTGTTTTTGTAAAGTTAACAATTTTCTTTCAGTTACGTTGTCTTTTTGTACAATCAATTGATATTCAATACTATAAAAAATACAAAAAAGATAAATAATCAATTTTAAAAAAAGCAAAGCTTTAATAATCAACTCTTTATACAAAAAGACAACGTAAATATAAAAGTGCGTAAATTTACGCAAGTGCTTGCATTTTGGGAAAGTGATAGGTATTTTGCGGAAAATTTTGTTGCTATTGGTTATGAATAAAAGGCGTAGGGAACAGGAGGGTATAATTCACGTGTATTTCAGAGCAAACGGGAGATACACCGTGTTTTATGATGAAGAGGATAATCTAGAACTTCTTAGAAGAATAGATAAGTTTGCAAAGAAGTTTGACAGCAAAATCATGGAGTTTGCGTTGATGGGAAATCATGCTCATTTTCTGGTAAATACACGTTGCGTTACAGAATTGATGAGGGAAACTCTCAAGAGTTATTCTCGGTGGTATAATAAGAAATACAAAAACAGCAATAAAGTATTTAAGACTCCTTTTTCAAGTACCTGCAAAAGGGAAGATAGCTGGATATTGGAATCAAGTGCATATATACTATTGAATCCAGTTAAGGCTGGGATGAGCAGAAGAGTGGAGGAATATAAATGGAATTCAGCAGCCTTTCATTTTAGAGATGAAAGAAAGTACATAAGTATCGGTTATAGACAATACCTAAAATTATGTGAAGCTATAGAGATTGATACTGAATTGATTGACAAATATTTTAAAAATTATCATGAGTTCATTGAATATGTAAATTTTAATCCTGTTGTAAAATCTTCAGTAATAACTTCAGATTCAAAGTGGGAGTCAATTACTATAGAAAATCTGATGTTTGTGGTTAGGAAACTATTGAATGGGCGTATTCTTAATAGTTTGAACACGGAAGAGATAAAAGAATTAATCAGTGCTATATATGCACATACAGGGTGCAAAATGCTACAGATTGCATCTATTCTTCATGTAGATTATAAGTTTGTGAAACAGTGTTTACGAAACAAGAATTCTGAAGCACCGCAGCCGGAATAAAGTACCTCCGGCTGCTACAGACAACAAAAAACCATGAGAGTTTTATGGCTCTCATGGTTTTTTGTTGCTGTTGCTTTTTGTTTACGTTGTCTTTTTGTACAAAAAACTAATTTTCAGCTGTTTACAAAAGCAGAAATTACTAATTTATCAAATTTTAATTTTACAACATGCTGGGGTTCAACAGATTGTACAAAAAGACAACGTAACATTTAAGGGGTATAAAAAAATCCTCCCGGGAGGGGAGGACTTTTTTATGGTGTGCATAGATTATTTCTGTGCATTGTGTTTGATTGCAGCCTGAGCAGCAGCAAGGCGGGCAATTGGAACGCGGAATGGAGAACATGAAACGTAGTTCATACCAGCCAAGTGGCAGAATTCTACTGAATCAGGGTCACCACCGTGCTCACCGCAGATACCAACTTTAAGTTTTGCGTTGGTTGATCTACCGCCCTTGATACCCATCTCAACAAGTTTGCCTACTGATGAACGGTCCAAAGTCTGGAATGGGTCAGCAGGAAGAATCTTCTTGCTCAAATAGTCACCCATGAAACCGCCGATATCGTCACGTGAGAAACCGAAGGTCATCTGGGTAAGGTCATTTGTACCAAATGAGAAGAACTGAGCAGTCTTAGCCATCTCGTCAGCAAGGATAGCAGCTCTAGGAATCTCAATCATAGTACCGTAAAGGTAAACAATCTTAACACCCTCTGCAGCCTCAACCTCAGCATGTACTCTGTCGCAAAGCTCTTTCTGGAAATCCAACTCTTTTACTGAAACGGTTACTGGAACCATTACCTCAGGCTGTGGTTTCAAGCCCTCTTTCTGCAACTCTGCAGTAGCAGTGAAGATAGCGCGGAACTGCATCTCTGAAATCTCAGGATAAGTTACACCAAGACGAACACCACGGTGACCCATCATAGGGTTAACCTCGTGCAAGCCCTCACCACGTTTCTTGATATCCTCAACAGTGATACCGAACTCGTCAGCCATCTCCTGCTGTTTCTCCAATGTCTGAGGAACGAACTCATGCAAAGGTGGGTCAAGAAGACGGAAGGTAACAGGCATACCGTCAAGAACTCTCATAGTACCTTTAACAGCCTCTTTAACATATGGTTCAAGCTCTGCAAGTGCCTGACGTCTCTCAGCCTCAGTATTTGAAAGGATCATCTTACGGAGTTTTGAAAGCGGAGCCTCAGAGTTCTCACCATAGAACATGTGCTCGATACGGAACAGACCGATACCCTCTGCACCAAAGTTTACAGCTGTTTGTGCATCTTTAGGGTTATCTGCATTTGTACGTACTCCCAATACCCTGTATTTGTCAACTATCTTCATGTACTCAACAAAACGTGGGTTCTCAGAAGCATCCATAGTCTCGATAGCTACATCATAAACATAACCCTTGCTACCGTTCAACGAGAAGATGTCACCCTCATTGTAAACTTTGTCACCGATAGTCATGGTCTTGTTCAACATGTTGATATGAAGAGCGTCGCAACCTACGATACAGCATTTTCCCCAACCGCGTGCTACAAGAGCAGCGTGTGAAGTCATACCGCCACGTGCAGTAAGAACACCGTCAGCAGCACGCATACCCTCTACATCCTCAGGGTTAGTCTCCTCACGTACAAGGATAACTTTCTCTTTTCTTGCAGCTGCCTCAACAGCCTCCTCAGAGGTAAATACAATCTTACCTACAGCACCACCAGGACCAGCAGGAAGACCCTGTGCAATTACAGTAGCTTTCTTCTCTGATGAAGGGTTAAGGATTGGGTGAAGAAGCTCATCCAACTGTGCAGGAGCAACACGCATTACAGCAGTCTTCTCATCAATAAGACCCTCTGCAAGCATATCCATAGCCATATTCAAAGCAGCAAGACCTGTTCTCTTACCAACGCGGCACTGAAGCATCCAAAGCTTGCCGTCCTGAATAGTGAACTCAATATCCTGCATATCGTGGAAATGGTGCTCAAGATTCTGCTGGATCTCATCCAACTCCTTGTAAACTGCAGGCATAGCAGTCTCCAAAGAAGCAAGATGTCTGTTATGCTCGTTCTTTGTAGCCTCGTTCAATGGGTTAGGTGTTCTGATACCTGCAACAACATCCTCACCCTGAGCATTGATCAACCACTCACCGTAGAACTTGTTCTCACCTGTAGCAGGGTTTCTTGAGAAAGCAACACCTGTAGCAGAGTTGTCACCCATGTTACCGAATACCATTGACTGTACATTTACAGCTGTACCCCACTCATCTGGAATACCCTCAATTCTTCTGTATGCAATAGCTCTCTTACCGTTCCATGATTTGAATACGGCACCGATACCGCCCCATAGCTGCTCATAAGCATCGTCTGGGAATGGTTTGCCAAGCTCTTGTTTTACTCTAATCTTGAAATCCTCGCAAAGCTGCTGCAAGTCTTCAGTGGTAAGGTCTGTATCAGAAGCATAGCCTTTCTCTTTCTTAACTTTGGCAAGCATTCTGTCCAACTGTACCCTGATACCGTTGCCATCCTCTGGCTCAATACCCTCAGCTTTCTCCATTACAACATCTGAGTACATCATGATCAGACGTCTGTAAGCATCATAAACAAAACGTGGATTACCGGTTTTGGCAATAAGTCCAGGAATGGTTGCTGAACAAAGACCAATGTTAAGAACAGTCTCCATCATACCAGGCATAGAACTTCTGGCACCTGAACGGCAAGAAACAAGAAGCGGAGCATTAGGATCACCAAATTTCATTCCCATAATCTCCTCAGTAGCAGCCATTGCAGCATTTACCTCAGCCTCAAGCTCTTTAGGATAGTTACATCCGTTTTGGTAATACTCAGTACAACAATCGGTTGTAATGGTAAAACCTGCAGGAACCGGAATGTTCAATTTGCACATCTCAGCAAGGTTTGCACCTTTACCGCCAAGAAGATTTCTCATACTTCCATCGCCGTCGGCATTTCTACCGCCAAAACGATAAACTCTTTTGATTTCTGACATAATTTGAAAATTAAATATTGTTTGGTTTAATAAATAGTCATACTAAAAAGAAAAACCGGCCCAGCCATTCCATACAAAGGACAAATCACCGGGCACATTTTTTTTTGACAATACAAAAATATAGAATTATTTGCAAAAAAAAGAAGGGCAAACCCACTTTATTTCAAGAATTTTTCACTATGTGAGGAAGACCCCCTCTTCCCGACAATTACATATTGCTTTCGGGGAAAAAAAAGAGTACAATGCAACTTGGCAGTTGGCTACCTCCAGTCACCCCTTTTTTGCCACCCAACCGGAATCCCCAGACGGTTCAGGTTCTCCAGAAGCTTGTCCCTTGTAGAGACAGCATCATCCGCAACCCCCTGCTTACCCTCATAAAGAGAATAGTTTCCACGGAGAGAACTCTCTGTCATATTGGGCATTATAACATTTGCACCGGCAAGTAGAGCCATCTCACGCCCGTCGGGATGAAGAACCTGAAGAGCAGTAGTTGCGGCAATGTTTATGTGCGGCATAAGTATCCTCAGACGGGCAACCATATCTATGCAAAGCTCCAGAAGCTCCTCATTGGTGAGGTTCCAAAAATCTCCCCTCGGTTGCTGTGCAAGCTGCATCAGATGCTCCGGCAACACCAGCTGCTGCAGAATGGTGCCATCTGCCCTTCCCTGAAACTCCATTCCACATTGCTCCCGGGCAACTGCACCTTCCCCTCCCTGACTCCTCCAGTAGGCAACAATCTGCCCCAACGGGGTATCCTTATGCGGGATATACGGACCCATTCCAACCATATCAACCTGCAGATTTTTAAGAAATTGAAGATCCTCCTCCAGATGCTCCCCGGTCTGGAAAGGGAGTCCTATCATAATCCCGCTTCCCAGGAGATACCCCTCCGATTTGAGATCTTGAAGTGCCTGCACACGTCTGTCATATGAATGCATTTTTGCTTCCCGACAATCTCCTCCGGTAAATCTGAACCCCGGATGCAACTTTTCATAAAGTTCCCTGTTGGAGGCTTCTATACGGAGAAGATACCTCGTTGCACCGGCATTCATCCACTCCCTATAAACTTCCCTCTCCTGCTCACCAAGCGAGAGAGTGATTCCCAGCCCGTTCTCTGTACCGGATATCTTCCCAAGCGATCCACTTCCCTTCCCCGATGAAATGACATCCAGAGGATTTCCTCCCGGCTCAAGCCTCCTTATAGCATACACCAGTCTTGTAATCCTCTCAATAAAAGCACTGTCCGTACGCTCTCCCCCCTGTATTGCAATGGACCCGTACCCTGCATCCAATGCAAACTGCGCCTCACGGAGCACCTGCTCATCGCTCATCTCATACCTCTCCACATTACAATTACCCCCCCTTATCCCACAATAGAGGCAATTCTTGCGGCACTTGTTGGAAATCTCAATCAACCCCCTGAAGTACACCTCCGGCCCCCGGTGCTTGAGCTTGAGCGCAAGCGCCTCATTGTAACGTTGTCTTTTTGTACAATCCACTGTAAATCAACTGTTTAATTTTTAAACTATTTTATATGCTAAATTCCAACCTCTTGTAAAACAGCTACTTGTACAAAAAGACAACGTTACCTAAAATGTGGTTTACGTGGGCTATGCACATGCCGTAGTTGGTAACTGGGACACCGGCGGCTATGACGCGGCGGATGCGGTTTATGAGCTGGCGGCGGGTGACCATACAGCCTCCGCACTGGAGGGCGAGGGCATAGGTGGAAAGTTCTTCTGCAGAAGGGAGCTCATCCAGGCCGCTCACAAAAGTGAATGAGAGTTTGGCACCACTCTTTTTCTGGAGCATAGCAGGAATCTTCACCCTCCCTATATCCTCGCACGAAGTGTGGTGGGTGCAGGATTCCAGCACCAGCACCTTGTCACCATCCTTGAGGGTGTCAATTGCTGCACTACCTTTGAGATACTCCTCAAACGGGCCTTTGGCTCGGGCCATCAGAATGCTGAAACTGGTAAGGGGAATCCCCTCCGGCACCATTTGGGACACTGCCTTGAACACCTGACTGTCGGTAACAACCATTTTGGGAAGAGCACCTCCCGGAAGAACACTTTTTAAGTACCCCTGCAGCTGCTCCGGCTGCAGGACTGTTGCAACGCCACCCTGGTCCAGAATATCCCTTATAGCCATAACCTGAGGAAGAATCATCCTCCCGGCAGGGGCCTCCGAATCAATAGGGCAAACAAGCACAATATTGTCTCCCGGTTCCACCAGATCCTGCATGATTGTCCTCTCGGCATCGGAAGAGGTGAGCAACCCCTTTATCATAAACGAGACAAGCATATCAACCGCCTCCTTCTGGGCCTGGGGATCAACCATATTGCAGGAGAACTCCACAACATCACAATTGTACATATTGTTAAGGTCACCTGCCACTCCACAATCCAGCGGCACAATATCGGATTGGTTATGCACTACAACCACCGGAACATCAAACTCCTTGAACCTGGCAAGCAGCTCCTTCTCCTCCTTCCCGAAATAATTTCCTGTAAAGAGCAGCAGCGCAAGATCCACCTCCTCCACAAGCTTTAGGCTCTTCCCTACCCTCATTTCACCCACATCACCTTCATCATCAATTCCAGCAGTATCAATCAGTTGCACCGGCCCAAGATCCGGAATCTCCATCCTTTTCTTCACCGGATCGGTAGTAGTCCCAGGCTGGGGCGAAACAATTGCAAAATCCTGTCCCAAGAGGAGATTTATCAGGGAACTCTTTCCTGCATTCCTCCTTCCAAAAATTCCTATGTGTTTAATATTCATATTCCCGACAATTTTAAAAACATCTGCACCATTGCAAAAAAAATGCCCTTGCAGACCTATTACAAATATAACAATTTCTTTTTTCTAAATTATGCATTTCCAAAAAGAGAAAAACTTTTGGAAAAATATCTTTTTCATGCATTACCTCCCCTGCTTCCCAACATATATTTGCCGCATGCACCGGAGTGGCGTTCACTGGCATGGAAAGAATTACACATTATAAAACTGGAGAAGTATGAGAAAAATTTCATTTACAAGGGAGTTCTGGAGAGACACGTTATGGTTTATAGGGGTTCTGATACTGCTATATGTCATTTATATTTTCATTGAGTATTGGCCCAATATTGTGGAGGGGTTCAACCGGGGTTGGAACAGCCGTTAAAATTAACTAAATTTGCCGCACGAAATTACGGTACAACCGCAAACTCCGCAGAGTTGCACGCCGCAAATGCAGCAAATGCAGCAAATGCAGCAAATGCCGCAAACCCCGCAAACGCGACAAACAAAGCCGCAGATGCCGCAGAAGCAACAAATGCCGCAAATGCCGCAGAAGCAACAAACGCAACAAACGCAATAGACACCGCGGATAGACCGTACAAAACCTTTACAATGGCAAACAGTTTTCAGGAGCTGGGCCTTAACAGCTATATAATTAAGGCAATAAGTGAGATGGGGTTTGAGAAGCCCACCCCTGTTCAGGAAAGGATAATCCCCACCCTCCTTGCAGAAGAGGGGGATATAGTTTGTCTGGCGCAGACAGGTACAGGAAAAACAGCTGCATTCGGCCTCCCTTCTTTGGAGAGGATTGTGGCCCACAATATGGAGCGCTACCCCCAAGTGCTGGTACTGAGCCCTACCAGGGAGCTTTGCAAACAGATCTCGCAAGACCTCAAGAACTATTCAAAATACCTGAAGGAACTGTGCATTGTGGATGTTTATGGAGGTGCAGGTATTGAACCGCAGATAAAGGCACTCAAAAAGATTCCACACATTGTGGTTGCAACTCCTGGAAGATTGCTTGATCTTATCGGGAGGAAAGCAGTTGACCTTACCCGGGTACATACCCTTATCCTGGATGAGGCGGATGAAATGCTGAACATGGGTTTCAAGGAGGAGTTGGATGCCATTCTGGAGAGCATCCCCCAGCAGAAGAGGGTATTGCTCTTCTCTGCCACACTCCCATTGGAGGTGGAGAAGATTGCCAAAACCTATATGCAAGATGCCCAGGTGGTTACAGTTGGTGAGAGGAACAGCGGTTCAGACAATGTAAAACATTATTACTACACCATCCACGAGAAAGACCGGTACCTTGCACTCAAAAGGGTTGTGGATTATTATCCCGATATCTACGGCATCATCTTCTGCCGCACCCGCAGGGAGACCGGAGATATTGCCAGCGCCCTCATCAAGGACGGATACGACGCAGATGCCCTCCATGGAGACCTCTCCCAGATGCAGCGTGAGCAGGTAATGAGGCGTTTCAAGGAGAAGAACCTAAAGCTGCTGGTAGCCACAGATGTAGCCGCACGAGGGATTGATGTGAACAACCTCACCCATGTAATCAACTACAATCTTCCCGACGAGGTTGAACAGTACACCCACCGCAGCGGCCGTACCGGACGTGCCGACAAGACCGGAAAATCAATTGTAATCATAAACACCAAGGAGCAGAGCAAAATACGCCGCATTGAGAAAATCATAAACAAAACCTTTGCCCAGGCAAAACTCCCTACCGGAGAAGAGGTATGCTCAAAACAACTCCTGTCAATGATAGACCAGATTAATGCAGTGGAGGTACGCGAAGAGGAGATTGCCCCATACTTGAGCCTAATAGAGGAGAAATGGAACAACCTGGGCCGCAGGGAAATAATTAAGAAATTCCTCTCAATGGAGTTCAACCGATTCCTTGACTATTACCGCAATGCCCCCGACCTCAACATTGTTGTAGAGAAAAAGAAGAAAAAAGAGGCTGGAACCACCGAATCTGAAGCGCCGGATTATGTTCCACGCCGGGGTGAAAAAGGGTTCAAATGGGTTAAACTCTCTATTGGCTCCAAACACAATACAACAACCAGACACCTGATAAGGATGATGACCTCTCTGGGAGTAGGCAAAAAAGGTATAGGCAAAATAGAGATACGCAAAAACGAATCATTCATAAACATAACCGCAAGTGCTGCCAGATATGTGGTAAACCAGACCAACAACTCGGAATACAGGGGCAAACGCCTGTTTACCGAAATAGTGGGATAAATGATTGAGGGCAGCTTTCAGGCTGCCCTTATCTGAAGTATAAAAATCAAAATAACGGAGATTTTCAAGGCTTGCACAGACAAAAAAACCGGAGTTTACTTGCGTAAATGAGGATTTTTGAGTCAAGCGTAACGCAGAAAATCTTCGTTATTTCGTTTTTTTGTAGCCCCAACAGGACTCGAACCTGTATTTAAAGTTTAGGAAACTTTCGTTCTATCCCTTGAACTATAGGGCCATCCGTAATTGGACTGCAAATATAGTAAAAATTTTAATATGCCCAACGATAAAGAATGGATCCCCATGTAAATCCTGCACCAAATGCAGAGAAAATTAGGGTATCACCCTTCTTGAACTTATCCTTGAAGTCCCACAATGCCAACGGAATTGATGTTCCTGCAGTGTTTCCGAACTTCTCAATGTCAATAAGAATCTTGTCTGCAGATAGGCCCATTCTCCTTCCGGTAGCGTCAATGATACGCAAATTTGCCTGATGAGGAATCAGATATGCAATGTCATCTGCTGTGAGGTTGTGTTTCTCCATCATCTCTACAGAGACATCAGCCATACGCGAAACTGCATATTTGAATACCTGCTGTCCCTCCTGGTGGATATAGTGCAGTCTCTTCTCTACAGTCTCATGTGTGGGAGGATACAATGAACCGCCTGCAGTCTGGTAAAGATAGTGGCGTCCCACACCGTCAACATGTGTAATTGCATCCTGGAAACCAAGGTTAGGATCATCTGAAGGCTCTATTAGCATTGCAACGGCACCATCACCAAACAATGGGCAGGTTGTCCTGTCCTGGTAGTTTGTCATACCGCTCATACGCTCTCCACATACAAGTATAGCCTTCTTGTATCTTCCGCTCTCTATGAAGTTTGCTACAGTATAGAAACTGAACAGGAATCCGCAACATCCCGCATTGATGTCATAACCCCAAGCATTGAGGATACCGCATTTGTCACTGATAATGTTTGCAGTTGCAGGGAAAAGCATATCCGGGCTCACAGTTGCACAGATAAGCAGGTCTATCTCGTCGGGAGAAGTACCTGTACTCTCCAACAATTTTTTCACAGCCTGCTCTCCCATGTGTGATGTGCCTAGTCCATCTTCTTTGAGAATCCTCCTCTCCTTAATGCCCACACGGCTCATGATCCACTCATCAGAGGTATCAACCATTGTGGACAACTCATCATTTGTGAGTACATAATCAGGCAGGTATGCCTCTATTCCTGTTATTATTGCTTTTTTATCGGTCATAGGTAATAGTTGTTTCTCAATTGGCTGATACTGCAAGCATAGCCTTCTTGAATTTCTCTATAATCTTTTGTTCCACAACCATCTCGCCCTGCAGAATCATGTTCTTTATTGCAAGCGGTGTAGAGACTCCGTGTCCTATTATAACTGGGGCGGTTACACCCAATATGGGGGTTCCACCGTAAGTTTCATAGTTGAATCTATTGAAGAACGGGTGCTTCACTCCCAACTTGGCAACAAGTTCATACATTCCCTCAGCCTGTTTCAGACAGATGTTTCCTACAAACCCGTCTGTAACCAACACGTCGGCAATACCTCCGTTAAAGAGCATATTGGCCTCCATATTGCCCACAAAGTTGAAGTCTGTGGAATCATTCATTATCTTATAGGCCTCCTGGGTAATGATGTTGCCTTTCTCCGACTCCGCTCCAATATTCAACAGTGCCACTCTGGGATCTGATATTCCCATCATGGCTTTTGCAAAAATTGAGCCCATGATACCAAACTGGTACAACACATCTGCTCTGGTATCAGAATTGAATCCCACATCCAGCAACAGCATGTTGCGCCCATTTGCCAACGGAATCTGGGCAGGGATACATGGTCTTATTATCCCCGGTATGTTATTGAGCACCTGAACAGAGCCTGCCAGCATCGCCCCGGTATTTCCGGCACTGGCAAAGACATCTATCTTTCCCTCAGCAAGCATGTTAAACCCTACAACCATGCTGGATTTCTTCTTCTTCCTGAAAGCCCTAACAGGGTGCTCTCCCATTTCAATACACTCAGGTGCATGAACAATAACAAAATTACCGGAGTCTATGCCATAATGCTGGCAGACCTCGGTAATCTTTTTCTCATCCCCAATGAGAAAAATCTTTGTTTCGGCACTGATGTATGAATAGGCTTCTATAGCCCCCAATATTACATTGTTGGGGGCAAAGTCTCCTCCCATTGCATCAATACCAATCCTTATCATAAGGAAACGGCGCTAATTAAGCGTTGTTTTTCTCAATGATAAGACGACCACGGTAGTAACCGCACTCAGGGCAAACATGGTGATACATTACAGTTGCACCACAGTTTGAACAAGTTGCCAAGGTAGGAACTACAGCTTTGTCATGAGTTCTACGCTTGTTTCTGCGCTGTTTTGAAATTTTGTGCTTCGGATGTGCCATTTCTAACTATTTTTAATTTGTTATATTTTCTATTTCTTCTTCCCGACGGCAGGAATACTAATTCTTCTTGTCAAACAACCCTTTAAGTGCTGCAAAAGGCGAATCTGCAACATCTCCCTCCCCATCTGTCTGTGCAGCGCTGTTCACCGCCCCCAACTTTGCCATCATCTCCTCATTGCACTCCCCTTCCTCATGCACTTTCTGAAGCGGAAGGTTCAGACACACATAATCGTAAAGGAACTGCGTGAGATCAAGCTCTCCATCTGCAGGGTCCATAATTATGAACTCATCCCCATCACTGTCCTCAAGGGATTTGGCAAATTTTACAGCCATTGTACAGTTGAAATCCATCGGGAGTACCACATCATCAAGACATCTGTCACACTCTACGGTAACATCTCCTGTTATGTCCGCACTCACATTCATCCAACCGCTCCCTTTTTCAAGAATCACATCTGCCTGCAAATCTGCATCAAGGATCATAGAATTCTCAAAACTTCTGAAAAAGGAACCGTCAATCGGGAATTCATAATTGTGTTTCCCAATTTGCAGTCCTTTTATTTGAATTATAAAATCCTTATTCTCAGACATCTCTATTCCTCTCCACTTTAGGGCGTGCAAAGATAGTGATTTTTTTTGTTAAATCAAACTCACTTTTTAATTAAAGGGCGTTGTTCTTCCTTCTCTTGCGCTCTGTCTCGTCGAGATAAATTTTCCTGATTCGCATGAACTTGGGTGTTACCTCCACAAGTTCATCCTCCTGTATATACTCCAGCATCTCCTCCAATGAGAACTGCAATGGTGGGGGAAGTACTGCCTTTTCATCTGTACCTGAAGCCCTTACATTGGTAAGTTTCTTGGTCTTGCAGATATTGATATTAAGGTCATCAACCCTTGAGTGCTCTCCTACAACCTGTCCCGCATAAATCTCCTCTCCAGGATAAATTATAAACTTGCCCCTGTCCTGCAACTTGTCCATTGCGTATGCAACTGCAGTACCTGTCTCAATTGCCACAAGTGAGCCGTTGTTCCTCTTCTCAATCTCTCCCTTATACGGTTCATATCCCTTGAACCTGTGTGCCACAACAGCCTCACCGGCAGTAGCGGTAAGAAGATTGCTTCTGAGTCCTATGATACCCCTTGAAGGGATGTCAAAATCCAGATGTACACGGTCATCCCTATGCTCCATATGCAGCAGGGCACCCTTTCTCCGTGTGGTAAGTTCAATGGCTGCGCCAACCTTATCCTCAGGAAGATCTATGGTAAGGTGCTCTATTGGTTCACATCTCACACCATTTATATTCTTGTCTATAACCTTAGGCTGTCCAACCTGCAGCTCAAAGCCCTCCCTTCTCATTGTCTCAATAAGGACACTCAAATGGAGAACGCCTCGGCCATATACCACAAATGAATCTGCGGTAACGCCTTCCTTCACCCTAAGTGCAAGGTTCTTCTCCAGCTCCTTCTCCAAGCGCTCCTTAAGATGTCGGGAAGTGACAAATTTACCGTCCCTTCCAAAGAATGGGGAGTCGTTGATACAGAAAAGCATGCTCATGGTAGGCTCATCCACAGAAATTGGCGGAAGTGCCTCAGGATTCTCATAATCGGCAATTGTATCTCCAATCTCAAATCCCTCTATACCCACAACTGCACAGATATCACCGCTGTGAACCTCTTCAACTTTGGTTTTTCCAAGTCCGTCAAACACCATCAGCTCCTTAATCCTGCTTTTTTCAAAAGTACCGTCCCTTTTGCACAGGGTAACAGGCTGGTTCGCCTTCAGGGTACCCCTCTTTATCCTCCCGACAGCTATTCTTCCCACATACGGAGAATACTCCAACGAAGATATGAGCATTTGAGGTGTACCTTCAAGTTGCTCCGGTGCAGGAATTTCCTCTATGATGGTATCCAGCAACTCGGTTATATCGTTTGTAGGTTTCCTCCAGTCCTTTGACATCCATCCTTGTTTTGCACTTCCGAACAGCGTCTTGAAATCGAGCTGGTCCTCGGTTGCATTAAGCGAGAACATGAGGTCAAACACCTGCTCGTTCACCTCGTCGGGACGGCAGTTCTGCTTGTCCACCTTGTTTACCACAACAACGGGCTTCTTGCCCATCTCTATTGCCTTCTGGAGGACAAACCTTGTCTGCGGCATGGTCCCCTCAAAAGCATCAACAAGGAGCAGGACACCGTCTGCCATGTTGAGCACCCTCTCAACCTCACCACCGAAGTCGGCATGGCCCGGGGTGTCGATGATGTTGATCTTATAATCCTTGTAAGGCACACTCACATTCTTTGCAAGAATGGTTATACCTCTTTCCCTTTCCAGATCGTTATTGTCCAGAATAAGCTCACCGCTCTTCTCGGCATTTCTTGTAATCTTTGCCTGAAGAATCATCTTGTCCACTATGGTAGTTTTACCGTGGTCAACGTGAGCAATAATTGCTATATTTCTAATGTTTTGCATAATCTGGGTGCAAAAGTATAGAAAAACAACAAAAAGTTGTTAAAATGTTGTTAACTTTTTTATCCCAATATTTGTCATTTTTTAAGATTATAATATTTTTGCACATCTTTTTATAAAAATTACTACGTATATGAAACAGGACATGATTGTTATTTTGGACTTGGGCAGCCATGAGAACACAGTGGTAGCCAGAGCCATCCGTGCATTGGGTGTATACAGCGAGATTTACCCCCACGACATTACCGCACAAGAATTGAAGGCACTGCCTAATGTTAAAGGCATCATTATAAACGGAGGTCCTAACAATGTCATAGACGGAGTTGAGATAGATGTGCTTCCTGAGATATACGGAGCAGGATTTCCGGTAATGGCTGCAGGTCATGACAAAGCATTGTGCGAGGTTAAACTTCCACAGTTCACAAATGATGAGCAGGCAATTAAAGATGCTGTAAAATCATTTGTATTTGACACATGCAATGCTGAGGCCAACTGGAACATGACAAACTTTGTAAACGACCAGGTTGAGCTTATCCGCAAACAGGTTGGCGACAGGAAGGTGCTCCTTGCATTGTCGGGAGGAGTGGACAGTTCTGTTGTAGCAGCTCTCCTTATTAAAGCTATCGGGAATAATCTTGTATGTGTGCATGTAAACCATGGCCTTATGAGAAAAGGTGAGTCAGAGAATGTGATTGAGGTGTTCAGAAACCAGTTGAATGCAAACCTTGTATATGTTGATGCAACAGACCGTTTCCTCGACAAACTTGCAGGTGTTGCCGATCCTGAGCAGAAACGCAAGATTATTGGAGGTGAGTTCATTAGAGTGTTTGAGGAGGAGGCACGCAAATTGGACGGCATAGATTTCCTTGGCCAGGGAACCATCTACCCTGATATAGTTGAGAGCGGTACAAAAACTGCCAAAATGGTTAAATCCCATCATAATGTGGGCGGCCTTCCTGAGGACATGCAGTTTGAACTGGTTGAGCCAATCAAACAATTGTTCAAGGATGAGGTTCGTGCATGTGGCCTTGAGTTGGGCCTTCCATACGAGATGGTTTACCGCCAGCCGTTCCCAGGCCCAGGTTTGGGTGTAAGATGCTTGGGCGCAATCACCAGAGACCGTCTTGAGGCTTTGAGGGAATCAGATGCAATCCTCCGCGATGAGTTTGCAAAATGCGGCCTTGACAAGAAAGTATGGCAGTACTTTACCGTAGTTCCTGACTTCAAATCTGTAGGTGTAAGGGACAATGCCCGCTCATATGACTGGCCTGTAATCATCCGCGCCGTAAACACAGTGGATGCAATGACCGCCACAATTGAGCAGATTGACTGGCCAATCCTCATGAAGATCACAGACAGAATCCTCGCCGAGGTTCCAACAGTCAACCGCGTATGCTACGACATGTCACCAAAACCAAACGCAACAATTGAGTGGGAGTAATCCGCGCCCCACACAAGATACCCAAAAGACCTGAAGCACTTGGCTTCAGGTCTTTTTTTTTGCGGCAGGCGGTGTTCATGCATAGCATTGTCCACCATCATACCAGCCTCATTGCACTGAGGTGGCTTTTGAGTGGACAATCTGAAAAAATTGTCAGGTTATCCACAAAGAATAGCATACAACAGCATATAAAGCATATGCGCGTGGACAACAAATTGCAACAGACTAAGAGTACCCTTTTATAAAGAGCTAGATGTCTCTTCCCTTAGAACCAGTTGCAGGCAGTGACTGCCTTCAGGTGCCGGACAGTAGCATTTTTATCACACGGAAACGGCATTCCAGTATCAGGGGCCGGCATTAACCAACCAGGCAAGGCATTATCAGCCAATAGTCTGAAGGCTGTACCTGGCAACCAGACGTGGGGTATCGCACATCAACAGAAACCTATCTCCTCTGCGGATGGTGGTCCAGGATGTCCTGCATCCATTGTTGGGAGCTGATGTGGGTGTAGATTTCGGTGGTGAGGATGCTTTCGTGCCCTAGCATCTGCTGCACAACACGCAAATCGGCCCCGTTCTCCACGAGGTGGGTTGCAAATGAGTGTCGGAAGGTGTGGGGAGAGATGTTTTTGGTGATGCCGGCAATCTTTATCTGCTCCTTTATCATTGTGAAAATCATTACTCTGGAAAGTTTGCCACCCCTCCGGTTGAGGAACAGTGTACCATCAGATTCCCGTTTGTATTGGGCCAATTCTTTTCCCGACAGATGTGTTATCTTACTTATGGTTATATCAGCAGAGCTTTCCCCTGTAGAGATTCCCCCTTCTAAGGCAATCTCACCAGAGGTTATGCCTTCTACAGTAATATTATTCTGGTCATTGAGTTCCTCTCCGGATACCCCCCTTTTTACCGGATGCTTATGGCTTGAATGTTTCCCTCTGGTCCCTTTTGTAGCAGATGCGGTGGCAAGAATTTCCCATCTTGTTTCCATATAGGCATTCACTGCATCTATCGCACACTCCCCTATGGGGACAAGTCTCTGCTTGCTCCCTTTACCAAGAACCCTTATGAATGATTCCTTGAAGAAGAGGTCAGACACCCTCAGGTTCACCAGCTCTGATACCCTCAATCCACATCCGTACAACATCTCTATGATGGCGCGGTTGCGGACCCCTTCCGGAGTGGAGAGGTCAAATGATGAAAGAAGGATTTCAACCTCCTGAAGTGAAAGCACATCGGGAAGATGGCGGGTAATTTTTGGAGTGTCAATTCCCTGTACAGGGCTGCGCCATCCCTCACACTCTGCGTCCGGAGTGTTGCTGTGCTGCAGTTCCACAAATTTGAAAAACTCCCTCAGGGCACTGATATGTCTTGCCTGGGTCCCTTTTGTGCGACCTGCTGAATATTCTGCCTTGATAAACTGTTCAATATCTGAAGCTGTAACCTTAAGTACCGGCTTGGGCTCTGCCGATGAATCGCCCCCTTTTTTCAAAAACGCAATAAGCTTCCTGATATCAGAGCAGTAGCTGACTACAGTATTCCTGGAAAGGGAACGTTCCAGACGCAGATATGCCTCAAAATCCTTTATGTATTCCTGCCAGATCATTTGAATGCTAAACTATTTCTGCAGAGGGACAAAATTCGCTTAACGGACATCCGCCGCATTTTGGTTTGCGGGCAGTACAGATATAGCGGCCATGTAGAATGAGCCAATGGTGAGCGATTGCCCGCTCGTGCTCAGGTATGAGTTTGTTGAGGTCTTTTTCAACCTCCAGAGGGGTTTTCCCTTGCGAGAAGCCCAATCTGTGGGACACCCTGAATACATGGGTATCAACTGCTATTACCGGTTTGTTGTATATGATTGAAGCCACGACATTGGCTGTCTTGCGTCCTACCCCGGGAAGTCTCTCAAGCAGAGCACCATCAGATGGCACAACACCTCCATATTCAGAAACCAGCATCTTGGCCATCCCTATAAGATGACGGGCCTTGTTATTTGGAAAAGATATCGATTTGATGAGTTCATAGACCTCCTCAAAAGTTGCACAAGCAAGCAGCTCCGGTGTCGGGAACCTCATAAAGAAAGCCGGAGTGTGCATATTTACCCTCTTGTCTGTACATTGGGCAGAAAGTATCACAGCTACAATCAGCTGATATGGGTTCTGGAAATCCAGTTCGCTCTCCGCCACCGGGACATTCTCCCTGAAATAATCCAATATTGCCTTTTTACGCTCCTTCTCCCTCATGTGCATCAATCTTTATTTGTAATTGCATCCGCTTCGGCTGTTTCACCGGATTCCATATCTTCCGATGGCTCTGCGAAATCCATCTGCATCCCGACATCTGACACACATTCCTCCGCATCAAGGACCTCAAATGCCTCGGAAGTTTCAGCAACCTCAGAGACCTTTGCAGCATCGGTTACATCAGCAGCATCAGGAACCTTTGTACCCTCAGGTTCATCCATCAACCCGGGAACATCCTCAACCTCAGAATCAGGCAACACTTCCAGCACTTCAGAGGTCTTGGAATCATCAGCAATCTCGGGCAAGTCGAATGGCGAAAACTCTATCTCCTGCTCCATCTCCCTCACTTTTCCCTCCTCACATATAAGCACCCTTCCCGGATATCTCTTATAGAGTTCCCTATTATGTGTAACCATCAGTATTGCAGGCTGTTGTTTCTCATGTATCTCCATCAGCAGATTCATTATGTCTGCAGCTGTATCCTCATCAAGGTTACCGGTAGGCTCATCTGCCAATATCACCTGAGGATTGTTCAAAAGGGCCCTCGCAATTGCCACCCTCTGCTGTTCTCCTCCCGACAGCTGGTGCGGCATCTTGTATATCTTCTCCTGCATCCCCACCATAGCAAGCACCTCCTTGGCCCGGGCAGCCATCTCCTTCCTCCTCTTCCACCCCGTAGCCTCCATCACAAACAACAGATTATCCTCCACAGTCCTGTCCATCAACAGCTGGAAATCCTGGAACACAACCCCCAGTTTGCGGCGCAAGTATGGGATACGGCGCTTCTTTATTTTCCAGAGGTTGAACCCTGCCACCTCTGCTTTTCCCTTTTTAAGGGGAAGCTCCGCTATAAGTGTCTTTATTATGGAACTTTTCCCGCTTCCCACCTTGCCAAGAAGGTAAACGAATTCCCCTTTCCCTATGGTAACATCCACATTGGAAAGGATAAGATTGCCATCATTAACCACATCAACCCCTTGCATAGTTACAAGTGGAATTTGTTCTTGCTGTATGGTTTCTGGACCAGTTGTTGAAGACATATAGAATCTGTGTTTCGGTTGATAAAATAACTGCTTATCGGGATACAAATTTACAATTTTTTTGCTATATTTGTATGTTTATAATTCAACGGAAAAAATGAGTGATAAAGATAAAGAAATTATAGCCAAAAACGGTGAGTATTCAGCAGACAGCATTCAGGTGCTTGAAGGTTTGGAAGCAGTAAGGAAACGCCCTTCAATGTATATTGGAGATGTAAGTGCAAGAGGTCTTCACCATTTGGTCTATGAGGTTGTGGACAACTCCATTGATGAGGCTCTGGCAGGTTACTGCTCTGACATTTACATCACAATCAACAAGGACAATTCAATAACAGTAAAGGATAACGGTAGGGGTATCCCTACAGGAATGCATGAGAAAGAGGGCCGCAGTGCCCTTGAGGTTGTGCTCACAGTGCTGCATGCCGGCGGCAAGTTCAGCAAGGACAGCTATAAGGTGTCAGGCGGTCTGCACGGTGTAGGTGTATCATGCGTGAACGCCCTTTCAACCTACCTTAAGGCTGAGATCCACAGGGAGGGAAAAATCTTTGTACAGGAGTTTTCAAGAGGTGTGCCGCAATATCCGGTAAAGGTTGTGGGTGAGGCTGAGGATACTGGTACAATCATCACCTTCAAACCGGATGCTGAGATATTTACTGTAACAACAGAGTACAGTTATGATATCCTCGCAGCAAGGCTCAGGGAGCTTGCATACCTCAACAAGGGTGTAAAGCTTACAATTACAGACACCAGAGCTACCGAGGTGAATGATGAGGGGGAGACTGTAGAGATAGAGAAATCAGAGACATTCCTCTCTGAGCACGGTCTGCTCGAGTTTGTAGCTTATCTGGACGGTACCAGAGAAAAACTCACAGAAAAGCCCATCTACCTGGAGACTGACAAGACCGGGATTCCTATTGAGATTGCTATGCAGTACAATACAGGATTTTCTGAGAACATCCACTCTTACGTAAACAATATCAATACCATAGAGGGTGGTACCCATCTGAGCGGTTTCAGAAGGGGCCTTACCACAACCCTCAAATCTTATGCAGAGAAAAACGGACTGTTGAGCAAGCTCAAATTTGAGATTGATGCAGCAGACTTCCGCGAGGGACTTACTGCAGTTATCTCAGTTAAAGTTGCAGAGCCCCAGTTTGAGGGTCAGACAAAGACCAAACTTGGAAACAGCGAGGTTACAGGTGCTGTAAGCAAGGCTGTAAGTGAAGCCCTTGAGATTTACCTTGAGGAGAACCCTAAGGATGCCAAACAGATTGTAGAGAAGGTGATTCTTGCTGCAACTGCAAGACACGCGGCACGTAAGGCAAGGGAACTGGTACAGAGGAAGACAGTTATGAGCGGAGCAGGGCTTCCGGGCAAACTGGCTGACTGTTCAAACAGGAATCCGGAGATGTGCGAACTCTTCCTTGTGGAGGGAGACTCTGCGGGCGGTACAGCAAAATCAGGAAGGGACAGGGGATTCCAGGCAATCCTTCCACTCAGGGGTAAAATCCTCAATGTGGAGAAGGCTATGGAGCACAAGGTTCTTGAGAGCCAGGAGATAAGGAACATCTATACCGCATTGGGCGTTACAATTGGAACTGAGGAGGACAGCAAAGCTCTGAACTTGAGCAAGCTCCGTTATCACAAGGTAATAATCATGACAGATGCCGATGTGGACGGAAGCCACATTACAACCCTTATCCTCACATTCTTCTTCCGCCACATGGTGGATCTTATAAGAAACGGACATGTATATTGCGCTACACCTCCATTGTACAGGGTAAAGAAAGGAAAGACTGAGAAATACTGCTGGACAGAGGAAGAGCGCAAAGCCCTGATAGAGGAACTAGGAGGCGGTTCTGAGAAAGGTATCAGCATCCAGCGCTACAAAGGTCTTGGAGAGATGAATGCAGAGCAGCTTTGGGATACAACTATGGACCCTAATACCCGTATTCTCAGACAGGTAACCATCGAGAATGCTGCAGAGGCAGACAGAATCTTCTCAATGCTTATGGGAGACGATGTGCCGCCAAGAAGAGAGTTCATTGAACAGAACGCCAAATACGCAAATATTGATGCATAGAGGCAAATATATATTGGCTACATTGCTCCTCTCGGCAGGAATCATCGCAAATGCCGGCGCCCAAACCAAATTGGGTTCCGGCATTCGCAAGTTATTCTCCAAAGAGAAAAAGGAGGCACAATGTGCTCCGTTGGATTATTCCAGGTTCCCAAAGACAACATTCATCGGGATTAAGGGGATTACCCTGGAAAACATACTCGTTGACCTCCACCCTGTAATTGTCCCGATAGAAGACAAAATTGAATTTTCAGATTTCTCTGATCTTCCCGACGAATACAACATCTGGAGCAATTCATCCATAAACCCTTACAATGTATCCCTAGTGGGGATGAAGGACACTGTAAAGATTGATGTGAGCGGATATTGTCCCCCCTCGGAGAAATATGTCACCTCAAACTGGGGTTTCAGGAAATGGAAATTCCACTACGGAATAGACCTTAAAGTACACAGGGGTGATACTGTGAGGTGCGCCTTTGACGGTACTGTAAGGATAACCCGCAGAGAGAGGGGATACGGCTATTTTGTAGTTGTAAGGCACGATAATGGTCTGGAAACACTTTACGCTCACCTGAACAAGATTCTGGTTAAGAACGACCAGAGAGTTAAGGCTGGCGAGGCTGTAGGAATGGGCGGCAATACCGGACGTTCTACCGGTTACCACCTCCACCTGGAATTCAGATATCTTGGTAATCCAATAAATCCCAACGATATAGTCAATTTTGAGACCCATAAAGTGCATAAGCCCGTATTCGTTGTGAACGCAGGTACATTTGCATACAAGGCTGAAATTGACAAGATAAGATACTGGACAGTGAAAAAGGGTGATACTCTTGGCAGAATTGCCTATAGAACAGGTGTTTCTGTCAATAAGTTATGCCAACTTAACGGAATAAAAAAGACAACAATCCTGAGGATTGGAAGAAAAATCAGATATACATAATATTTTAATTTAAGAACTATGGATATTTTTGAAAGAATCAAAAAGGATTCGGGTGGATCCCTTGGTCAGTACAGAAAAAGAGCCCACGGATATTTCATGTACCCTAAATTGGAGGGTGAGATAGCTCCGTACATGACTTTCAACGGCAAGAAGGTTCTTGCATGGACATTCAACAACTATCTTGGTCTTGCAAACGACCCTGAGGTACGTAAAGTTGATGCAGAGGCTGCTGCAAAATGGGGTCTTGCCTACCCTATGGGAGCCAGAATGATGAGCGGACACACTTCATTGCACGAGCAGCTTGAGAGAGAGCTTGCAGAGTTCGAGTGCAAGGAGGACGCATACCTGTTCAACTTCGGTTACCAGGGTATGATCTCTACAATTGATGCCCTTGTAACAAGACACGACGTTATCGTTTACGACTCTGAGGCCCACGCTTGTATTATGGACGGTGTACGCCTTCATATGGGTCAGAGGATAGTATATCCTCACAACGACATTGAGCGTTGCGAGAAAGCACTTCAGAGAGCAACAAAACTTACAGAGAAAACCGGTGGCGGTATCCTACTCATTACTGAGGGTGTTTACGGAATGACCGGTGGCCTTGGCCGTCTTGACCTTATCTGTGAACTGAAGAAAAAATACAACTTCAGAATCCTTATTGATGATGCACACGGTTTCGGTTCAATGGGTCCTAACGGTAGGGGTACTTCAGAGCACTACGGTGTAATGGACCAGGTTGACCTTTACTTTGGTGCATATGCCAAATCTATGGCTTGTATCGGAGGTTTCGTTGCAGGTGACAAAGAGATAATTGATTACTTGAGATATAACCTCCGTTCACAGATTTATGCAAAATCACTTCCAATGCCTATCGTTGAGGGTTGTTTGAAGAGATTGGATATGATCAGAAAAGGTCACGACAGACGTGAGAAACTCTTCAAGATTACCCGCGCTTTGCAGGACGGTTTGAGAGAGAGAGGCTTTGACATTGGTGTTGCTGAGGCTTGTATCACCCCTGTATTCTTGAAAGGTGATGTTCCTGAAGCAACCAATATGCTTGTTGACCTTAGGGAGAACCACGGTATCTTCTGCTCTTGTGTAGTTTACCCTGTAGTACCAAAAGGTGTTATCATGTACCGCCTTATCCCTACAGCAATGCACGAGATGGAGCATGTAGAGTACACCCTTAAAGCATTTGAGGCTTGTAAAGCCAAACTTGAGGCCGGTGCCTACAAAGGTTCTACCGACATTCAGGATATGGCCATTTACTAGTATTATCTTACACTGAAGGTCCCCCTCTCCGCCTTGCAGAAGGGTTTTGGAAAGGGGGACCCTTTTATATCATAGATTATGAAAGTAGTAATAATAACCGGAGCCAGTTCAGGTATTGGTTTGGCAAGTGCAAAAGCTTTTGCAGCCAAAGGTGATTGTGTTGTACTTGCAGCCAGAAACATTGAGAAACTCAAAAGTACCGTTACCGTACTTCAGAACAGATACGGGGAGATGGCAAGGTTGGGTGAAAACAAAGTTCCAAGGTTTCTTGCCGTTGAAACCGATGTGGTAAAGGAAGAGGATTGCAAAAACCTCATTGCCCGTACAGTTGAAACCTACGGTAGAATAGATGTACTTGTAAACAACGCCGGAATCTCCATGAGGGCAATGTTCAAGGACTTGGATTTGAGCGTTATAAAGAACCTTATGGATGTAAACTTCTGGGGAACCGTATACTGCACAAAATATGCCCTCCCTTACCTTCTTGAGGCTAAAGGTTCAGTTGTAGGTGTAATCTCAATTGCCGGATTCAAGGGACTCCCTGCCAGAACAGGCTACAGTTCTTCAAAATTTGCAATCTACGGATTCCTTGACACCTTGCGTGTAGAACATCTGCATGACGGTTTGCATGTAATGATATTTGCCCCAGGCTTCACCGCCTCAAATATCAGATTCACTGCCCTTACCGCAGACGGTTCCGCACAGGGAGAAACCCCAAGGGACGAAGGGAAGATGATGAGTGCAGAGGCTGTTGCCGAGCGCCTTGTAAAAGGTGTTTATAAAAGGAAGGCCCAGATTGTCCTCACCCCTATCGGGAAACTTACCGTATGGTTGAACAAGTTCTTCCCAAGGCTGGTTGACCGTCTGGAGTACAACTACATGAAAAAAGAACCGGATTCTCCGTTGAAATAGAGATTGACTGATAAAAGAGAAAAAGAAAAATATAAAACCGCCTGCATAATTCGACGGTTGCGAGCTATTGCGCAGCAATGGCGAAGCAGAGGAGACTTCGAGCAGGTGGTTTTATATTTTCTTTTTCTTATGAATGTACAATCTCTACCTCACCAAATCCACTTTTATCTTATACGGTACCCCATTCAGCACATCTGTGCGGCCGGAGTATTCAAAGCCATTTTCGCCGAAGGTGGAGGTTACTGTGGTTTCACAGAATACCGAGATATAGAGTTTGCCGGTAGCAGGTTTTTTGAGCACAAGAGACTTGTTGCAGCCTGACTCCAGATTTATTGATGAGGCTTTGTGGTGGAACGCAAAATCCCCTTCAAGTGCAGCAAGTGAAAGGTCATAATTGTCTGCCCCTTCATATCCTTCCAGAGTTACAATTACCTTTTTGGTCCTGCGGGGAACATTCACTGTAAAATGGTGGTACTGGCGGTCACCTATTTTTGTATAAAGCGGCTCTCCATCTTCTGTAGCCCTGTTCATTTCACGCACCTGACCTGGCAGCAATTCCCCTTTAACAACCGGAGAGCCATTATTGTCCATAGCATACAGCAGGAATGCCTCCATCAGATGAAGCCTCTCCCCTGTTGTGATATCCTCCGGATGGGATGACATGGATATTACTGTTCCTGCCTTATCCGAAGCCTTGTATGCCCAGCACAATACGGCATTGTCTATGCTTGGCCCTACAGGAGGAATTGTATCATAATCTACCCTGAGTAACGGCAAGGTGCCGGCAGGTACAGAATCCTGGGGTTCAAGGGCAGCATACGGCCCGTTGAGATGATATATCCCCTCAACTTTCCTGTCCCCTCCAAAATCATTGTACTTGAGAAGCGGACAATCTTCATCCATATACATTGTAAAGTATTTGTCCTGAAGATATGTATCCCTTACCCTACCAGGCCAGATTCCAAGATAATTGTTGTTCTTGCTATATATATTGTCATCATTGTAGTATCCCGACGATGCCATAAATGCCCCTGCACAAGTTCCCAGATAGGAACCTCCTGCCGCCACATATTTCCTGATAGCCTCCCTTCCCTCTTCTCCAAGTGACCGTCCGTGGGAACCGGCAAGTCCTCCATTCACATAAAGGACTCTGAAACGGGGAGCCCCGTCGGGATAAAGAAGTGCTCCGTTGCGATCCTGCTCCCACCCTACAAAGCACCTGTGCTGCATAAGGGTATCATTCCCATCGTTCTTCTTGGCAAGGAAAACCTCCATACTCAAATTGAGGGAATCAACCACCGCAAGGGTTGTCCTGTCATACAGCTTTATTCCACTGTCCATAAAGACATCCTTGTAGAAACCATTCTTGCCAACACTCTGCGCGGATGCCAGATATGGCAGAATGCAAATAAACGACAATAAAAATTTAAGTTTCATATTCAGTTATTCGCAATATTCTCTGCAATCTTCTCCACAAGGCATTTTCTGGCCTCCTGGCTTGCCCAACCGATGTGAGGGGTAAGGAGTATCTTTGAAGGATCCGCAACCTTGAAATAAGGGGAATCAAGCGGTAGTGGCTCTTTTGCAAATACATCAACTCCTGCACCGGCAAGGCAACCGTCATTAAGTGCCTTAACCAGATCAGCCTCATTTATGATACCGCCGCGTCCGAGGTTGAAGATATACGCACTCTTCTTCATCAGCGCAAGTTTGTCATAAGTGATGAGGTTATTTGTACGCTCATTTAACGGACAGTGTACGGAGATAACGTCACAAGTGCCCATAAGTTCCTCAAGGGAAACGGCCTTAAACTCTTCTGAGTGTGCTTTGCCGCTGGTTGAGTAGTAAACCACCTCCATTCCGAATGCCTGTGCAATCCTGGCAACCTTGCCGCCAATATTACCCAAACCTACAACACCGTATCTCTTTCCTTTAAGTTCCCAGAAACATTTGCTTACATCTGTAAATGAAGGCCCTTTTGAATAGTTTCCGCTCTTTACGGCATAATCAAAATACTGCATCTGGCCAACCATTGAAAGAACCATTCCGAATGTCACCTGCACAACACTCTCGGTTGAGTATCCTATTGCATTCTTCACCGGAATTCCCTTGCTGTTTGCGTACGGAATATCCACATTGTTTGTTCCGGTTGCCGCAACACAAATAAGTTTTAGTGTAGGGCATGCATCAATCTGCTCCTTCCCTATTATAACCTTATTTGTAATGATTACATCAAATCCCTGTATCCTCTCAAATACCTCTTCCGGTTTTGTAAATGGGTATGTAACCAGCTCACCCTGGGCAGCAATAGGCTCAAGGGAGATATCACTTCCAATAGTGTCGGCATCCAAAAAAACTATCTTTCTCATATTCAAAAAAAATTTATTCCCGACAGTTGCCTGTCGGGAAAATTAAATTTGTCAATTTATTTGCTCATCATAAGGATTATTGGTTCCAATGCCCTTCCCGATATCTCCTGCGGCACTTTCACCTCAAATTTTTCATCCCTCAACGCCTCATATACCTTCTCAAGTGTAGCAAGTTTCATATACTCGCAAACTATCTTCTCCGAAACCGGAATGAACTCCTTGCCGGGATTGTCCTTGCGCAGTTTATGGAGGGTCCCCACCTCAGTTGCAATGATGAACTGTTTCTTCTCACTTGCAGCCGCATGCTTTAATATTCCCGATGTAGAATACATGTAGCAGTTGGGGTTCTCCAGGATTGCCGGATCGCTTGAGCATGCACTCTCAGGATGGATAAGGACATCCGCCTCAGGGTATTTTGCCATCATCTCCTGTACCATGGCAGTTGTAACCTGGTCGTGTACCTTGCAGCATCCGTCATAAAGTTCCATATCGCGTCCTGTCTGGGAAATGATGTAGGCTCCCAGGTTTTTGTCGGGAACAAAGAACACCTTCTTCTCTTCAGGCAATCCTTTTACAATTGAAAGGGCATTTGCACTGGTGCAGCAGATGTCTGTGTGGCTCTTCACCTCAGCTGTAGTGTTTACATAACTGACAACCATTCCATCTGGATTGGCAGTTTTCCACTCAGCCAGGTTCTTGCCGCATACCCCGTCTGCCAAAGTACAGCCGGCGCCAAGTGCGGGAACCAGAACTTTCTTCTTAGGAGAAATGAGGGCTGCAGTCTCTGCCATAAAATGGACACCTGCAAAGACAATGATATCTGCGTCTGCAGTGCCGGCCTTTCTTGAAAGCTCAAGGGAATCGCCAAGAAAATCGGCAACATCCTGAACCTCAGGGTTTGAATAATAGTGGGCAAGCACTATTGCATTTTTCTGCTTTTTCAGTTCCTCAATCTTCTGTACAAGTTCTTCTCTTGTCATATATTTACTTTTCTACTTGAATGTTCATACTTATATCCATTCCTTTTACGGTATGGGTAAGGGCACCTACGCTGATGTAGTCAACACCTGTTGCAGCAACCTCAACAAGGCGGGGGATGCTCATATTTCCGGAAGCCTCTGTCTTAATGGCCTTGCCTGAAGCCTTGATTATCTTTACAGCCTCGGTCATGGTTGCATTGTCCATGTTGTCCAACATAATGATGTCTGCTCCTGCTGCAATTGCCTCCTCAACCTCAGGGATATTGGTTGTCTCAACCTCAATCTTTATGGTTGCAGGGATATTCCCCCTAACCTGCTCTACTGCTTTGGTAATACCGCCGGCCATCTTTATGTGGTTGTCCTTGATCATTGCCATATCGTAAAGGCCCATCCTGTGGTTTGTTCCGCCACCGTCCTTAACGGCCATCTTGTCCAATACTCTAAGGCCAGGTGCAGTCTTGCGGGTATCAAGCAACTCTGTAGAAGTACCCTGCAGTTCCTTCACATATTTTGCAGTCTCAGTTGCAATACCGCACATCCTCTGGAAAATATTCAACGAAAGTCTCTCTCCCTTAAGCAGAGTTGGATATGATGCCTCAATGCGCAAAAGGACATCACCTTTCTTTACAGAATCACCGTTCTTGAAGTATGGGGTGTATACTATATCCTTCTGGAATCTCTCATAAACCTTCTTAATCACCTCTATTCCCGATATCACTCCATCCTGTTTTGCAGTCATTGTGGCAACTGCATTCATGGATTCCGGAATAATGGAATCAGTTGTAACATCACCTGTATTGATGTCTTCCTCAAGACCAAGGTCTATAAGTTTGTCTATCAAATTCTCGTATTGCATCATATCTTAAAAGTTCAAATAATCTTTGTTAACCGGTGCAGTGGTCATCTCCTGCCCCATCTGCTGTATTGAATGCAGTTCATAAGATTCGTCTGCACAAGGGTAATCCTCCCTGTAATGACCTCCACGGCTCTCCTTTCTCATAAGGGCAGGGTTCATAATCAATGAAGCTACAATAAGGAGCCTCCATGCAGCATCTTCATAGTATTCCTTGACAGGAACCGTACTTACCACTTTGCGGCTCATCATAAGTTCAGTAGCAAGGGCCTCTATCTTGCGCAACCCCTCCTTAAGCCCTTCATCGCTCCTTACAATGCCTGCATGGGCATTCATAATCTCTGAAACTTTGACTTTAAGGTCATTGTAGAACACTGCGTTGGTCTCATCTCTATAATACTCCTCCTTAAAGGCTGGTACACGCTCAGGAACGCCGTTCTTTACAGAATCCTCAACAGCCCTGCTCGCAAACACAAGACACTCAATCAATGAGTTGGATGCCAATCTGTTTGCCCCCATAATACCTGTAGCTGCAATCTCGCCGCAAACATAAAGCCTCTTTATATCTGTACCGCCGTTCAAGTTCGAGACAACTCCTCCAACAGTATAATGGGCAGCTGGAGCAACCGGGATCTCATTGGTTAGATCATACCCAAACTCCTTGCATTTTGCATTTATTGATGGGAAACGGCTGAGAATCTCCTCCTTATTGAGATGTTTGAGTGACAGGATAACATAAGGCATATTGTCCTTATACATCTGTTTGTATATAGAACGGGCTACAATATCCCTTGGAGCCAGTTCTGCAAGTTCATGGATTGGAACCATAAACCTCTTGCCGTCCTTTCCAAGAAGATGTGCACCCTCACCCCTAACAGCCTCACTTATAAGGAATGCCTTTGCAGAATCCTTTATGTATAATCCCGACGGATGGAACTGTATGAACTCAGTATCCATTATGCGGCAACCGTTCTTGTAGGCAACCGCCAAACCGTCTCCTATTGTTGTCTGCGGATTTGTTGTCCTGGCATATATTGCTGATGTTCCTCCCGATGTGAGGAAAACATTATTTGCATAAAGGAGTACCTCCTTTCCTTTCTCCTTCTCATGCAGAGGTGCACCGAAGGCGGGATTCTCACTCCAGCAACGTACTCCATAACACACTCCGTCCGCAACAAGGAGATCCAACAATGAAGTGTTCTCAAATACGGTTATATTATCCTTCTCCTCAACTTTGGAGATAACGAATTCTGTAATCCAGCGTCCTGTAGAATCACCTCCGGCGTGAAGTATCCTCCTTTTATGGTGTCCACCCTCAAGGCCCAACGCAAGAGCCCCATTCTCAGTATCAAACTGCATACCGTCTGCAATTATCTCCTGTATCCTATGTGGTCCCTCATTTACAAGGACATCAACCGCTGTGTCTTCACACAAGCCCCTTCCGGCAATTAAAGTATCTGATTTGTGAATCTGAGGATCATCCTCAAAAGATGTAACGGCAGCAATTCCGCCCTGGGCATTGAATGAATTGCTCTCTCTTACAAACGATTTTGTTATTACAGCAACACTTCCCTTGAACGAAGCCTTATATGCTGCATACAACCCTGCAAGTCCGCTACCTACAACTATGTAATCAAACTTTTGCATTTTAGTTTGGGTAAATTTGAACAAATTTAGCATTTTTTTTTATACTACACATATTTTTTTTGTTACGTTGTCTTTTTGTACAAGTAATTGATTTTTAATAAAATAAAAATGGATACCCTGCAATATTGCAGGATATCCATTTTACAACTGTTTATTAATCAATTACTTGTACAAAAAGACAACGTAACTTTACCACGCAAGCGCAGATGCGCCAAGGATAGCGGCATCTGACTCTTTAAGGGCACTTGGAAGGAGTTTTACCTTGCCTTTCCAAATAGAAACCATGTTAGCCTCCATCGCCTCACGGATTGGTTTGAAGATGAACTCGCCTGCACGGGCAAGACCTCCAAACACAACAATTGCTTCAGGTGCACTGAATGCTACGAAGTCTGCAAATGACTCTCCAAGTTTGCGGCCGGTGAACTCAAATATCCTTATGGCAAGTTCATCCCCTTTCTGGGCCGCCTCAAATACGTCTTTTGAAGTTATCTCACCAATGCCGCGCAACAGTGAAGGTTCATCTGTAAGTTCAAGCCACTCACCTGCTGTACGCGCAACACCCATTGCAGAGCAATATGTCTCAAGACATCCGTGTTTGCCGCAACCGCAAGGACGGCCGTTATGCCTTACTGCTGTCACGTGGCCCAACTCTCCTGCAAAACCATCATGTCCGTAAACAAGCTCACCATTAATGATGATACCGCTGCCCACACCTGTTCCAAGCGTTATCATTATAAAATTCTTCATACCTCTGGCAGCACCATACATCATCTCACCTACAGCTGCCGCATTTGCATCATTTGTAACGGTAACAGGGAGATTGTCCAAAGCAAGGGAAACCTCTTTTGCAAGCTCTACTCTAATTCCTTTTGCCCACTCCAGATTTGCAGCATCCTCAATGGTACCGTGGTAATAATTGCCGTTAGGGGCACCAATACCTATTCCCTGGATATTCTCCAGACCTACCTCTTTGGCCAATTCCCTAATGGTATCACATACTGCATGAATGAACAGGCCTGCTTCACCTGCCTTATATTTTGAACCTATTACTGTCTGAACAATAATGTTTCCCTTTCTGTCAACTATTCCAATCTTTGTGGTCTGTCCTCCAATGTCCACACCAACTACATATTCCTTATTCTCCATATTTTCCATTTTTCACTGAAACATTTACTCTGTAGGGATATCCTTATTCACATTCTTTGATCCTACCAACGCATAGAACAACAAGTAGCCAAGGCCTGCAACTATTACCCAGTAGCTGGTCATATATGAAGTTGCATCTGCAATGAATCCCTGGATTGCAGGGAGCACACCACCACCGCAAACCATCACCATAAAGATACCTGAAGCGGCCGCTGTAAATTTACCCAAGCCCTCAACTGCAAGGTTGAAAATACCACCCCACATTACAGAGGTACACAATCCGCAAAGCACAAGGAACATGATGTTTGCAGGGACACTCAACATACCGAAAGAGATATCAGACTTGAACACAGGCATCATAACCTCATTTGTAGGGGCAGTAAAGATTGCAGCAAGTACAAGACACAATCCAATTACACTTACTCCCGACAACATTGTCTTGCTGGATACCTTACCGGCAATTGAACCTCCGATAAGACGTCCTACCAGCATAAGGAACCAGTAAGTACCTACAAGGCTTCCTGCCATAGCAGGATCAATACCCAACTCCTGTGTCATATACAGGTTGCTGATATTAGGAATACCAACCTCAACACCAACATAAATGAAGATTGCAACAATACCCAACACAAAGTGACGGAAACTCATTGCACTGTATTTCTTGCCTCCTGCTGCAGGTTTTGAATCAGTTTTTGCAGATTCATATGCAGGCTCCGGAATATTTGAAACCGCAAGAACAACAAATGCCAATGCAAAGATACCCATAGCAATGAACAATGCAGGATTTGCCTTTGCAATACTCCTTGCAGCCTCATTTGAACCCATAAGGTAACCTACAAGTACAGGAACTATTGTTGCTGCTGATGAGTTGCACACACCTGCAAATTGAATCAGCTGGTTTCCTCTGTTTCCACCGCCTCCAAGAGTGTTGAGCATTGGGTTAACAACAGTATTCAACATACACATTGAGAAACCAGAAACAAATGCACCGCAAAGATATATGCCAAAACTCTCTGCCTTTCCGGAAACAAATGTTACAGCTACACCGGCAAAACCAATTACAACTGCAAGAAGGGCTGTCTTCTTGTACCCGATTTTGCTGAGCATATAACCTGCAGGGATACCCATACACGCATATGCAATAAAGTTTGCAAGGTTACCCAACTGAGACAGGAAATCACTTGCACCAAACTGGTTCTTTACAATTACACCAAACGGATTCTGCAAACCTGTTACAAAGGCAATCATAAAGAACAACGCAAACATGATTGCTATAGGCAATACATAATTTTTCTTTGTTGTTTCCATAAATATTGATTTTAAGTTTATAATTATTAAATCTTATTATCCAATTGTTGCAAATGTAGCAAAAAACTGCCAACTGACATATTGAATGAAGCAATCCATACTGCTTCCAGCTATAACAGCGGGGACAACAGACGGGCCACACTTTCGGCCACCTTCTGCCGCTTCTCCCTTTTTGCCCATTTACCCGCACTCAGCTGTAAACATTGTGAGGTATCTTTAAGGAACTGCTTTTCAATGATATCTGTGGAGCATTTGTCATAAATTACTGAAAGGATCTCAAAATTATGTTCAAAACTCCTCATATCCATATTGGCAGACCCCACAATGCTCACCTCCCCATCAATACACACAACTTTTGAATGATTGAAACCTTTCTTGAAAAGATATATCTTCACCCCAGCCTCCAGCAGCTCGCTTATATAGGACATTGTGCTGTAATGAGCAATCTTAGTATCAGATTTCTCGGGAAGCATAATCTGCACATCAATGTTTCCCAATGCGGCAATCTTAATGGCATTGAGAACAGATTCGTTTGGGGTAAAATATGGTGAAACTATGTATATATGCTTGCGGGCAAGTGTTATTGCACTGAAGAAACATTGCATGATGCTTGCCCAGTTGCTGTCGGGACCACATACAAGAGTTTGGGTTGCAATATTCTTTTCTCCGGCTCCCTCTCCTTTAGAATCCATATCCAATTGAGGGTAATATTTCTTTTTGCGTTTGATCTTACGGTTAAGGATAAAATAACGGTCCAGAAGGAAACTTGTCTGGAGAGATGATACCGCCTCCCCCACTATCTTGAGGTGTGTATCATGCCACTCGCCCAAGGCATTCCCGTAATAATAGCGGTCTGCGATGTTCACTCCTCCCAGGAACCCCTCCTTGCCATCCACCACCAGAATCTTTCTGTGGTTGCGGTAATTCACCCTTGATACTGGGAGTGAAAGGGCTACCTTTGCAAAACAGAGCATCTCCACACCTGCCGCAATCATCTTCCCGACAAATTCCTTCTTTAGGGAGAAACTTCCAACCCCGTCATAAATGACCCTCACCTCTACCCCTTCTTTGGCCTTATTTATCAAAAGCTGGGCAAACATCTCACCTGTACGGTCATTTTCAAAGATATATGATTGGAGATGGATGTGTGACCTTGCCCCTTCAATGCTCCTGTACATTGCATCCAGGGCCTCCTTACCTGTAAAATAGAAATCTATTGAACTGTTGTTCTCAACAACGGTATAACTGTTGCGGAGATTCTGGAAAATGATCTTCTTATATGGCTCAAGATCACCCAGAACCCCAGGATTTTGCCTTATAAACTCCCCTTGCATGAGGGAAGTCTCCTTACGGTATCTGTACTCGGCATTCCCCTTGAACTTGTACAGGCGCTTCTTCCTGTAATGCATTCCAAAGAAAAAGTAGAGTATAAGCCCCAAATACGGAAGCAATATCAGGACAGTAACCCATGAAAGGGTCTTTACCGGATCCTGACGGCGCATAATCATAGAAGTGGCAGCATAAACTGCCAGAAAAAGGTTCATCACATACAGAACCGCAGAAAATATTTGCCACCCGCCGGTAAACATAATTGTAAAGGAGTCCCATTGGCCTGACATTTTGCAGTTGCCATGGGAAACCTGATTGTTCTAATCCTGAATGTAGTCCTCAATATAACCGAACGAAAGGTCATCCATTCTAAGCTCCCCTTTTGTAACATGGCCAAGCAGGGTTACAGGAATCTCCTCATTGAAAAGAAAATCTACAAAATCGTTCTCCTGAGCATCATTCACTGAAATTACTGCAAGATACCGGCTCCTTCCAAAAAGGAATTCCCTATCCTCAACCTCAGCATCAGATGTTATATCAAAGCCCAATTCGTTTGGAGCGCAGCATTCAAGAAGGGATATGAAGAGCCCGTTTGATGAAATATAATGGGCACTGGTTACAAGGTCCTTCTCTATTGCCTTGAGAATTACATCAAAAGTTCTGTTGTTTATCTGGAAATCATTCTCATCATCAGCTGTTCCCACAAGATATATAGTATCTCCTTTGGCATCAAACGACATTGAAGTTACCTTCTTCTTGTCTTTAATAAGGCCAAGAGCCGTGATCCTTCTGTCATCAACATTTTTTGTTGTAAGGAATCGGGCTCCGGCACATGCCAGCCTCGCCAAAGCCTCTGTTGTAGCCCTGGTAACCGCTGTTGCAGGATCAAACTTGTCCAGTGAAACGGAGTCTGCCTTTGATACGGCAACTGTAAACACCCCTTTGGCTACACGTTCTATATCTGCATCATAAGGGTTATCTATGTATTTCTTTACAGTCTTTTTGTATTGGTGGTCTTCTGTGAGAAAATCAGCAATATCAAACAAGTCTTCAGTCTGGTTAATTCTATCTTCGTATAGTTCTACCATAGCCGGATCTTTTTAAATAGTGTTATAGTCTGCTAATATAACCAAATTTTCTTTAAAAACCTTTTGCAAGGGTAAAAAAAACTGCTATATTTGCACCCGAAACGAGCCCAGATGGTGAAATTGGTAGACACGCCACTTTGAGGGGGTGGTGCCGGTTACGGTGTGCAAGTTCGAGTCTTGTTCTGGGCACCAGTTAAAGAGACTGACTAAATAGTCAATATTAATGACTGATTAGTCAGTCTTTTTTTATACCTTTTGAGTTACGTTGTCTTTTTGTACATATTGCTGATTATCAGCAATATGTAAAACATAATTCTGAACAACTTCAGAATTATGTTTGTACAATTACTTGGTTGTCAAGTAATTGTACAAAAAGACAACGTCACAATACCACCCCAAGTGCCTTTGCTACACCTTTGCCGTAGGCGGGGTCTGCCTTGTAGCAGTTGCGGGCGTGGCGAATCTTAATGAATTCGGCGCAACCCTCCATTGCCCGGGCGGTATTCTCAAAGAGGAGCTGCTGTTCTGCAGGTGGCATAAGGCGGAAGAGGGCTCCGGGTTGTGAGTAGTAATCATCATCGTATTCCCTCTCGTTGTAGTTATATACATCTGCCCCTACGCTCTTCACCGATGAGTGGGCACAGGCACTGCCGGTCACCCTCAAAGGGGGATCCTTCAGTTCAGGGTTGTCTTTCCATTCCCCGTAACTGTTTGGTTCATATCCTATTGCGCTGCCGTAATTGCCGTCAACACGCATTGCTCCATCCCTATGGTATGAGTGTACAGGGCAACGTGGACGGTTTACCGGAATCTGCTCAAGGTTTACCCCAAGGCGGTAACGCTGGGCATCCCCATATGAGAAAAGGCGTCCCTGGAGCATCTTGTCGGGAGAAAAACCTATACCGTCTATGATGTTCTGAGGATTGAATGCTGCCTGCTCCACCTCTGCAAAATAGTTGTCGGGATTACGGTTGAGTTCCAGGATTCCTACATCATGGAGAGGGAAATCTCCGTGCGGCCACACTTTGGTGAGGTCGAAAGGGTTTATGCGGTAGGTTTCCGCCTCCTTCTGGGTCATAAGTTGTATCTGGAATTTCCAACGTGGGTAATCTCCACGCTCTATGCTCTCGTAGAGGTCTCTCTGGTGTGATTCCCTGTCTTTTGCAATGATGGCTGCCGCCTCCTGGTCAGTAAGGTTCTTTATCCCCTGCATGGTGCGGAGGTGGAATTTCACCCAAGTGCGGACATTTGCCGCATTTATAAAACTGTAGGTGTGGCTCCCGAAACCATGCATGTGGCGGTAAGAATATGGTATTCCGCGTGGGCTCATGGTAATTGTAACCTGGTGGAGGGCCTCCGGAAGGAGTGTCCAGAAATCCCAGTTGTTGTTGGCACTACGCATATTGGTGCGCGGATCCCTCTTTATGGCGTGGTTCAGGTCAGGGAATTTGAGCGGATCGCGGAGGAAAAATACCGGAGTGTTGTTCCCGACAAGGTCCCAGTTGCCGGTATCGGTATAGAATTTCATGGCAAACCCGCGGATATCCCTCTCCGCATCTGCTGCGCCACGCTCCCCGGCAACAGTTGAGAACCTCACAAAGCACTCAGTCTGTTTTCCTATGTGGCTGAAGATTGAGGCGCGGGTGTATTGGGTGATATCATGAGTTACCGTAAATGTACCGTATGCCCCGGAGCCTTTGGCATGCATGCGCCTCTCGGGTATCACCTCCCTGTCGAAATGGGCAAGTTTCTCCAGGAACCACGGGTCCTGCAACACCATTGGGCCGCGCTGCCCCGCTGTCTGTACATTCTGATTGTCGGCCACCGGCCTTCCGTTTGATGAGGTGAGCGCTGTGCGGCGTCCCTCCTCCTGCTGGTTGTGGTTGCTTTTCTCCTTTTCCATAAGTCTGTCTGTTTAAAGAAGCAGATTATCCTGCTCTTGAGCATAACATCAAAGGGGAACAAATAGTTCATTTACGTTGTCTTTTTGTATATTTTGCTGATTCTCAGCAAAATAAAAAATGAGGTGCTGGAAAAATCCATGCACCTCATTTTACAATTGTTTGGAAACCAAACAATTGTACAAAAAGACAACGTAACTAAACATTTTTAAGCTCCTTCACCGGGTTGGAGTTCATAAGCCTCACAGCCTGCCAGGAGATGGAGACTACAGCCACGAGGGAGATCATAAGGAGGGCGAGGGCATAGAGCCACCAGTAGTTTTCTATCCTGTAGGAGTAGCCGGCAAGCCAGCCATCTACAATAAACCAGCCCAGAGGAACAGCAATAACTGCCGCAACTGCTACAACTTTAAGGAAGCCCATGGCCATATTCAGGAACACTTCTCCCCTGCTGCAGCCAAATACCTTGCGGACAGACCAGTTGCGCGACTGCTGACGGGTATAGTAGGTACTCATAGCCAGCATAGCCATTGCAGAGAGGAGGATTACCAGTAAGGTAAAGGCTGTAATCAGTTTCAAATTATTCTCCTCGGAGTTGAAATAGCCCCTATAAAGCCCGTTCAGAGGATATACATGAATACCGTTGTCATGCTTTTGGTAGAATTTTTCCAATTCAGCCGCAGCAACATCCTCATCGCCGCTCACCTTGAGCAATATGCGTCTCAAATAAGGGAACGATTCCTCACCTTTATACTCCATATTCCACCAAATCATATTTGAAGAGGCACAATCCTCCATGGTACGGTCCCCTTTCTGGAAATCCCGTATCACACCGCAAATGCCATGGGAATCATTGGCACCGGAACCGAATACCACTTCCCTATCCGAATAATCAAGCCCCAACCCCTTCATAGCCCCTTCTGTGAGCCATAATGTCCCGTCTGCAGGGTGAACATCCCCATTCAGGGAAACCACATTGAACCCAAGCATCCTGAAGGCGGTGCTGTCGCCATATACCCCCTCCAACTGCACCTTTTCTCCTCTATGGAACATTCCCATACCACTCCTGTCGCTATGGGCAGGGGATGCCTGTACCCAACCAAGTTCCTCTACAAAAGGCAACTGCAGAAGTTCGTCGGGATAATAATGTGCACCCCTCTGCGCCCCCTCAAGGGCAATGATATTGTCTTTATTGTAGCCGCTGTCCCTCGCCAAAAGGTGATGGAACTGCATGAACATTGCCAACGATATGCACAGGGTTGATATTGCCACAACATTCTGCACCCCAATAAAAACTTTCCCCAGCACCATCCTTCCCCGCACGGCATACTCCCCTTTCACCACATCAATTGGTTTGTATTTTGCCACAAGCAGGGCAGGAATGACTCCCGCCAGCAGCGACACTCCAAACACAAATGCCACCATAAGTACAATTTCCCATATTCCAAGATTATCTTTAAGGGAAATCTCCTTCCCGACAAGTTCCTTTGCAACAGGGCCGAATACCTCTATGAGCAGGAGTGCCAACACGAAGGAGAATACTGTGAGCAGAAGGGCCTCCTTGATATATCGGGAAGCAATTTCCCATTTCTGCTCTCCCAGGAGTCTGCGGGTGGCCATCTCATTTGCCCTGAACCCTATCTGGGCAACGGTGAGGGAGATATAGTTGAGGAGTGCAAATGCCAGAAGCAGTATTCCTGCAGCCAGGAACAACATTACAAAATTGAAGTTTATGATACCCTCAAACGGAAAACTCTGCACGGTAATGCCATAATGTATCTTTGAGAACGGGGAGAAATAAAAGTTCTTCATAAGACCAACCTCATACAGTATATCCGTCTCCTTCAGTTTAGCAAGGGCCTTCTCCTGCGCCTGTTCCAGATCTGCCCCCTCAGTTATCCTGTAGAAGTTCACTGCCGTACCGTTACCTTCTCTAATGAGATTTGGATACATATCCTTTATGTGGTGCATACCATAGATTATATCCGCCTTAGGGAAAACCGACCTTTTGAGATCCTCATATACACCTGTTATGAAGAGGTCCCTTTTCTCTTTTCCTACGGTAATCTGAACTTTCTCCCCTATTGGAGATTTCTCTCCCCAATGTGCGTTGGCAAACGACTCGCTCACCACAACTGCATCGGGCTGCGAAAGGGCATCCTCCCTTCTCCCCTCCACAAACGGAAATGTGAAGAACCTGAAGAAAGAGGTATCCGCTATTATTGCATTCTGTGGGGTTGTCTCCTCCCCCACACTCTTCTCCATTGCCACACCACCTATTACAGAGGTTGCAAGGAACCTGCACACCTCCTCCACCTCGGGGCAGGTTTCCTTTACAATATCACCCACAGTATAACTCATAATTGTGAAGTGATCCTCATGACCTACAAATATGTTCTCCGTACCTTTAAGATTCTTGTCATACCCCAACTCCCCTGCTACAAAAGTGGCAATGAACACCACAAACGCCAGGGCAATACTGAAACCCACCACCTCAATGGCAGTGTAGAGTTTGTTGCGGGAAAGGAATCTGAAATAACTTTTCATAAATATTTATTATTCACTTTTTAATGAACTCACCGGATTTTCCATTGCTGCCTTGAGGCTGCCGGCTGTTACCACTACCGATACAATTACCTCTACCATGCAGAACGCCAGGGCAAAGATCCATAAGCTTATTGGAGCGCTGTATGCAAAGGTGCTGTAGTAATAGTCAATTATGAACCAGCTTAATGGGGCTGCCACAATGAAGCAGATGAGCAGAAGCTTTGCAAACTTGAGGTTGAACATCTGCAGGATTTCCCCAATTGTTGAGCCGTGTACACGGCGTACCCCTATCTCCTTGCGGCGATACTGGGTTTCAAAGATTACCAGCCCAAACACACCCATAAGGGAGATGATGATTGCCATTACTGTAAAGAGTGTAACCAAAGTGGTAAGGTTCTTCTCCTTTTGGTACATGTAGCCAAGTTCATGGTCAAAGAAGTTCACATTGAGTTTCTCTACAGGATAGTCGGGAGCATAATTGTGTACTGTTTCACGCAGTGCTTCGGTTACATCGCTCACCTTGGCTCCGGCCTCACATCTTATGTACAGATGTGTTGTCTGCCACCATGGCTCCTTGCCAAATATGTAGAATGCGAACGGGGTAAGTTCATACTGCAGCGGACGGAACTGGAAATCTTCACAGAAGCCGGCAATGTCCGTCATCCCCTTATGTCCTGCTATCCTGTCTTCAAGGGTGAGGCCAAATTTGTTCTTGGCTACCTGGTTGAAGATGAACACTCCGTTTTCACTCACCTCATCAGATTCTGTAAAATCCCTTCCTTCAACCACCTCAATTCCCATAAAGCGGAGGAAATTCCATGAAACGGGATAGGAATCAAATCCTATCTGCCCATCCTTGAATGGGCGTCCCCAACTCATTCTGGTGGTATTTACCAGCGGACCTGCAGCCCAGGCAACATCTTTAATCAATGTAGACTTGAGCAGCTCACCCTGAATGGTCTCCCTTGCCTGAAAACTGTCAATAGGAAGGTCTGCTGTAAGAAGATACTCCTTATTGAATCCCATGTCATAGTTCATCATATATGAGTGCTGCCTCTTTATGCAGATTGCACATATCACAAACGAGATGGAAATTACAAACTGCAGTGCAATGAGTACATACCTCAAGGTTTTCCCTTTTGCACTCATCCCGAAAGATCCTTTTATTGCAAGTGCCGGAGGGAATGAGGTGGTATAGAGTGCAGGATATACACTTGATGCCACTGTCATCACAATCGCAGCTGCAACGGTTATGAGGATTGCAGGAAAATTGTCGGGAAAAGCAAGTGAACAGCTTATGAGGTTGGCGTATGTGGAACTCTTGAAAAGAAGTACCACTGCCACTGCTGCACCCAATGAAATTGCTACCAGGATGCCCGATTCAACCATAAGACGCCCCACCAGGGCACTGCGGCTGCTTCCCAGGATCTTGCGGGTATTCACACTCTTTATCCTCATGGGCACCTGCGCAAAGAAGAAGTTTACAAAGTTGATGAGGGTGATTACTACAATGAGGATTGCGACTGCCAGCAGAGTAAGGGTTGTAGTGCGGTTACCCTGGCGGCCGGAGTGGTTATCCAGGTTCTGTGCAAAATAAAGTTCCTCAAATGGTACGAGTTTTGGGGTTGCCCTTTTGATGTATTCCTGTACATCTTCCTCGGTAATTTCCTCACCCTTAGGGGCCTTTGCAAACAATTCTTCCCTGATGACCTTCTCCACTATCTTTACTGCCCCCTCCTCAAAAGCCTCCAGTTCAGCAGCTGAGGTGAGTTTTACAAAGTTGTTGTATCCCCACTCGCTCCAGTTGTCCACACCACTGGTTTCAAGCTGGTTACAGAAAAGGACCTCTACATTTCCAAGGTCGCTGTTCAGAGGCATATCCTCATAAACTGCCGCCACGGTGTATGGGGTTCCCGTTTCTGATATAAGCCTTACGGCGTCCCCTACACCTGCACCCATCGCTTTGGCCATCTTTTCACTTATGGCAACGGCATTTGTTTTCTCAATCCCCTCAAATGTTCCGGCAACAGGGGTAAAGCCGAACACATCCAGTGCCCCCCTTGTGAATTCAGATATACCTGCCGAATACTGTTTTTGGTTCTCCCCCTCCCCTATAAACACCGGACGCTTATTGTCTATATTTATCCTGGCAACGCCATAACTCTCCACCATAGGGGACTGGCCCGCAATCATTGAGGCAACAGGCCTGTTCATGCTCACCTGCAGGTTCCCCTCCTCAAACCAACTTGGGACCGCCATTATATACAGCCTCTGGGCATCTTTTATCCCCTTGTTATAGCTAAGGTCGTGATACACCTGCACCAACAGAATATACAACGACGCAAACGCCACCGTCATTCCCAACAAATTAAGGAGCCCCGAGCCTTTGAATAATTTTTTCATAGCAAATTCTTTTTTTACGTTGTCTTTTTGTACATCTATTTAATTATCAATAGATTAAAAAATCAATTATTTTCAATCTCAGCAATCACAAATTTTCATATCATTGTAAATCAGCATATTGTACAAAAAGACAACGTTAAAATAACTACAACTCATTCTTCACATCCCCAACTATCTGGCCGTCGAAGAGGTTGATCACCCTTTGGGCTACGGCAGCATCTTTTTGCGAGTGGGTTACCATTACAATGGTGGTTCCCTCGGCGTTCAGTTCGCTCAAAAGGTCCATAACCTCCTTGCCGTTCTTTGAATCCAGGTTACCTGTAGGCTCGTCGGCGAGGATAAGTTTTGGATTTGAAACCACTGCGCGGGCAATGGCTACCCTCTGCTGCTGACCTCCCGAAAGTTGCTGAGGGAAGTGTTTTGCACGGTGGGAAATTCCCATCCTCTTGAGAATTTCGGTAACTCTCTGTTTGCGCTCCCCTGCGGAGATGTTCAGATACCTCAGCGGAAGTTCCACATTCTCAAACACATTGAGTTCATCAATCAAATTGAAACTCTGGAACACAAAACCAATGTTGCCCTTGCGGAACTTGGTGCGGTCTTTCTCCTTCAACTGGCCAACCTCACTGCCAAGCAGCATGTAACTTCCTCCCGACGGATTGTCCAGCAATCCCATAATATTCAGCAATGTAGATTTTCCACATCCGGAAGGGCCCATAATTGCCACAAACTCACCTTCATTGATCTCAAATGAAACACCGTTGAGAGCAGTTGTCTCAATCTCTTCAGTTCTAAAAACCTTGCTTAAATCAGTAACTTTAATCATAACTAATATTTTTTAATTTTAATGATACTATTTTTTATATAAACTCGGGGACCGACTTTATAGTAACTCGGGGACCGACTTTCTATTATTCGCCTTTAGAGAGTGATACCACAGGGTTGGCCCGCGAGACGCGTATACTGTTAATTATTACGGTTGCGAGTACAATTAGTATTACTGTAATGTCGCAGATGATATAAATCCATAAGCCTATATGGGTTTTCTGCTCAAACATTTCAAGGGCTATGTCGGAGGCAAGGTGGGCAGCAATGTTGCCCAAAAGGGAAGCCACAACCACCAATGGTATAATGCCTTTTACAAACAGCCCCATTATTTCCCCCGGGAGGGCACCGTTGATTTTTCGGATGGCCATCTCGGAACTTCGTCGGGAAGTTTCATCCTTGATGTATCCTATAAGTCCCATAAGGGAGATGATCAGGGATACCAGGCCGCCAAGGAGAATGGAATCCTTCACTTTCTTTACTTCTGAGAACTGCTCCAGCATCCCCTCCCTGTAGGAAGCAATCTCAAGGGATTTGTCGGGAAGTATCTCATTGATTGCCTCCTGCACACGGGCAATTGCATTTGCATCCAGGCGGGAAAGTTTTACGAGTATATAGTTGAAATAGACATGTTTGTCTCCCTGCAGCGCACCAAACCTCACACTTGGCCTGTCATCCGACACCAGCGCACCTATCTTGTAATCCTCATATACTCCGCAAATGGTATAGATGTCATCCTTATGGGCACTGTGCTCGGTCATGATCACCGCCTTTCCAATGGCACCATCGCTCCAGTCTGTAAACTGCTGCATCTTTTCCACAAATGAGCGGCTTACGGCAATCTCCTTTGGAGTCTGTGCCTCCCCACCTTCAATAAACTCTATTCCAAGGAGTTCAGCAGTACCTACAGTAGAATAGTACTGGTCTGAAATATTGAACAGTTCCTTCTCCGCACCCGGGAGATACACATTGTTTCCCGACGACCCCATCATTGGAATGTCCGATACAAGTTCACACCCCACAACCTCAGGCATTGATGCCAGCTTGTCCTGTACCTTAAAGAAATCTTCAGTTGGAGTCCCCGGCAGGTATGCCACCAGGAGATTGTCATACTCATACCCCATATCCTCGTTGAGCATCATATTGTACTGCTTCCCGAAAATTGTAACTGCACACGCCAGAAACACTGTAAATGTGAACTGCACCCCAAGGAATATGAGTTTCCATCTCCTTTTTGTTTCCCGATAGTTTCTGAATGCAGTTGAGACCGGAATTCCCATAAAGATTTTTGCAGGGATGAGTCCCGATACCAACAGCATTATCCCGCACACAGCCACCGCACTTGCAATAGAGGCTGGGGTGAACAATGAGGCAAGAGAGGCATCGAGCAATCTCTCTACCATCTTCTCCATTGCCAGAACCATTCCTATAGCCAGAACTGCTGATATTGCCACATTTGTTGCTGCCTCCCTGAGTATCAGCCCCATAATGCTGCCGCTGCCGGCACCATAACATTTCCTTACCCCTATCTCCTTGGCCCTCTGCACAACTGAAGATATGGTATTGAGGATATAGTTCACAGAGGCTGCTGCTATAAGGAGAAGAGCTACAATAGAAAGCATTATTACCATATTCCTGTTGGTGCTGGAATAGAGGAGATGCTGCCTGTCTGCCCTCTGCAGCCAGTACCACAATTTCAGTCCGCTCTGCTCCAGTTCCTCCAGAGGCTGGTTCTTCTCCTGCATGGCATGTATGGCATCTGCAAGATTGTCGGGATCAACACCTGGTTCCAGTTTTACATACCCATAGTAACGGTCATTTCCCAACCAGTTCTCAGTACTGTTTTTGGCATATGTAGGGAGACTCAACAGGATATCTGTCCCTGCAAAAGTACTGTTCTTGGGAAAATCTTCATATACCCCCTCAATGGTGAATTTTGCCTTAGGGAGCGATTCATTATAGATAGTCTTCCCGACAACTTCTTCTGTACCCCCCAGCTTCTGGGCAAAAGAGAGGGAAACCATAACTTTTCCCCACTCACTGAATACCTTATGTGGATCTCCTGCATATATCTCCCTTGTAAAAATGTCAAAGAAACTGGTATCGGCAAGCAGGAGCTCTGCAGTAAACTTGTTGTTATCCTCTGTATAGTATGTGCTGTTGTTGAATACCGGTGTAACCCTGGTTGCCACTTCCACTCCCAGCACAAACTCCTTGAACCCAGGTGCCACCGCCCCGCTGATCTGGTCTGCATTCAACGGATCCTCATCATGCCTTACCACTCCGGTCATGATTTTATATACCCGCTCCTTGTCTTCGAAAAAACTGTCATACTGGAGTTCAAAACAAACCTTTGCAATCAGCACCACCCCCACAGCCAGCCCCAGGGCCAACGAAAGAATTTTAACAATATCCCTTTTCAGTTTCATAAGTTATTCCTTTACACTTTTACATCTATGCCATTACAGGAGCAACGGCCGTGCCAAAGAATATAAACAACTGTTTTACTGCTATTTACATGATTTATTACAAAACAAAAAGTGTAAAGAAACTTTACAGGTGATAATTTTTTTTACATTGTTACGTTGTCTTTTTGTACATTTTGCTGATAATCAGCAAAATAAAAAATGAGGTGCTGAAAAAATTGATGCACCTCATTTTTCAATTGTTTGGTTCCCAAACAATTGTACAAAAAGACAACGTCACAAAAACTGGGCTAGAACATCCACATCCAGCCCCTGGTTGCTATGGAGAAGGGTGGTGTAGCGGAACATGCCGTCGGAGCCAAGGTTGGCGAGGTTGTAGTCTATTCCGCCAAGGGTGTAGGTACGGGAAAGTTCAACCGGGAGATAATTACCGGAAGTTTTGTCAAGGACCTGAACATCTGAGACTCTGCGGGGGGCTCCGGGGCGAACTCCAACAAAAAGGCCGCTGTCATCAAACTCTACGGGAGAAGCAACAGACGCATCACAATTGTAGCGCACCCCACTCACCTGCATAAAACTGCCACTGGGCAGAGGAAGAGACCTTACAGAGGCCTCAAGTATATCTACCAGTTGCGCACCTGTAAGTGAAACGGTGCAGGCATTATTTCCAAAAGGGAATACAGAAAGGAGATCATTATAGGAAACATCCCCTGCATAAAGGTTGTTCCTTATGCCTCCGCCGTTTATCATGGCAATATCGGTACCCAGCACTTCCCGGAAAGCATCAGCACAAAAAGTTCCAATAGGCATCTGCCTGTCCCTCACAAGCCAGTTATCATTGGAATCAAGTGCAAAAAGATCTTCCTCAAGGTACCCCACAATCCTATCCCCTGCAGCAAGTACCCCCTCTTTCAACTCATTTACAAATGCTGCAATCTCCAGGTCATCCTTCAAAGTTTCTGCAGGGAGGAGTTCAGAAGTGAATTTCCCTTCAACAGAAAGTTCCAGCTTCCCCACAAATTCAAACCTGGTTCCTGTGGAGGCGAGCAGTACCTGTTTCCCCTCCTTATCCAGCACAAGACTATCGGGAATAACACTGTGGGAATGGCCATCCAGCACCACATCTACCCCTATTGTATTCCCGATAAACTCTACAGATGTAGGATAATCCCCCTCCTTGATATCCCCAAGATGGGACAACACTATCACATAATCTGCCCCATCTCTTCTGGATTTGTCTATCCACTGCTGGGCACAGGTAAAGAGATTGGCGGAATTGAATCCATAGGCAACATTCCCCTCCCCATCTTGGAAAGTCTTTGGTATTACCGATGTTGCGGTAGATGGGGTAATCAATCCTATGAATGCAATTTTGCAACCCCCATAATCTACAATAATATATGGCTTGAATACAGGCTCTTGAGTTTTATTTGAGGTGAAATTTGCGCATAACTCTTCTGCCTGCAAATCACGTGCAATCTCCTGCAGCCGCTCCATTCCAAAATCAAACTCATGGTTTCCAGGGGCCACAAAATCATATCCTACCCTGTTCATTATACCAACTATGGATTCCCCTTCCGTAACGGAACCAATCACATCTCCCTGCACAAAATCTCCTGCAGACACCACTGTAACATATGGTGTACGTGCCTGTTCCTCTACCTTAAGGGCCGCCATCTTTGCATAACCCTCCACCGCACAATGGACATCATTCTCAAACAATATCACCACGGGACTCTGCGGCAACTGAATCCCCCTGTTGCTTTTGGCACATCCCGCCACAAAAAACACAACTGTAAGGCAGATTAGATTATATAAATTTTTCATACTTCAAATATAGCACTTTTTTGTGACGTTGTCTTTTTGTACAACTCGCTGATAAACAGGGTTCAATAAATTAAGAGAAAATACCTTTGAAAACCGTGACCGCCCGTGGTCCCGTGAACGGGAGGGGCCCAAACCAAAGGTTGGGAGGGATTCAGTTTTCAAAGGTATTTCCTCTTAATCTAATCAATATTGATTTTCAGCGAGTTACACAAAAAGACAACGTCACGAAAACTTAAGTTTGAAGGCTGTGCCCTGTGAGTCGCTGCGGGAAAGGGTAAGGGAGCCGTTGTGAAGGCGCATGATTTGTCGGGAGAGGGAGAGACCTATGCCGGTACCCTCCTGTTTGGTGGTGTAGAACGGGACAAAAATCTCTTCGCGCCCTTCTGCGCTAATTGGGGCACCATTATTGAAGACCTCAATCACCACATTCTCAAGTGAATCCAGTTCTACAGAAATCTCAATGCGGGTGGCCCCGGCCTGCGCCGCATTCTTCACAAGGTTTATAAGTATCTGGGCTATCTGGTTCTCATCTGCCCAAAGGATTACATCCTCGGTCTTCTCAATGTAAACTGTCCCAATCCCAACATCTGAAGTGTAAGGGGCGGTAAGTTGGAACACCCTCTCTACCAGTTCACTCACAAGGAAAGATTTTCTGATAGGGGCAGCCACACGGGTAAGGCTCCTGTAAGACTCCACAAAACTGAGCAGCCCTTTGGATGAGGCCGAAATTGTCTCCAGCCCGGAGATGTAATTGGAATCCAACTTATCCTCCACCGCACACTGGTTAAGGGTATCGCTCAGCGAAACAATTGGGGTAATTGTGTTCATAATCTCGTGGGTGAGGACTCTGGTGAGTTTGTTCCAACTCTCCTCCTGGTTCTCGCTCAACTGCGGGTCAATATTGCTCACTGCCACTATCTTCACATCTTTCCCTTTCAGCGATGCATAGGAGGCCGAAAGGAGGATATTTACAGATGCACTCTCATTATAGTAGGAGGCCTTGAGGTTCGTTCCCGGCTTTACTGCAATGAAGGCATCATAAAGCTGCTCATTCAAGCGCTTTATCTGTCTCAGGTGCGACACCTGTTCCATTCCCAGCAGCACCTTTGCAAAATTATTGTAGAAAAGAATCCTTCCATGCAACTCTTCAACCACCACAATTCCGGTCTGCACATTCTCCAGCATACGGGCAAAATACTGCTCCTGTTCCCGCAGTTCATTCTGCCTCTTCTCATAAATCCCCCTGAGGCGGTTGAGTGTACGGTTAAGTGAGGCATTGAAGAAAAGCCTCTCCCGGAACCTGAAATTAACATCATCATTATCCAGGGAATCCAGCATAAAAGTGAGTTTCTCATTGGTCTTGTGCCACAAATAGACAGTGTACAGGAAGCACACCAGCGCAATAACCAGCAATATGAGAATCATTTTCAGCATCCCGACAATCAAATGTTGTATTTTTTCAATTTTGAGTACAATGTAGGACGGGAGATGTTGAGGGTCTTGGCAACCAGGGAGAGATTGCCGCCGCATTTCTCCATTGCTGCCCGGATTGTCCTCTCCTCCTGCATTTCAAGGGTCTCCCCATTATATTCCTGTTCCCCTTTTCCTTGTGCATGTAATGCTCCAACACCCAAAGACATTGGACTGTGGGAAGATGGGGAGTTGTCGGGAAGAGAAATGCTCATCTGCAGATCCTGCAGGGTTAAGGTCTCCCCTTCACTCATAATAACAGCCTTTTCAATTGCATTCTTGAGTTCCCTGATGTTTCCCCTCCAGCGGTGGAGTTTTAGGGCCGAGAGGGCCTGATGGTCTATGTGTTTCACATTCCTCCCGTATTTCTGGGCATATCTTGTCATGAACTGCTCTGCCAGATGTTTGATCTCATCCATGCGCTCCCTCAATGAAGGCAATACAATGTGCATGGTATTTATGCGGTAGTACAGGTCTTCCCTGAACTTGCCGTCCCTGATCATCTGCTCCAGATCCATATTGGTGGCACAAATGAGGCGGATATCTATAGGAATCTGACGGGTATCTCCCACTTTGGTAATACACCTGTTCTGCAGCACTCTCAAGAGTTTTCCCTGCAGATGGATTGGGATATTACCTATCTCATCCAGAAAGAGGGTTCCCCCGTTGGCCTGCTCAAACTTGCCGGTATGGTCTGCATGGGCATCTGTAAAGGCCCCTTTCACATGTCCGAACAGTTCGCTTTCAAAAAGGGTCTCGGTAAGGGCTCCCACATCCACACTCACCATCTGCCTGCTGCATCTGCTGCTCCTGCTGTGAATCTCCCCTGCAAGGACATCCTTTCCGGTACCGTTCTCTCCGGTAATGAGTACTGTGGCATCCGTAGGGGCAATCTTCTCCACTGTCCTCTGTATTGCCTGCATCTGCGGAGACTCTCCCCAGATCATTTTGTCGGGAAGAACCTGTTGCTGAACCTGCTGGGGACTCTGCTTCTGCTCCTTGCGGTTCTTCTCCACCGCCTTGGCAAGTATCTCCACAAGTTTTGCATTGTCCCATGGCTTCACAACAAAATCAAACGCCCCGCGCTTCATCCCCTCCACCGCCAACTGGATATCGGCATACGCTGTAAAGAGGACAACCTCAGTCTGCGGAAAATACTTCTTGAGTTCCGCCACCCAGTACAGCCCCTCGTTCCCGGTATTTATATCTGTATGGAAATTCATGTCCAGCAGCACCACATTTGGCCTGAACTGGTTCATCTTTGCCATAAGTTCCTTAGGCGAGGCAATCAGTTCCACCTGCTCAAAATGCAAAGGGAGCAGCACCTTCAGTGCCCCCCTTATCCCTGCATTGTCATCAACAACCAATATTTTCCCTTTAGTCTTTGTTGCCATTGTCTTTTGAAAGTCATTCAACCGGAATCCCTTTTTCATATAAGAACTCCGGTGCCACATCAATTGTACCATCTTTCCAGGTAACGGTCCATCCGTCAAGGGCAATTTCTTTGAAAGCCTTTGCATCCTGTAACGGCTCATACAAAGCATTACCTCCTTCCAATAATATTCTGCAATCAAAAATGTTCCTGCATCCATCGTTGAAAGTAACCAGCAACTCATATCCGTTGCAAACTTTGGCGTCAGTTACCCAAATCAGTTTCATCATTCAAGAGGTTTTATTTTCTTGAACTGTTCACCATTTTTCAACAGCTCCCAATTTTCCAATAATTCATCTTTATGGCAGATCATCCATTCCGTAATTAAAGCCAGAGCCCTACCTGGCAATTGGCCATAAAACTTGCTTATTTCCGGCATATCACAATATTATTTTAAAATTTATGATTATGCCCCAACCACCTCTCTTTCTCCACAAATCTAACAAATATCTGCAAAACACAGGGTAAATTTTTAAAAATTTACCCTATTTTAACCTAATTGATTCCATCTCACAGCATTTACTGCCTCACTACCTCCGCCGGATTTTCACGTGCGGCTCTCCAGGAGCGGAGGGTTACCAGGCCAATGGTTACCGCGAGTACTGCGGCCAGTGAAGCCAGGAAGATCCACCAAGGCATTGCAATGCGGTTGGCAAACTGCTCCAGCCATCGGGAAACAACAATCCATGCAACAGGGGCGGCAATGATGAAACATACAATGACTGTAAGCACATAGCGGTTGTTGAGCATCCCCACAAGCTGCACCGGCTCGGCACCATAAACCTTGCGGATGGCAATCTCACTGCGGCGGTGCTGAGTTTCAAACATCACAATTCCAAATACTCCCATAAGGGCTATAACTACTGCCAACAGAGCAAAAAGTGCAATGGTAACGGCAGACTTTTTTATGGAATTATAGAGGTTTCCTATTGCCTGATCAAAGAACTCAACCTCCGGTTCGTCGGCTCCCGGAGCAAACTCCTGTACCAGTTCCTTCACATATTTGGAGAAAGCAGCTATATCTGCCCCTGGCCG
>SUYX01000034.1 GCA_015060225.1 Bacteroidales bacterium | reverse complement strand
TGTAGTCAACCTGGATTGTACCCAACTGCCATTTCCTTCCAATTGCATCTTTAACCATGAAGTCGAGTTTAGGACCATAGAATGCAGCCTCACCGTACTCAACTACAGTATTGAGACCTTTCTCCTGTGCTGCCTCAATGATTGCATTCTCTGCCTTCTCCCAGTTCTCCTCTGATCCGATATACTTGTCACGGTTCACCTTGTCACGCAAAGACACCTGTGCAGTATAGTTCTCAAACTTGAGAGTCTTGAAGATATAAAGCACAATGTCAATTACCTTGCAGAACTCGTCCTTCAACTGGTCAGGACGTACAAACAGGTGCGCATCATCCTGAGTAAAGCCCCTTACCCTTGTAAGACCGTGCAACTCACCGCTCTGCTCATAACGGTATACTGTACCGAACTCTGCAAATCTCAAAGGAAGATCCTTGTAAGAGCGTGGTTTTGTCTTGTATATCTCACAGTGATGAGGGCAGTTCATAGGTTTGAGAAGGAACTCCTCTCCCTCCTGCGGAGTTGTAATTGGCCTGAATGAATCTGCGCCGTATTTTGCATAGTGGCCAGAAGTTACATACAATTCCTTATTTCCAATGTGCGGAGTGATTACAGGAAGGTAGCCATGCTGTTTCTGAACCTGTTTGAGGAAGTTCTCCAATTTCTCACGCAAAGCGGCACCTCTTGGCAACCACAAAGGAAGACCTGCACCAACCCTCTGCGAGAATGCAAACAGTTCAAGCTCCTTGCCAAGTTTTCTGTGGTCGCGTTTCTTTGCCTCCTCAAGCATCTGAAGATACTCGTCCAACATGGATTTCTTAGGGAATGTTACACCGTAGATACGGGTAAGCATCTTGTTGTTCTCATTACCTCTCCAGTAAGCTCCTGCAATTGAGGTAAGTTTCACAGCCTTAATTACTGACGTATCTACAATGTGCGGTCCGCGGCAAAGGTCTGTAAAACTTCCGTTTGTATAGAAAGTGATGGTACCATCCTCAAGATCCTTAATGAGGTCACATTTGTACTCGTCACCTTTCTCAGTATATGTAGCCATTGCCTCAGCCTTGGTAATGTCCCTTCTTACGAAGGTCTCCTTTTGGCGGGCAAGTTCAATCATCTTCTCCTCAATCTTCTTGAGGTCAGCCTCGGTAATAGTTCTCTCTCCAAGGTCAACATCATAATAGAAACCGGTCTCAATAGAAGGTCCTATACCAAATTTTATGCCTGGGAAAAGGCTCTGCAAAGCCTCTGCCATAAGGTGTGAAGATGAGTGCCAGAACGTCTGCTTGGCCTCCTGGTCTTCCCATTTGTGCAATTTGATTGTACAATCCTCGTTAATGGGTCTGAGCAGGTCAAATACCTTGTCATTTACACTTACTGCCAAGACCTCCTGTGCCAATCTTGAGCTTATGCCCTGGGCAATCTCCAAACCAGTTACACCTTCATTGTACTGGCGTACGCTTCCATCCGGAAATGTTACATTTATCATATCTTATATTATAATTTACAGCGTGCTTACAACACACGCATGGTTTATTTTCGTATTACAACCTGCAAAGGTATAAATTTTTATTATCTTTGTTCCCATAAACCACCATATATATCAACAATATATAAACAGACAAACTATGGACCAGGAAAACAAATGGAGTTGCGCCGCAATGGACGGACTGTACTTGTCAATTGTAACGGTAATATATACCCTTGTACTCTCAGTGCTGCAGCCGGAAGGTTTCCTTGTAAGATCAATTATATGGATTGCAAAATTCGCAGGCTGCCTGTACCTGTTGTGGTACTTCATGAAAAAATGGTCAGACAAGTCTGACACAATTTCATACGGACAGAGTTTCAACTATGGTTTTATAGTATGCATTTTCTCCTCAATCGTTTGCGCCTGTTTCGGCTATGCGCAGGTGGAGTGGCTTTTTCCGGAGCAGATAGATGAGGCTTTTGCTGTTACCAAAGAAACAATGGCTGCCCAGGGCTCCCTTAATTCCACAACAGAAAATGCACTTGAAATGCTTATGGCCAACTACGGCAGGTTTACCCTTTTTATAAGCCTGTTCTATTATGCAGCCTTTGGCGCAGTTGCATCTGCAATTACTGCAAACTTTACAAAAAAGGAGAACCCTTTCGGGAACTTGGAAAATGAATAACCATCTTCCCGACAAATCTGTCGGGAAGAAAATGATAAAGTAATGGATATTTCAGTTGTAGTATCACTATATAACGAGAGAGAGTCCCTCCAGGAACTTGTAAAAGGGATTGGAGAGGCTATTGCCCCTACCGGACTTACCTATAATATCATAATGGTAAATGACGGCAGTACAGACGGATCATGGGAACTTATAAAGGAGATGGCAAAGGCCAACCCTCATATAAAGGGTATCTGCTTCAGGAAGAACTACGGCAAATCAGCAGCCCTTTACCACGGTTTTGAGGAGGCTGACGGAGAGGTTGTAATAACCATGGATGCAGACCTTCAGGACAATCCCAACGAGATTCCTGCCCTGTACGATATGATAATGAAGGATGGGTACGACCTTGTAAGCGGATGGAAGAAGAAACGCTACGACAGCAAACTCACCAAGAACCTCCCTTCAAAACTTTACAACGCAACTGCCCGCAAGGTTACAGGAATAAAGCTGCACGACATGAACTGCGGACTCAAGGCCTACCGCAACATTGTAGTAAAGAACATTGAGGTTTACGGAGAGATGCACCGATATATCCCTTACCTTGCTAAAAATGCCGGTTTCGCCAATATAGGGGAAAAGGTTGTGCAGCACCAGGCACGCAAATACGGTGTGAGCAAATTTGGAATGGAGAGATTTGTAAACGGATTCCTTGACCTCATAAGCCTGTGGTTCCTTTCCCGTTTCGGCAAAAAGCCGATGCACTTCTTTGGGCTTGTAGGAACATTTACCTTCCTTGTTGGAGCCGGAATTTCAATTTGGATAATTGTTGAGAAACTCCTGGCTCAGGCCCAGGGGCTCAAGTTCAGGGCAGTTACAGATCAGCCGCTATTCTACCTGGCTCTTGTAGCCCTCATAATTGGAGTGCAGCTCTTCCTTACCGGTTTTATTGCGGAACTCGTCTCCCGCAATGCCCAGGAAAGAAATACATATAACATAAAAGAGAGGTTCTAGAACCTCTCTTTTTTAATGAAAATACTCGGCAGAGATTGTCTTGAACTCAGCCTCATTTATAATCTGACATGAACCTGAGAAATCTGCCCCCATCTCAATGCATATCCTTACTGTCTTTAGATTTCCTGCAAATGAAGAGTTGGACTTGAAGGTTACATTATCCCCTACGGTAAGTTCGCCTTCCATTTTTCCCCAGATATCTGCGCTGGCACACATTACATTCCCTCTTATGACGGAACTTTCACCTATCACCAGCTTTCCGCTGGTAATGAGGTCTCCCTCGAAAACCCCATCAACCCTAATATCCGATTGCGATATAAGGGAACCTTTCACCTCGGTACCTGATGAGATTCTGCTGACCTCATTTATCTGTGGAACTTCATTTCGTGCCATAATAATCAGTGTTTAATCGTTTGTCGGGAAGATACTACATGTGTATAACCTCTCCGTGCGCTGCAGCTGCCGCCTCCATAATTGCCTCACTCATTGTTGGATGAGGGTGGATTGTCTTTATTATGTCTTTTGCGGTAGCTCCTATATTCCTTGCAAGTACTATACCAGACAACATCTCAGTAACATTTGCACCAATGAGGTGCGCACCAAGAATCTTGTCAGTTGCAGCATCAATGATCAGTTTTACAAAGCCGTCCTTCTCTCCTGCTGTAGTTGCCTTGCCGCTTGCGGTGAACGGGAACTTGCCAACCTTGTACTCAATGCCCATCTCCTTCACCTTCTTCTCTGTAAGCCCCACAGATGCAATCTCCGGTGAGGTATAAGTAGCACCTGGAATGTTGCTGTAATCTACCGGAGCAACATCCATACCGGCAATCTTCTCCACACAGGCAATACCCTCTGCAGATGCCACATGAGCCAGTGCAGGAGTTGCAATTACATCTCCAATTGCATAAATGCCGGGCACATTTGTGCGGTAGAAATCATCAACCACTATCTTGCCTCTGTTCATCTCTACGCCCAATTCCTCAAGGCCAATACCATTGGTATTAGGAATTACGCCCACTGCAGAAAGCACCCTCTCAACCTCCAGTTCAACCATACCTTTCTTGGTCTCAACTGTAAGTTTGCAAAGATCTCCAGTGGTATCAATTGCCTTTACACCACTGGATACCATAACCTTTATCCCCATTTTCCTGAAACTGCGGCTCAACTGGTCTGCCACATCCTTATCCTCAAGAGGTACAATCTGGTCCATAAACTCAATAAGGGTTACATCCACACCCATAGAGCGGTAGAAATAAGTGAACTCACTGCCAATTGCACCTGAGCCTATGATTGCCATACTCTTTGGAAGAGTGTCAGGGACCAATGCCTGACGATAAGAGATAATCTTCTCCCCATCAATTGGGGCAAAAGGCAAGGAGTTTGGCCTTGAACCTGTTGCTACAATTATATGTTTCGCTGCAACCTCAAACGGGGCCCCCTCCTCTACAGGGGTAACTTCCACTTTGCTTCCCGACAATATTTTTGCAGCACCCTTTATTACTGTTATCTTGTTTTTCTTGAAAAGAAACTCTATACCTTTGCTCATCTGGGCAGAAACTCCTCTCTCCCTCTCAACCACTTTTTTTATATCGGCGTAAGAAACAACAGCTCCCTCCTCTAAAAGGGTACCGTCTGCATTCCTGAGTTCAACGCCATAATCTGCAAGATGCCTGGTATAGTTGTATACCTGTGCACTCTTAAGAAGAGCCTTTGTAGGGATACATCCCCAATTGAGACATACTCCTCCCAATTCAGCCTTCTCAATTACAGCTGTATTGAAACCCAACTGGGACGCTCTTATGGCAGCTACATAACCGCCAGGACCTGCGCCAATTACTACTACATCAAAAGTGTTTTCCATATTGTATCAAAAGTTATTAGTTCTCCTTACCATGGCAGTTCTTGTATTTCTTGCCGCTTCCGCAAGGACAAGGGTCGTTTCTGCCAACCTTCTTCTCTACATGTACAGGAGCATTTGACTTTGGTTCGCCGCCATTGGTAACAAGGTCATTGCGGCTTGTACGCATATTTGTAAGATCTGTACGTCTTCTCTGGTGCTGTTCCCTTACCGGAATCTCCTCATTGCTGCCACGCAACGGAATGTGTGCCCTTGTCATAAATGCAAGTACATCTCTGCTTATCTTCTCAAGGATACCCTTGAACAGGTTGAAACTCTCAAACTTGTAGATAAGGAGCGGATCCTTCTGCTCGTATGTCGCATTCTGTACAGATTGCTTCAAATCATCCATCTCCCTCAGATGCTCCTTCCAGTACTCGTCAATCAATACCAGAGTAACAGATTTGGCCAATGCCCTGTACAGTTCCATCCCCTTGTTTTCATAAGCCTTCTTGAGGTTTATCATCAACTGCATGATCTTTGCACCATCAGATACAGGAATTGCAATATTCTCATAAGTAACACCCTGTGTAGTATAAATTTGATCTATGATAGGCCATACCTGCTTGACCATAACATCTGTCTTTCTGGCAATAACCTCCCTGATTGATTCTGCAATCTTCTCCGACAAATCATCTGCAGATGCCTTCTTGAAATATGCCTCATCAAATGAAGGCTCAATGGAGAGCTGTCTCATAAGTTCAAATGAAAACCCTTCGTAATCATAGTTATCTTTTGACTGGGCGAGGATATCTGCATAGTCACCTATCATATTCTTCACATCCACCTCTATACGCTCACCATAAAGGGCATTCCTCCTCTTGTTGTAGATAACCTCCCTCTGGGAGTTCATTACATCATCATACTCAAGAAGTCTCTTACGGATACCGAAGTTGTTCTCCTCCACCTTCTTCTGTGCACGTTCAATAGAACTTGAAAGCATAGAGTGCTGGAGTACCTCCCCCTCCTGGATACCAATACGGTCCACAATCTTGGTAATCTTCTCTGCACCGAACAGACGCATGAGGTCATCTTCCAACGATACATAGAATGCAGAAGAACCCGGATCACCCTGTCGTCCGGATCTACCACGCAACTGGCGGTCAACACGGCGGCTGTCATGTCTCTCTGTACCTATAATAGCCAATCCGCCTGCCTCTTTCACACCTGTTCCAAGTTTGATATCTGTACCACGGCCCGCCATATTGGTTGCAATTGTAACTGCCCCAGGCTGTCCTGCTTCCGCTACAACCTGAGCCTCAGAAGCATGCTGTTTTGCATTCAATACATTATGTTTGATACCCCTGAGCTTGAGCATTCTGCTGAGCAACTCAGAAATTTCCACAGATGTTGTACCAACAAGCACAGGCCTTCCAGCCCCTTTAAGTTCAACAATCTTGTCTATTACAGCATTGTATTTCTCTTTCTTTGTCCTATAAACAAGATCATTCTCATCTATTCTCAATACAGGCTTGTTGGTAGGGATAGTAACCACATCAAGCTTGTATATTGACCAGAACTCACCTGCCTCTGTCTCCGCTGTACCGGTCATACCTGCAAGTTTGTGGTACATCCTGAAGTAGTTCTGCAGAGTAATGGTTGCAAAAGTCTGGGTAGCAGCCTCAACCTTCACATTCTCCTTTGCCTCAATTGCCTGATGAAGGCCGTCAGAATATCTTCTGCCGTCAAGAATACGGCCTGTCTGCTCATCCACAATCTTAACCTTGTTGTCCATTATCACATACTCAACATCCTTCTCAAACATTGTGTATGCCTTCAACAACTGGTTTACAGTGTGTACACGCTCAGATTTCAATGCATAGTCAGCCAGAATTTCATCCTTCTTCCTAAATTTCTCCTCAGGAGCAAGTCCCATCTTCTCCAGTTCTGATATCTCTGCACCCACATCGGGAAGAACAAAGAATTTGTTGTCATTTGTTCCCCTTGCAATGAACTCATGTCCCTTCTCGGTAAGTTCCACAGAACGCTGCTTCTCATCAATTACAAACAGAAGTTCATCTGTAATGATGTGCATCTGCTTATTGTTGTCCTGCATGTAGAAGTTCTCTGTATTCAGCAGGAGCTGCTTGATTCCAGGTTCACTCAAATATTTGATTAGAGGGTTGTATTTAGGCAATCCTTTGAATGCCCTCAACAGAAGCTTTCCACCGTTCTCCTTGTCACCTGCAGCAATGAGTCTCTTTGCCTCATTGAGCAATTGGGTAACATTGGAACGCTGCTGTGTATAAAGTCTCTCCACAAACGGCTTGAACTCCATAAACTGCTGGTCCTCCCCTTTTGGGACAGGACCGGAAATGATAAGAGGTGTTCTGGCATCATCAATCAACACTGAGTCAACCTCATCCACAATTGCATAGTGATGTTTTTTCTGTACAAGATCCTCAGGAGATACTGCCATATTGTCCCTCAGGTAATCAAAACCGAACTCATTGTTGGTACCGAATGTAATATCTGCCCTATATGCCTTCTTGCGGGCATCTGAGTTGGGCTGGTGCTTGTCTATACAGTCAACCTTAAGGCCATGGAACTGGTAAAGGGGGCCCATCCACTCGGAGTCACGTTTTGAAAGATAGTCGTTCACAGTTACAACATGAACACCTTTTCCGGCCAATGCATTCAAGAACACAGGCAAAGTAGCCACGAGTGTCTTACCCTCACCGGTTGCCATCTCGGCAATCTTTCCCTGATGCAGTACAATACCTCCAATCAGCTGCACCTCATAGTGGACCATATCCCATGTAATGGGGTTTCCTCCAGCCAGCCAGGTATTTTTCCAGATGGCATAATCTCCATCTATGGTAACAAAATCTGCCTTTGTACTCAACTCACGGTCTGCATCAGTTGCAAGTACCTTTATTGTCGCATTCTCCTTGAACCTTCTTGCTGTTGACCTCATGATGGCAAACGCCTCAGGAAGCACCTCCATAAGCACCACCTCAATCTGCTCATCAATCTTCTTGGTAAGCTTGTCCACCTCGGTGGCTATACGTTCCTTCTCGTCGGGAGAAAGTGTCATATCCTCCAGTTTGCCCCTAAATTCCTTCTTCTTTGCCTCATCAGCAGCAATACGGTCTGCAATAACCTTCCTTATGCGCTGGGCCTCTGCCCTGAGCTGGTCATCCGACATCTTCTCAACCTTCTCATAAGCAGCCAATGCCTTGTCCAAAATTGGTCTGATTCCCTTCAAATCACGGTCAGCCTTTGAGCCGAACATCTTCTTTAACAAATCTGAAAATCCCATATCTTTATCTTCTCATCAATTTTTATAATCATTTTCATATTTTGGCACAAATACACATAGTGCCAATAACCTGCAAATATAGCAATTCTAAACAATTATACCTAATTTTGCATTGCAAACAAGCAGAACATCTCCCCACAAAGGCAAACAAATGGAACATGACTTAATAACAAGCGGAGACGGAAGCACCACTCTGCAACTGGCACATTTCAAAGAAACATACCATTCACGTAACGGAGCATACACCGAGGCACAACACATTTACATCCAAAACGGGCTGGAGCATCTTTTCTCAACGGTTATCTGTAGAACCGCTGCGGCTTCCGGGTGCCTGAACATCTTTGATATAGGATTCGGCACAGGTCTCAACTGCATCCTTGCATGGGTATGGCAACAACAGCGACGGCTGCAGGACCTCCCTTTTCCACGCATATGCTACTATGGAATAGAGAAATATCCCATACAATTGCTGGAAATCGAACAATTCAACTACAACAAAGTGATTGCACAGCACACAGGTTCCTCTCCCGACAAACTTGCAGAAATCTTCAATCAGATGCACAGTTGCCCATGGGAAGAAAATATTTCCATCGGAAACAGTTCATTTATTCTACACAAATCCTGTGCAGACATAACCGGGCTATCTCCGGAATACTATAAAGAAACGAAATACCCAGATAATCCGGCACTTGTGCTGTATGACACATTTTCACCGGCTACACAGCCAGAACTGTGGGATGGAGGAATCTTCCGTTCCATTGCAACAGGGTGTGTATCCGGCACAATGCTTCTCACATACTGCAGCAAAGGGACTGTAAAACAGTCCCTCAGAAATGCCGGATTCACCATTGAACGTCTTGCCGGCCCTCCGGGGAAACGGCATATCCTGAGGGGAACACTTCAAAAACTTATCCTATAGTGGAAATTTGGCATTATAGGCCAAATACTCAACTTCTTCCATGTAACATTATCTGCATCCCAGAATAGAGAGTATGCGTTATGACGGTTGGTCAGGTTATATACGCCTACATTGAGGGAATGACTTGTTTTTGCACTCTTTATATTCATGTAATACCCAAAATCTGCCCTCATATAAGTAGGCATCCTGTAATTGTTTGGGTGTGAATAGTAATCGCCAGTACCGTCCAACATACCAAACAGATCTGGACTGAAATGCTCAAACCCAGGAAGAATTGCCTCATAAACAGAAGAGCGCAAGGTTTCGAAATGGCCGGAAGTAAGTATGAAAGTTCCAGTAATACCATGTTCCAGCCTCTCCCTCTTCTGCATGATGAAAGTTAAGTTGGCATTGAGTATATGAGTTCTGTCAAATTTGAACGGAATGGGTTTCCCGTAATTTATATCCGGGTATACCCTGTCTGTTTTGGATAAAGTATAAGCCATTCTGCCAGTTAAGCGCTTTCCGCTTTTTTCTGCAAGGAACTCAACGCCATAGGATGTACCTTTGCCAATGTGAATATGGTCTTGCCACTCTGTTAGTGATGAATTGAAAAAGTTAGAGGCATCTGTAAAATAGACAAGATTATCCATTATTTTGTAAAAGCCACCTATACTGAATCTCATCTTTCCGGCATTTGCAAATGTACCTGCATATAGCTGCAATGATTTTTCCGGCTTATTCTTCTTGTCAGACGGAACAATCATATCCAATGACCACCCGGCAGGGATACCCTCCAGCGTATGATAATACTGGGTAAGATAATCTGCCGTAACCTCTACACCCCACCCGGGGACAAAAGTATACATACCAAACAATCTCACTTCCGGATCTATGGAATTATATTTTTCATTATTGAACCAGTTGACTCTTAAAGCAACCCTGGCCAACCATTTATCCTTCTGTGTATATTCAGCTTGTGCATTAAGTGCCGACAATATACTGTTGCTTTTATTGTCCATTACCATATCATTGCTGAATTTGTTGCCAGATTCAAATTCAATAATCTCGGTTTGTGTATAGGAACCGGGGTTGAACATCGTAGACTTTACACTCAATCCAAACTGATAATCCTTATTTTCTTTATCTATTGATGCCATAGATGAGAACTGAAACTCACGCATACGGGAATTTACAGCCATCATGGTACTGTTTATAGACTCTGAGTGTGTCTTCTTCTGCTGCTGTTGGGAAGAACTGAAATTATTGAACGCCAGATTTGTCTTAAGGAACATCCCATCATTTATCCTGTAATCCCATATGCCGTTAACAATAATGTTACCCCATTGCATATAATCATACGACTTGCCTACCAAAGTGTAATCATACATATCATTGCTATGGAATGCGGTAAGACTTAACTTATGGTTTGACTTGACCAGATAGGTAAGGCGGGCAAACACATCATACACCCCAGTTGATACATTGTCGGGAAAATCGGCACTCTTGCTTATATAAGGCTTTATCATTTTATACTCAAGGCCAAGCGGTGAATATCTGGCAGATGCAATAAGAGACATTTTATTCTTTCCCAATGGCATACTCACATCTCCACTTACAAGGAAATTGCTTACAGAAAAGGATATGGTTGTGTCTGTAAAACTCCCCTCCTTGCTGTGCAGTTTTATATGTGAGGCAGAAAAATTTGCATCCTCAGAAGTAAAACCTCCAACAAAAAATTCTGTTTTATCTACCATTGAAGACGGGAACACAGAGGCCATTCCCAACAAATGACTGGAACCATATATAGGAATACCGTCCAATGAGATAAGATTGTTTCCCATATTGCCACCCCTCACATAAATCGCAGAACTCCCCTCAATGCCTGATGCCACTCCAGGGAGAGTCTGTATATATTTTATTGCATCAGGCTCACCTAGTGGAGATAACGTAACCTTAAGGTCATAATCTGTAACTTTAAAGACTGTATTCTTATGCACTTTCCCAGCAGTAACGGTTATTGGGCTGAGCGTATCCCGCATAATCTCCTGTCCATACCCCTCAGCAACAGAAAGGACGAACAATATTATTGTAAAAAATGTTCTCATCATAAATGCTTTGAAAAATCCTTTACTTCTACTGTATATGCCGCACCAAATATACCAGTTCCATTCTTTATATTGGTGTATACATTATCAGTTTTATAGATATATGTAAAGTCATCTTCCATCTTGTTTATAGACTGTTGTATGTAGGTACGCAAATATTTATCATACTCCGCAGAAACATTCATTGTAACCAAATCTGCATGCTTCTTATCAAAAGTACCGGCTATACGGAACATATGGGTACTATCAATAGCAACACCTGGATTATAGATTTTATCATATCTTATATAATCCAGATATTGCACATAAAATGCAGGATGTTCTATTCTTAAGTAACCATGATGGAAAGGATAATCGGTACGAGTCTCTAGTTTCTGCCAATCCTGTATTGAGCACATCTCCCATCCAGACATTATTATATCAGGATGTCGCAAGCCATTTTCAAGCACCCTATAGTTTCGTATAGTGGAATCACTTATGTTAAATAAATCTAATTTCTTATGATCACTGGCAAGGAATTTAGCCATTTCACGTTTATTGTTTTCATCATTGCTCCTAAGTACATATATCCACAACAGACAATCCTGCTCACTTCTTATATCCAGACCTATACCAATCCAAATATTCTGCCAAGGAAGTCTAGGAAAAATTTTTCGATCGTTCACATTATGTACCAATACTGAACCAGGATAATGCTCTATACTTTTAACTTCATGTCTCTTAGGAAAAGTAGTGCTTGCTAATACTTTTTTCTCATTATCAACTATCACCTCCAACATATACTCACTACCATATTCCGGAAAGTATTCTAACCTGTACTCGCCACCGCTTACATACTCAAACTCTCCTACTATTTCACTTCCACAATAAAGGGTTGCCTTTGCATCGGTTATAGGCATAATACCAGCTGCATCTGTAGGATGACTATAACTTAGGTACAATTTCTGTATACTGTCATTCCCAAGTATACAATTTACCGTTACAAGACTCTTCTCTCCTGTGTCAAGGCTTATATCCTCAACACATGAGACACCCATTACAAGAGGCAGTAAAAGAGCCAAATATCTAAACATTATTCTCATATAATATTTTTACAAGTCCACAAAAACTTCCAAAAAACCTTCACCCAATTTCTCTCCAGTTACAGTTGAATAGTATTCACATACCAATTGATACACGCCAACTGATGTAAACGTTACCGTAGCAACATTTGCGCTACTGGATATTGAATATCCTGCATCATTTCCTTTATGGTCATATATATGCCAAACATATCTAATATAATTGCTATTCCCTGGAATAGGTGCGCTATAAGTATTAGATACTCCTACATATGTCTCAAAGTCACCATGTAATGTTAAATAATAGCCTAAAACTCTATAATATTTTCTATCATCCATATCAGAAAATGGGCCATACCCAGGCTCATGGCGCATAAGAGGACCATGATCCCATTTTGACTGATATAATCCAGGAATAGAAGGATTATAAATAGCAGCATGACCAGCTTTATAGTAATAAATTACATGTGCTATACTCTGAAGATTAGTATTAGCAATTTCTGTATATAAATCATTAGTATAAAATTTTTGTATATTTTGACCTCCATTCTTATTATAGGTATTAATCCAGCAAGTATCATAACCTCTTTGCATAGCCCAGGCATACCCATTTCCATTATACATATTAGTTGAATTTGAGAGCATAACTGCCCTTGGGTATGCTGTAGCATAGTAATCATTAAGTTGTACTATCTCAGATTGAGAAAATTCCGCTCTTGCGCTGCACTCAATTACATTTCCAAGTGGCGTGTAAATAGTATACGTTTGCCCTGATAATTTAATTGACCAAATAAGGGCAACTATCATTATGATATATCTTAACATAGTCATTTAAATAAAATTTTAGAAATATTTGATAACTTTTCAGGCGACATACTACCTCCGCCTTTTACAAATTCATCTAATTCATCTATTTCTACCTGTGAAAAGCTATGATTACCGCTATTAACTTTTATAGCAGAATTTACCACTAACGATGAATTAATTGCATTAAGTGAATAAACATTACTCTTCTTAAGTTTTTCCTCCAACTTTCTTTCCACATCCTCTTTTAAAATTTCACAAATATCATCCTCAAATAGGCTTGGAATATACCCTGCTGCAAAATAAAGCTCCAGAAAACCTATTTTAAAAATTGAGTTGTGTTCTATAAAAGCTTTTTCTCGTAAAGCATCGAATGAATCTTGAAGTTGCAAATTCTTATAAAATGACATCAACTTTTCCGGAGCATCTGCACGTCTGCTTAATTCCTGAAATCCATTAAATCCATTTACAACGGCTTTTACTCCATCCATATTATTTTGGTATACTCCATAATTAAGCAATAGAGGGTAATTCATACAGGTAATAATAAGATTTTCAGTCGTCATATTCTTAAGCCAAACCTCAGGCAACTGACAAGCCTCCTTCATTTCTGCTGTTGTATTGAACGTTATCCAAACTGCAGGATCTGTCAAATGCTCAAATGAATAAGGAACATGTTCTTCAAAAGGAATCTGAACTTGTACATCATTCAAGGACTTTTGAGTATTGCAGGACTCCGCCAGCAATGCTCCTAAAATCGATAAGAGAAAAATTACTCGTTTCATAATTTTCGATGTTTAAGGTTAGTGAATATCACAACGCTATGATTTTACAACAGATTAGTATAGCTCCAAAGCTCCAAAGAATCTTAAATTACTGTTTATTGTTATGTATATCACATAACTTCCAGTTCCCATTTCGCTAATATTAATTGATGAAGTATAATCTTGCGAATCCAGGCACTCCACTTTCATCCTCCCATTGCTTGTATTTATAATTTCAACAGTCAAATCATCTAAAGGGACATTCATTTCCAGCACTACTTCTTTCATATAGTAATAAGCTACTATCTCCGGAATCAGGCTCCTATGGGGATTTGTCTGTGTCTCCTCTTTAATTTCAATTCCTACATAATAATCTGGCATTGTTTCATCTGGAATAGAAACTTGCTTTGAAAATAGAGTACTCGTTAAAAATAACCCCATAACTAATAGGATTATTCCATTAAAACCAAATCTTGTCATAACACTAATTATTTCTTTGTTGCAAAATTATAGCACTACAATAGATTTGCGCATCTCAATTCACACATATTACTCTAACAAAACATATGGATATGTTACTGATTTACTGATAATTAAATAGGCTATTAGATTTATTTATCTAACAGCCCATAGCATAACTATATAACTCATTGACAATCTGCATATTACTTCCATATTTTATTACTATTTGATTCTCACATGTTAAACATGGCTATATAATATTGATTACAAGCAATTTATCTTAAATGTTTAAGAACAGTCTCTATATCGCATGATCCATAAAAAGAAATTTTATCTCTATATCTGATATTTTTTCTGTCATTTCCATTGCAGCACTATCCTTATCCATATTTGCATGAAACAGTGACCTTTCCAGATCCTAAATCTTATCCATATGGTGAATTCGGAGCATACCCACCCAGCAAAACGCCCTCCATTTCGGAGCATTACCACCCAAAATGATAGCATTTTTATTTAAAAAATACGGTTCTCGGAGCAAAAAATGTAAATTTCTGCGTTTTGAACTGAGCCATAACGCATTAAACAGAAAACCTCAGAAATAGTAACGATGGCAATTTAGCAAAGAAACGCAAGGTAATGAAATATAACGGTTGCCTAATCATTACCCGAAATGTGCGGTATCGAGAAGCGAACTTCATTCCACCAGAGTAGGCACACATTTGCAGTGTTAGCCTTGAACTATGGTATGCCGATAGAGAGTGTAAGCAAGATACTCGGACATACCAACATTACTACAACACAGATTTACGCCAAGGTAACAAGCACAAAACTCGAACACGATATATCAATGTTTGAGAGTAGTGTTTGTGAAAGATTTGCTATATAATAGGTGGTATGAAACGGGCAATAATAACAATCAGCTAGAACGGAAGAGTGAATATCCCAAACAGTAATGTATGGATGTATGGATGTATGGATGTATGAATGTCAGAAATGGAATTGGTGGAGTTGTTCGGGGTAATAGCCCCGACACTCCGAGCTGCTATCAGAGCAATATATATGAGCGAAACACTTACCCTTGCATCTACCCAACGATACGATGTTCCACTCCAACAAGTTGGGCAACATTCTATAATCTTGAATTGGTCATTGCTCCTGCATTCAGCTTGAACACCTATGAGACGAGCAGAGTAAGACAAAAGGTGTTGGAGAACCTTTATCTACAAAAAGAGAACGGCAATAGCCTATTTATATGGTTAGGAGAAAAATATATGGGCAATTAAGATCGCATATTAAATCTTTTCATTAAATTTAATGTCAAATATTGGCTATTCAAGATAAATCAAATAATTGAATATTAACATGAGTGATATAGTTAACACAACGGAGTATGCCGAACTGACCAATGCTGTTCAGGCGATTAAGGGTGCTATTCTGCAAAGTCAACAGCATGCGTTAGCTGCGATAAACCAAGAGCAGTTGGCACTTTATTATGGAATTGGACGCTTTATTTCAATGAATACACGAAATAAGAATTGGGGCAAAGGTTTCATTGAAGCAGTTAGCGAGCAAATTCGCAAAGAATTACCTGGGTTAAGGGGTTTCTCCGCTGCGAGTCTGCGAAAGATGCGTACATTCTATGAAGAGTGGCAGATGCTTTCAGACAATTCGTTCGTTGAAACGAACAAATTGGTAGATATTGAGAGTAATTCGTTCGTTGGAACGAATGAATTACCGACTGTACAGTTTAAGATAGATGCAAATTTCCCGATTACCGCATTTATGAACATTGGTTTCACACACCATTATGCCATCATCAGCAAAGTAAAGGATGTAGAACAAAGGAAATTTTATATTCAATTTGCAGCAGATACCAAAGCAAAGGTTGAGGATTTGGAGCAGATCATAAATGATGATTTGTATAGCCATCAAGGAGAATTGCCAAATAATTTCAAGAAAACAATCCCCGACCAATTGCAAGCGTATCGTGCCATTACAATGTTCAAGGATGAATATCTGCTTGACTTCATCAATACCGAAGAACTGTTCATTCGTGATAAAGACAGAGACGAGCGCGTGATAGAACAGCGTATAGTGCAGAATGTGAAAGAGTTTATTATGACATTCGGCAAGGACTTTACATTTGTAGGCAACCAATATCATTTGGAAAAATTCGGTGTGGAAGAGTTTCCTGATTTACTATTCTTCAACAGAGAATTGGCAGCTCTTGTATGTGTTGAGTTAAAAGATGGTCCATTTAGAACTTCTTATTTGGGTCAATTGGCTGGATACCTGCGTATTCTAGATGATGAAGTACGAAAGCCTAACGAGAATCCCTCTATAGGTATTATCCTTTGCAAGAGTGCTAATAAGAAATTTGTTGAGTATGTAATTCAAGACTATGATAAACCTATGGGAGTGGCTACATATAAGACAACAGCCGATATGGATGAACGCTTGAAGAGATTGCTTCCTCCTGTCGAAGAACTGGAAAAACTTCTTTAATTCATTGCGTATGTTGTTAGGAAAGAGAATAAAGGAATTAAGGGAGGAACAAAAACTGCTTCAACGGCAGTTAGCTGCTATTCTTGAAATAGACACTCCTATGTTTAGCAAGATTGAACGTGGCGACAGGCGAGCAAAGCGTGGGCAGGTTATAACCCTTGCCCAACAATTCAAAGTTGATGAAAGGGAACTACTCACATTATGGTTGGCTGACAAGGTTCTTGATGCCTTAAAAGAAGGTGATGATAAATTGAAACAGGAAGCTATAAAGGTAGCCCAGAAAGTCCTAATTTAAAACCATGCATAAATGGGGACAGTGGACATAGACGCTATTGTTGCAAGACTTCATAAATTGGAGGAGGAGAATTCAAGGTTAAAGACTCTTCTCTCCAAGCACGGAATATCGTATGAAGAAAGCAAGCAAGAGCCTACTCCCGTAGTATCCAAATCTAAGAATAAAGACTCTGCAATGCAACGCTTATCATTGCAAGAAAAAGTAAAACTATTTCGTTCCATTTTCAAAGGGAGAGAGGATGTATTTGCAAAAAGATGGTATAGTGATGTCACGAAGAAATCAGGTTATCAACCTGTATGCGAGCGTGAATGGAACAGCGAGTTTTGTGACAAGCGTAAGTATAAGTGCACAGAATGTCCCAACCGCCTTTTTGCATCGTTAACCGATGAGCATATTTATAATCATCTTTCAGGAAAAGACAATTTTGGAAGAGACGTTGTAGGTGTTTATCCGATAATGAGTGATAACACCTGCAACTTCCTATGTACAGATTTCGATGATAAGAGTTGCGAACACGGCTTTCAAAATGATGTTCTTGCATTTGTTGGTATTTGCAAAGAATGGGAAATTCCTTGCTATATAGAATGTTCTCGCTCCGGTAACGGTGCACATGTTTGGATTTTCTTTGAAACGCCAATCACTACCACAAAGCAAGAAAATTGGGAAAGACCATCCTCTCTGAAGCGATGAACAAAGATGCTCATCTTTCTTTTAATTCTTACGATAGATTTTTCCCAAATCAAGATACTTTACCTGAAGGAGGGTTTGGTAATCTTGTGGCTCTGCCACTACAAGGGAAAGCCAGACGTGACGGAAACAGCGTCTTTGTAAATAAAGAGTTTCAGCCATATACGGACCAATGGGACCTTTTACTCAAGGTTCAAAAAATAGATGAAACAAGAATTATAGATATTATCCAAAAGCATAATTCATCAATAGGAGAACTAACAAAAAGCAGTGAAAGCAGACCTTGGGAAACTCCTAAACCGACAACCATTGAAAAAACTGATTTTCCATCAAACATTACCATAATAAGGGCAAATATGCTCTATATCCCGTTGGTCGGATTATCAGCAAAGGCTATCAACCATTTCAAGCGTATAGCAGCCTTTTACAATCCGGAGTTCTATGCAAAACAAAGGATGCGTTTATCCACATATGACATTCCACGCATAATTTCTTGTTCTGAATTGACAGATGATTATCTTGCCATACCTCGTGGTTTCGAAGATGATGTTATAGATATCTTAAAACATTATAATGTAGAGTATATAGTTGAAGATAAAAGCAATCATGGAAGGCAACTTTATGTAACATCTAAAGGAATACTTCGTAAGTAGCAACAAACAGCTATGAGTTGTATGCTTCCGCACAACATCGGAACACTATCTGCAACAACAGCCTTTGGAAAGACAGTGTTTGCTATAGCAATGATCGCCGAACGCAAAGTAAACACATTAATATTGGTTCATCGGAAATCATTGCTTGACCAATGTAAAAACCATTTGGAGAATTTTCTAGAAATCAATGAAGTTGTTGTAAATGATGGCAAGAAACGAATGAGCAAGAAACAACAATCTCCAATAGGTACTCTTTATTCGGGTAAGAACTCTACACATAGTATTATTGATATAGCCTTGATACAATCATGCTTTGATGGTAATGACGTAAGTTCATTTGTAGAGAACTATGGAATGGTAATAGTTGATGAGTGTCATCATGTATCATCTGTCAGTTTTGAGCAAGTTCTTCGCAAGGTGAAAGCGAAATATGTCTATGGCCTTACAGCGACTCCTATCCGCAAAGATGGTCATCAGCCTATTATCTTCATGCAATGCGGTAAAATCAGATTCACGGCAGATGCTCAAAGCCAAATGAATAATCAAAGTTTCTCCCGTATTCTTATACCACATTTTACAACATTTCGAAATATATCTTCGGATGATAAAACATATACTCAGATTGTTGAGACAATCTCAAAAGACGAAGTAAGGAACAAACTGATTATTGATGATGTGCATAAGGCAATAGTCGAAGGCCGCACTCCTATTGTTCTTACAAGCCTAACCTCACATGTAAGAGTGCTTGCAGATATGTTATTGCCATATTCCGACAATGTAATAACTCTTGTAGGTGCAGACTCCGCAAAAGAGAAAAGGTGTGCAATGGAACGTTTGCAGAACATGCCCGTTACAGAATCATTGGTAATTGTAGCCACTGGTAAATATATAGGTGAGGGTTTTGATTATCCAAGACTCGACACACTGTTCCTTGTGTTGCCAATATCGTGGAAAGGCAATATTGCCCAATATGCCGGAAGGTTGCATCGTGATTGTAACGGCAAAAGTGAGGCACGCATTTACGACTATGTAGATATAAGAGTTCCTCGCTGTGAGTCGATGTATCGTAAACGATTGAAAGGATATGCATCTGTTGGGTATGGTACAACATCTACAAGTGACAAGGCAGAAATATCAAAACATGAATTGATTTTTGACGGCAATACTTATAGGACGACATTTCATCAAGATCTTATTGCCATAAAGCAAAGCCTTGTGATTTCTTGCCAGAGGATAAAATACAAATATCCACCTCGTCTTATTTCTCAACTCCGAGATTTATTGCACAATGGAATAGAAATAGCCATACATATCAAGGAACGGGGATATAAGATTTATCAAATTCAGGACTTGACATCATACATAGAGAAGACTTGTCTATACAATGTGTCATAATAGACAAGTCCATAGTCTGGTACGTCAACGTCAATTTCTTTGGGTACAACAACGAAGACAATAATGTTATGAGAATATGTAACGCATCAATTGTGAATGAATTGCTGAATGTTATATACGAAGGGAATCCCCTTAATGTGGTCCTATAGGTAGTCTTTTTCTTATTCTATATTATAAAATCGGTAACGGTTAGAGTCCTTGTTCTGGGGTCAGAATAATTAAAATGTAGGGGTTAAAAATCTACTCGATCAATCAATTCTCGTCCTCTCCATTCTGTATTATTGTTTGACAAATACAAAGAACCGTACATTTCATACAGGTCAAAATTAACCGAAATATCTTCCTTCATCTCATTTTCCCAAAAACTTACCAGTTGAGGCAAATACTCATCCGCACTCCTGAAATCATTGTTCAGAGCTTATAGGAATGTATTCCAGACGTTTCATCTTTTATATGCTTTTAATTCTGCAATATAATTACATTTTAGCCAATTGGCATATCTATTGTGTATATCAATGCAGATTAGAACAGTGCAAGGTTAAATATCAGTGGAACTATGTATCAATGTATCTTTCTCAAAAGGCAGAAACACCATCTTTCAGCGCGACAAATGACTTGCAACTTATAAAGCGCAAGATGACAATCTTCTTACCATATCTTCTCGAAACAGATATTCTTACAAGTCCCATTCTCTATTTGTTTCCGGAATCGAAAACGCTGTGCAGGATATTTCAAGCGTAAACTTTCGCTCTTTGTAAGCCTCCGAAGAAATGCATATTGTAGCAGGGAGAGATCTCTGCTACTTTTGCATCAAAACGATACGCACATGCTTACACGAGAGGAAATACTTACAAATGAAGACTATTGTGCAGAGCACAAGATGAGTCATAAGGCAAGATTAGCAGAACTTCAAATACCATTCTGGGATTTCTATAAGGCTAAAAAGAAATATAGGGAAGAAGACTCAAGCGTAGAAGGACCTGGTCAGTTTGTACAATTGAGTTCGGGCCGGTATGTTCCAGGGAAAATACCAACAGCCAGGACAACAGAAAGGGCGGGAAAGCAGGAAAAACAAACATCTTCCAGAGGGGAGAGCTATCTGACCATTGAGCTTCAGACACGATGTGGCACAGCCATGCGAATCCAAGGTGAGATGACACCGGATTATATAAAGGAACTAATCTCAGCAAGTAATGTTTAGCCTGAACACGGACATGCGCTATTGGCTTTACACTAAGCCTGTCAATATGCGTTTAGGTTTCAACGGACTGACTGGTATTGTCAACAACAGTCTGGGTATGAGTATTCATAGCGGAGATGTGTTTGTATTTGTTAATGCATCAAGGAACAGAATAAAGATTCTCCATAAGGAAGATGGAGGTCTAGTGCTTTATGCAATGCGAGTTTAAATGGGCCGATTGCGAATCCCCATTTTTGGGAGGGACGGATGATATTGCAGGAGACTTCAAGTATGAGGACCTAATTTTTATGGCAAAATCTGCAATGGAAAGTCCTTATGTGAGACGAATGAAAATGCTCTCAAAAAGTGTGTGAAAGATGTTGTTCAAAAAGAGGGAAATCTGGGTCTTACTTGTGTAAAACGCCGATTTTTCGTATCTATATATTAGTAATCAATCAAAACAATGCCATCAAAAGATCAAGAAATATTGCGACTTCAGGCAGAGCTTGCAAGACTTCAAGCGAAAAATCTAACGTTTGAGGAGGAGAAGGAAAAGATGCAAGGCATAATTGACGGCCTCCAGAATATGATGGCATGGTTCCGCAAGAAACTGTTTGGTTCAATGAGTGAGGAACATCTTCCTCTAGATCCATCTGTGCTTCAACCGTCTCTTTTTGATGAACTTCTATCTGAAGAAGAACAGTCAGCATTGGATGCAGAAGTGAGAAAAATGGAGGAACAGAATGCAAAGCTTATAGAGCCTCATAAACGGGAAGTGCGCCAACCTATCCTTAAGGGAGACTTGCCAGTAGAGGAGACACACATCCATCCGGAAGGTATCAATCTTGATGAGTATATTGAAATCGGAGTAGAGACAACAGACAGGATAGCTATCCGTCCTGCAGTAATGTATATAGACCGTACAGTGCGTCATAAATATGTACTGAAATCAATCCTGCAGATAGAAAATCCAGATAAGCAGACTTTCCATATTGCACCACTGCCACAGATGATAATCCCCAAAGGAATGGCATCAGAAAGCTTTCTGGCAGATATCCTGATAGACAAATATGTGTATCACCTTCCATTCTATAGGATTATACAGAAATATAAGGAATTGGGAGTGGTGCTGAGTGACTCCACGCTTGGCGACTGGTTCAGTGCTGTTTGTACCAAGCTACGGCCGCTATACGACAAACTCCGGGAAAAGATCATGAGTTCGGACTATATACAAGTTGATGAGAGTACGTTGCCAGTGATAGACAACGAGAAGCATCGTGCCGTCAAGGGATATGTCTGGGCGGTGAGAGATGCCGTGAGCGGTGATGTATACTTCCATTATGATATGGGTTCCCGTAGCGGAGAAACCGCCCGAAAGCTTATAGGCGGCTATCGAGGTACAATCCAGACAGACGGTTATGAAGTGTATGAGGCCTATGAAAATGCACCTGGCAAACGTATGATAGGCTGTTGGGCTCATGCCAGACGTAAGTTTGTTGAAGCCATGGATGAAAGCAAGAAGCACGCAAGCGAAGCTCTGGTATATATTGGCAAACTTTACGGTATAGAGAAAGAAATGCGTGAAGCCAATCTTGATTGCCTGGTAATACAAAAGCGCAGGCAGGAGGAATCCTATAAAATAATCCAGGAGTTCGAGAAATGGATGAACTCGGTTGCCGGGTTGTTCACTCCTAAATCCAGAATGGGAAAAGCATTGGTGTATACATATACCCTTTTGCCACGCTTGAGCCGATATGTATTGGATGGAAGATACAATATTGACAACAATGGTATAGAAAATGCAATCCGTCCCATTGCTGTAGGACGCAAAAACTACCTGTTCTGCGGGAATCATGATGCTGCAGTCAGGGCTGCTATTGTCTACTCGCTTTTGGGCAGCTGTAAGGCGCATGATGTTGATGTACGCACATGGCTTGAGGATATCTTGAAAAGAATACCTGTAGAAAAGGATATTGACATTCTATTACCGGTAGTGTTCCAATTTGTGTGTCTGGGGCGTAATCTGCAATTTAAAGATCACCCAAATTTACGATTTATTTTTTAACCCGCAACATCTTCGTGCGTTCGCGGCAACAGACGAAAGCGAGGAGAGCC
>SUYX01000063.1 GCA_015060225.1 Bacteroidales bacterium | reverse complement strand
ATATATAAATGAGTACTACTATTATCTTTACCGTAGCCAGTTTGAGCATTTTAGGTCTCTTGCTGGCTGTTGTGCTTTATTTTGTGGCACAAAAATTCAAGGTAGAAGAAGATCCACGTATCGACATCGTAGAGGCCATTATGCCGGGCGCAAACTGTGGTGGTTGCGGTCAGGCAGGTTGTAGGGCCTTTGCTGAGGCTTGTGTAAAAGCCGGTAACCTGGATAGCTTGTTCTGCCCAGTTGGTGGTAACGCAACTATGAAGAAAGTTGCAGATGCTCTTGGTTTCCAGGTGGCTGAAAAGGCTCCAATGGTTGCCGTAGTCAGATGTAACGGAACTTGCGAAAACCGCCCCAAGACCAACATTTATGACGGAGTTGCCACTTGTGCAGCAAAGAGTGCACTTTATAGTGGTGATACCGGATGCCGTTATGGTTGTGTAGGTTGTGGAGACTGTGTAAGGGTTTGTAATTTTGGAGCCCTTTCAATGGATCCTGTAACCGGCCTCCCTGTAGTGGACGAGGAGAAATGTGCGGCTTGTGGTGCATGTGTGAAAGCTTGTCCAAAAGGTGTCATTGAGCTCAGAAACAAAGGCCCTAAGAACAGGCGCGTATTTGTATCTTGCGTAAGCAAGGACAAGGGTGCTGTTGCAAGAAAGGCTTGTAAGGCTGCATGTATAGGCTGTGGCAAATGTGCAAAAGTTTGTCCTTTTGAGGCAATTACTGTTGAGAACAATGTTGCTTACATAGATTTCAACAAGTGTAAACTATGTACAAAATGTGTTGCAGAGTGTCCTACAGGTGCAATCCATAAAGTGAACTTCCCTGAGAAACCTGCCGCTCCTGCTGCTCCGGCTGCAAAGCCTGTTGAGGCTCCTAAGGCTGCTCCTGCAGAAGCGAAACCAGTTGAAAATAATGTTAACCAGGAAAAATAGAGATCAGATATGAAGACGTTTTCAATAGGTGGAGTTCATCCACATGACAGTAAAATATCTGCAAACGCTGCAATTGAGAGCTTCCCAATTCCTGAGGTTGCCTATATTTCTATGGGCCAGCATCTTGGTGCTCCTGCAGAGCCTATTGTTGCTCCTGGAGACAAAGTGAAGGTGGGTCAGTTGATTGCAAATGCAAACGGCTTTATTTCTGCTCCTGTACACTCAAGTGTTTCAGGAACAGTAAAAGGCATTGAGACAATTTTTGATTTGGCAGGCAACCCTTGCAAGGCTGTTGTAATTACAGTTGAGGGTGATGAGTGGGTTGAGACAATTGACCGCTCAGACAAGATTGAGAAAGAGATCAAACTTGAGGCTAAAGAGATTATTGAGAAAATTAAGGAGTGTGGTGTTGTAGGTCTTGGTGGTGCTACCTTCCCTACAAACGTAAAACTTTCACCTCCTCCAGGCAAGAAGGCTGAGTTCCTTATCATCAACGGTGCAGAGTGCGAGCCTTATCTTACATCAGACTACAGAGTGTTGTTGGAGATGCCGGAGCAGGTTCTCATAGGTGCACAGATTATGATGAAGGCCTTGAATGTTACCCAAGGTTTCATAGGTATTGAGGAGAACAAGCCTGAGGCCATAAAAGTTATGTCTGAGAAAGCCAAGGCATATCCTCAGATAAAGATTGTACCTCTAAAGAAAAAATATCCACAAGGTGGTGAGAAACAGCTTATCGATGCTGTAGTTGGCAGAAAAGTGCCTTCAATGGGATTGCCAATTGATACAGGTGCTGTTGTTCAGAACGTGGGAACTGCACTTGCTGTATATGAGGCTGTACAGAAAAACAAACCTCTGTTCGAAGGTATCCTTACTGTAACAGGTGAGTGCTGTCCTATGCAGAAAAACTACAAGCATAGGGTTGGTACACCTCTCTCAAAAATAATTGAGGCAGTTGGCGGCGTTCCTGAAGCAGCTGCAAAAGTTATCAGCGGCGGCCCTATGATGGGTAAGGCTATTGCAAACCTTGATGCACCTACATTGAAGGGTTCTTCTTCTGTATTGTTCCTTACTGAGGCTCAGACAAAGAGAAAAGAGGAGAGCAATTGTATAAGATGCGGCAAATGTATTGAGGCTTGTCCTATGGGACTTGAGCCATACTTGCTCAACAAGTTGGCAAAAGGACGCCGTATGGATGACCTTGAGGCAAACAAGATATATGACTGTATAGAGTGTGGTTGCTGCCAGTTCACCTGTCCTGCATATATTCCGCTATTGGGAACCATCAGATTGGCTAAGGCTGATGTAATGAAGATTATGCGTAGCCGTCCTAAAAAATAATTCAGACACTTAATAAACTAGTAAATAAAAATGAAAAAACTGCTTGTATCACCTTCTCCACATATTCATGGAAAGGAAAATACCAGAAACTTGATGAGGGATGTGGTTATTGCACTGCTCCCTACTGTAGCGGTTTCAATATATTGCTTTGGCCTGTCTGCGTTAAAACTTGCTTTGGTTGGTGTACTTGCATGCGTTGCAGTTGAGTATGTTATTGCAAAATTCATGCTTAAGACCAAAGTTACAGTTTGTGACTATTCTGCAGTAATTACAGGTTTGCTTTTGGCACTTAACGTTCCAATCAACACTCCTTGGTGGGTTCTTGTTATTGGTTCAATCGTGGCTATTGGAGTAGCAAAAATGACTTTCGGCGGTCTTGGACAGAACTTGTTCAACCCTGCATTGGTAGGTCGTGTATTCCTTCTTATCTCATTCCCTGTAATCATGACAGACTGGAGTGTACCTGCTGACACATTGTTTGATGCCGTTTCAGGTTCAACCCCTCTTGGAATTGTTAAGGAGGGATTGGCAAAAGGGCTTACTTTGAGCCAGATTTATGCAGAGAACAATTTCTCATACGCACAGATGCTGTTCACCAGAATAGGTTCTGCAGGTGAGATTTCTGCAATAGCACTTCTTTTGGGCTTTGTATATCTGCTTGTAAGAAGAGTGATCAGACCTCATATCACTTTGTCTATCTGGGGTACAGTAATCGTATTCTCAGGAATTCTATGGTTGTGTAACCCTGAGCAGTTCACAGATCCAATCTTCAACCTGCTTACCGGTGGTATGTTGCTCGGTTCAATCTTTATGGCAACTGACTATGTTACCTCTCCAATGGAGCCAAAAGGTATGATTATCTTTGGTGTTGGCATAGGTATCATTACAATCCTTATCCGTGAGTTCGGTGCTTATCCTGAGGGTATCTCGTTTGCAATTCTTATTATGAATGCTACAGTTCCTCTAATCAACATGTTCTGTAAACCTAAAAGATTTGGTAAGGAGGCAAAATAATGGCTAGAGAATCAACATTGACTAATATGGTTGTAACCCTTTTTGCAGTATGTCTTGTATCTGCTGCACTGTTGGGTGGCCTGTATGCTCTCACAGCAGAGCCAATTGCAGCAGCGCAGACTGCAAAAATAAATACTGCAATCGGAGGAGTGGTTCCTGCATTTGACAATGCTCCATCAGCAGAGAAGTTTACAGTAGAGGCTAACGGAAAGACTTCTACAGTATATCCTGCAAAGAAAGGCAACGAGGTTGTCGGATATGCAATTGAGGCATCTTCTTCAGCCGGTTTTGGTGGAAATATTACCCTTATGGTAGGTTTTACTCCCGACGGTACTATAAACGGCACATCTGTTATATCACATGCCGAGACTCCAGGCCTTGGTGCAAAGATTTCAGACAGCGGAAGCCACTTCATTACACAGTTTGAGGGTAAGAATCCTGGTGACCCTAATTTCAAATTTGCAGTTAAGAAAGACGGAGGAAGTTTTGACGCAATTACTGCATCAACCATCACTTCGAGGGCGTATATTGATGTCCTTAACAATGCATACAACGCTTTTCTTAACATAAACAAGAGTGGGGAGGCTCAACAGAACTAATATGAGTAAGTTAAGTTTAATTACCAAAGGTATAATCAAAGAGAACCCTACTTTTGTACTGGTTCTTGGTATG
>SUYX01000033.1 GCA_015060225.1 Bacteroidales bacterium | reverse complement strand
CCATTACCTTCGAGACCGGCAAGGCCGATCTCAAGCCTGAATCCATGGTGGAGATAAACCGTGTGGCCAAATTGATGAAGGAGAACCCTGGCCTGGAGTTCGAGGTACAGGGCCACTGCGACGCCACCGGCTCCGACAAGGTCAATGACCCGCTGAGCCAGAAGCGGGCCGAAGCCATCGTAGCTGCCCTGGTAGAAGAGGGGATTGCCGAAGCCCGCCTTACCGCCGTCGGAAAGGGCTCCCACCAGCCCATCGCCTCTAACAGCACGGACGAAGGCCGCGCCAAGAACCGCAGGGTAGAATTCGTAAAAAAGTAATATGTCATTTCGAGCGAAGTCGAGAAATCTCAAAACACCATGAAAAAGATAATCATTACACTTTTTGCCCTGGCGATGATGCTTCCCGCCAAGGCCCAGATGACCCCTGAAGCCGTGATGGGCATGACGCCTGATTTGCCCTCCACCGCAGCCCTTCTCAATTACTGGAAAAATATTAACGACCCGTTTCATAATGAATATCCCAATTCAGACCTCTTGGGCGAATTCAGGGAAGCCTGGAATGCCGCCAATGACCAGATTCAGGACATGCAGGAAAAGACCCTCGCCCCCGGCATGAAGAAAAATGCGATGGCCGGATTAGTTGCCGGAACAAACAAAACGGCAGGCGAGGTTGCCAATATGAGCGAGGCGGAGGCAAAGGCTTTGGCCATGTCCTCCATGCAAGGACGCCTTTCCAGCATGGGACTCAGTCAGGCCGATTTTGCAAAACTTCAGAGCAGCAATCTCTCTGATGAGGAAGCCAAGGCGATGGCCAGCAAAGTAATGGCCAAACAAACGGGTGGTCTCACCGCAAAGGACATCGAGGCCATGTCCCACATGACCGACGAGCAGCGTGCCGCCTTCATGCAGGAATCCGGCCTGGGAGCATCCATGACCGCCAAGATGAATGCCGACAAAGGCAAACGCGCCTCGTCCCAGAAGCAGTATCAGCTGGCTACGGAATTGATTTCTCTTGGTCAAAAGGAGCATAGCCTCCAGCAGAAGGCCATCGGGATGATTGAATCGGCCCGGAAGGAAGGTGTGGCCCTGTTTGACCGGAAGTACCGGAAGGCGGATGAGCAGTACCGCGAAGAAATACACCGGGCTGCGGTGGAACAGGAAGATGCTATCGGCGAAGCGGCGTATAAAGCCGCCCTGGCGCGCCTGAATGCAGCCCAGTCCGCTTGGTTCAGTAATATGAGCCGTTTCTACGCAGAGTACATTCCCCTGTACCGCGATGCCGTGGCCGGTGCCATGGACTGCTGCCGCGCCCAGCTACTCCCCGTCAAAAGACAGCATAAAGAGGTGATGGAACAGCTCTACGCACTCACCCGGAGTGCCGAATACGCCCTCTCCGACTCCGTCCCCTTTGAAGCTTCATACATGTACTTTGAGCTCTCCGAAAAAATTACGGAATTTGAACTGGAAGATGAACTGTATAAAGAATAACAGCATGAAAAAAATATTCGCACTCATCGCCGTGGCAGCTATGATGCTGTCTTGCGGCGGCAATGGCCAGAATGGCACTAATAAAAAGGACGTTAACGGCAGCGGCGCAAAAATCTCCATCGGCGACAAATTCGCTTTCGCCGGCTTGGGAAGCGACCAGCTGGTTCCGGATTTCGCCATCGAACTAAGTGAGCTGGAGACGGATCCCCGTTCAGAGAGCAAGCCCATGAAAGATGAGGTCTTCTTCTATACCGGCCCGAACATCACGGCTATCCCTGCCACCAAAGTTCAGGCTTATCTGCAGAAGGTATATTCGGCAGTAAAGAAAGCCGCCGACGGCGGTGTCATCTACAAAGCCAAAGGCATTTCCGGAGATGAACTTGGCGAACAGATCACCACTCCTCCCACAACCGACAAACCGGCTGCTACAATCATGTACCTCTATCAGCATGGCGGAACCTGGTTCAATATTACCGTCGGCCACAAAGCCTACTTCCGCAAGTTCAAGAAAGACTACGGCGAGAAATTCATCGGCGTCAGCGTGAACGTCAAAGAGATGCTTGGAGAGGTGAATTAACTGAATTTACGCATAAATTTACGCATAATTGGTGCTATATCATCTTATACAGAGATGAACTCGACTTAACTATTTGCGCTCTGTATCAAACAATTATGGCACTTGCCCACTTCCCTCTGGTCAGTCGGCAACCTTCTATACCCACCGCACGGGCTAGAATATGAGGACCGCAAGCAGATCCTCAAACTCTCTCTGAACCCCACGCACAAATAAAACGCCCGTGCAAGACTTCAGCAGTCTATGCCCCTCTTATCCCCACAGGGGAAGAATGATAGCCTTCGCTACCGCAGTGCAAAGTGGACCGTCATCCTTCGTGGCCCGCTAGATTCCAGCTTCGCTGGCATTTAAGGCTGCGCCTCAGAAATGTAAGCAAGCTTCCATTCCTCTCAGCTTGCACTTAAATTAACATAATCCCATAGGATACGGTTTTTCGCAACATTATTTTAAATGTATATTCCACAGTTCCTATTTAAGTGACTTTTGGGAAGAGTGTACTGAAGAATCATTTTTTGGTCACTCTTTTTTATGTTTAATTGTTATTTGGATATAACTTTGCACCCCAAATTTTCACAGGAATGGAGAGTATAAAAGAGATATTCAAGATAGGTAAAGGTCCTTCCAGCAGCCACACTATGGGGCCAAGGAAGGCAGCAATAATTTTCAAGGAGAGGAATCCGCAAGCCTCGCGCTTTGAGGTTACACTATATGGCAGCCTTGCCTCAACAGGAAAAGGTCACCTCACAGATGTGGCAATTGAAGAGGTGTTGGGCAAAGAGAACCTTAAGATTCACTGGAGAGGTAACATATTCCTCCCCCAGCATCCCAACGGAATTCTGTTTGAGGCTTTTTCTCCCGACAATACACTCCTGGACCACTGGACCACATTCAGCATTGGCGGAGGGGACATCAGTGATACCGGGGCCCGCCCCAAAAAGGAGTGCATATACCCTCACAGCAAAATGGCCGATATTCTGGAATGGTGCAAAAAGAACGGCACAACATTCTGGGAATATGTACAGATGCATGAGGAGAGCGACATCTATGATTACCTGGCAGAGGTATGGAAAGTGATGCAGGAGGCAGTGGAGCGCGGCCTGGATGAAGAGGGTGTGCTTCCAGGAGGTCTCAAGTTGGCGCGCAAAGCATCTTCGTTCTATTTAAAGGCCCAAGGGCACCAGGGCTCAATGCAGCGCCGCGCAATGACATTTTCCTTTGCCCTGGCAGTTGCAGAGGAGAATGCCGCCGGAGGAACAATTGTAACCGCCCCTACCTGCGGTTCATGCGGAGTACTCCCCGCCGTATTCTACGGCAACAACCAATTCTACGGTTTCTCACAGAAAAAGATACTTAGAGGACTGGCAACAGCAGGACTTATAGGGACAATAATAAAGACAAACGCCTCCATCTCAGGTGCCGAAGTGGGGTGTCAGGGAGAGATAGGTTCTGCCTGCTGCATGGCTGCAGGAGCCTCAACCCAACTGTTCGGAGGTACTCCAATGCAGATAGAATATGCTGCTGCCATGGGTATGGAACACTTCCTTGGGCTCACCTGCGACCCTGTATGCGGCCTTGTGCAGATACCATGCATAGAGAGGAATGCCTTTGCCGCCACAAGAGCACTGGATGCCAATGTATATTCCCTTATGACAGACGGCAACCACCGCGTCTGCTTTGACAGTGTTATTGAAGTTATGAAACGCACCGGCAAAGACCTCCCAAGCCTCTATAAGGAGACCGCCGAGGGTGGCCTTGCCTACCAGATGATGAAAGGGTAATAAAAAAAAATCCCCAGCATTTCTGCTGGGGACTCGTGCGGGCGAAGGGACTCGAACCCCCACGTCGCAAGACACTAGATCCTAAGTCTAGCGCGGCTACCAATTACGCCACGCCCGCGTTCCGTATTGGGATTGCAAAGGTAGGAATATTTTTTTCAATTGCAACATCACCGGCAATTTTTTTTCTTTAACTGCAGCATTGTCAAAAATGTTTCAAATATTTTGTAATTTTACAAAAATCAAACCTTGGACATAACAATGCTACACGATATTGCAATAACACTACCCATAACGGATCCCACCTGGATCTTTTTCCTGGTGCTTCTGATTATCCTCTTCGCTCCAATGGTTCTGGAGAGGCTCCGCATCCCCCACATCATAGGTATGATTCTGGCCGGCGTTGCCATTGGGGAGTTCGGATTCAACATCCTTGAAAGGGACAGCAGTTTTGAACTTTTTGGAGAGGTTGGGCTCTATTACATAATGTTCCTTGCAGGTCTGGAGATGGATATGGAGGACTTCAAGAAAAACAAGTCCAAAGGGATCATTTTCGGACTCCTCTCATTTGCCATCCGCTTTGGAATCGGAATGTGGAGCTGTATGAAACTCCTCAATTTCGGCCTTACCACATCCATCCTCATGGGATGCATGTATGCCTCGCACACCCTCATCTCCTACCCTATCATAAGCCGCTACGGTCTCTCCAGACTCCGCAGCGTAAACATCACAATTGGAGGTACCATTATAGTTGACACCCTTGCCCTCATTGGGCTTGCCATTATAAGCGGCATGTACAAGGGAGACACTTCGGGGATGTTCTGGGTAATGATGGGAATAAAGGTAACCCTGCTCACCGCATTCATAATATTTGTCTTCCCGATGATTGCAAGGAGGTTCTTCCGCAACTATTCCGACAACATAATGCAGTTTGTATTTGTTCTTGCTATGGTATTCCTTGGGGCGGGACTCATGCAATTTGTGGGAATGGAAGGTATCCTGGGGGCATTCCTTACCGGAATTGTCCTTAACAGGCTCATACCTCATGTGTCGCCGCTGATGAACAGGCTTGAATTTGTCGGGAATGCAATATTCATCCCATATTTCCTCATTGGTGTGGGAATGCTTATTGATGTTAATGCACTTTTCACCGGCGGACAAGCCCTTAAGGTTGCCGCAATAATGACAGTGGTGGCCATTGGCAGCAAATGGATTGGAGCATTTGCCACCCAGAAGATTTTTAGGATGAAGAAGAATGAGCGGAATATGATTTTTGGATTGAGCAGTGCTTCTGCAGCAGCCACCCTTGCCGCAGTTCTTGTGGGACACGGTATCATTATGGAGAATGGCGAGAGGCTTATAAATGATGATGTGCTCAACGGAACCATTGTAATGATCCTCTTTACATGTATAATAAGTTCACTGGCAACAGAGCGTTCTGCAAGGAAGTTTGCATTGGAGGAAAAACTCCATTTCAATGATGCCAAGGATGACACAGATGATGTTCCTGAGCAGATACTTATTCCTGTGGCAAACCCGGAAACAACCGAGAACCTTATAAACCTGGCCCTTATGATAAGGGATACCAAACTGGGGCGTCCTCTTATAGCCCTGAGTGTGATTACAGACAACAAGAACATACAGGAGAGGAAACAGCAGTGTGGAAAGAACCTGGAGAAGGCGGCTATGATTGCAGCCTCGGCGGATGTAAAGGTTACCCCGGTTTCCAGATACGACCTTAACGTTGCCTCCGGCATCATACACTCGGCAGAGGAATACAACGCAACCAACCTTGTAATAGGTCTGCACTGGAAGGCAAACATAATAGACTCCTTCTTCGGGAAACTTACCGAGGGTGTACTCAAGGGGACCTACAGGGAGGTTATGATTGCCCGTTATCTGGCACCTTCAACCACAATCCGCAAGATTCATGTGGCGGTACCTCCTCAGGCAGAGTATGAGGCAGGATTTGTAAAATGGATAGACCACCTGAGCAGGATGGCCTCCCAACTGGGATGCCACATTGTCTTCTACGCAGAGTCCGACACTCTCAAATACCTCAAGGAGGTTGCTGCAAAATTTTCTGCTGCAGGGTTGGCACAGTATGAAGAGATGGAATTCTGGAACGATTTCTACAGAATAAAGGAAAACATGTATGACACCCATCTGGCAGTGATTGTTTGTGCCCGCAGGGGTTCAATTTCATACGATACCTCTTTTGAAAGGCTCCCTTCACTCCTTTCAAAATTCTTCCAGGAGAGCAGCCTGATTGTCCTATATCCGGAGCAGCCTCACCAGGAAGAGGGGCACAGGACATTCTCAGACCCTTTGGGACACAACGAGTACCAGCATTACGACAAAGCCCGTGAATGGGTAACAGACCTGTTCAAGACAGATGATGACAAGAAGAACATTAATCCCGACAAATAATACAATACAGATATGAAACCGCAACAGTATTCAGTTGGAATATTTATTGATGGCGGCTACTATGCCAAGATAAACGAAGGACTGCAGAAACAACTGTCCATGAAATTGGACATAAAAAGTCTTTTCCAATATCTGAGGGAAAAGATTTCCGGAGCATATGAGATTTCCACTGCAGATATCCAGATAACCGAAGCACACTACTTCAGGGGGAGATACAGGGCCGGTGATGCCAATGAAAAGCATCTGCTCTACTCGGAGAGGGCATTTGAAGACACCCTTATAGAGAATGATGTGGTATTCCACTACAAACATCTGCGCGAACTGGAGAAACGGGATGGAATTACCGTTGTAGAAAAGGGTATTGATGTATGGTTTGCCCTGGCAACATACGAACTCTCAACAATCCGCAATTTTGATTTTGTAATCCTTGTTACAGGAGATGCAGACCACGAGATGCTTGCCCGCAAACTCAATGCCCTTAAGACAAAAGTAATTCTTCTCAACTGGAACCTTGGCCCGCAGACCTCAACATCTCGTCTGTTGAAGGAGGAGGTTGGATGGCATATAGAACTCAGCAACGAATGCAATGTGGATAAAACCCTTATAAACAAAATATGCAGAACTATTTAGGTTCTGCATATTTTTCCGCCTCCCTCCTTGCCTTAATGGTTTTGGTATTCTCAATCTTTACAGGCAATTCAAGTACTTTACGCGCGTAAACCGCTGCCTTTGTACTGTCCCCTTTATTCCGGTACATCCTGAACAATGCACTCACCGGAGTAATCATAGTTGGAATCATGTTATGGGCCCTGAGGTAATAATCCTCAGCAACATCAAACTGTGCATCCCGTCTGTAAAGATCCCCTATAGCACAATAATTCAAACAGGAAACTGAAACATAATCCAAATACCCTTCCACCTCATCTGCATCCCCGGACAGGGCACACAAACCCAGCACACACCTATCATAAACATACTGCTCACGTCTCAACTTGTCCAAATTATCTTTTACATAATCAGCCAGCGCCTCCTTGCCAATCACTTTCCTGTCAATCATTGCCATAACTTTAATCATCTCCATTTTCTCACCCTTCCACTTATGGGCCTCTATACCCAGACACACCACTACCACAGACATAATACCCAGAAAAACATATTGCATCCCTGCAATCTTCTCCCCATACCTTCTTCCCGACAATCCCAACACCCCTGCAAACACCCCCTTCAACACAAACACTTCTGCCGGATACGAAAAACAGGCAAACACTATCCAGCCTACAATAATACTGCCCAAACAAGCCCCATAATCCGAGGTTTTACTGGCATTATACAATGCCGTACAAATCACAAGTATCAGCAGGACAAGCCCCATTACCCCTTGCTCTGCGGCAATATGTATGAACTCGTTATAGGGAAATTTTGTATACCCCGCAACCTGAACATATCCCGAATCTGGGTTCTCCCCAAAATACTCTCCCTGATAAATCATATACTCCTTATCAAAAGAGCCTATGCCATGTCCAAACAAAGGGGCATCAAAAACCATATCTGCAGATACTCTCCACACTAGCAACCTCCCGTTGGCAGAATCCTTCCGGTACAAATACAAGCACACGATAACCACTGACAATGTAACTCCCGCAATGAGCGTATGCTTCCAATTAATCATGTCTTTAAATCTATACCAGAGATACCACAAAACACCTCCCCCTAAAGCCAGGATGGAAGCTCTGGAATTGGCAACAATCATCACTGCCGCCATAAATGCCGCAGAGAGTACACACACTGCAAAAATAGCCCTCCACCCTTTAATTTTCTGCCTCAGACAAATCCTGCCCAAGGATAATGCGCACAAAACGGACATGGCAAGAAAACCTGCATATGGACCCGGATTGAAGAAACTTCCTGTAATTCCAAACAGAGGAGAGGCTGTTTCAGCAGCCCCAACAATCTGAAGAACTCCCAAAGCAGCTTCATATATTCCACCTGCCGCCACCAGACAAAGGAAAACTGTTGGAGGGACAACAACCCTGCAAGCCATATAAACCAACAGCAATGCTCCACATTTGAAGGAAAATTCCGGGCTTACGGCTCCACCAACCAATAAATGGCAGACTGCATACAGACAATATAATAACACAATCATCCCGCTATTTCTTCTTTGCAGGTGCACTCTCCTTAACCCTCTCAATAATCTTCTCCGCATAGTGGTACTGCCTTGCTGCTGAACGTCCTTCAACCTCCACCCTGTAGTTGGAATCTGAATCAGAGGTGTAGAAGCTGATTGTTGCCTCTCCATTTTCATCCAACTTAACTGCTGGATTCCAGTAAAGGGTAATACGGTTATCTACACCTTTCTTCTTCAAAGCTTCTGGTGTATCATACCTTGGTGAATAGAACTTAACAGGTTTTTGCCAGCCCAATGGATAAGCACTTGTTACATTATAAGGAACCTCATCAGCCCTTTTGAACGGCTTTGTCCTTATCATAAGAACCGGAGCCGGGAAAGCAGCTCCCATGGTATTTGGAGATTGAAAAGGAGCGGCAGACAATCCCGAAACGCATATAAGTGATTCTACCTCAGAAAGAGGAAGGTCAAATAAATATAATCTGGCGAACTCTCCTCCATCCATAAATAAACCATTCATATAAATCTGAACAGGAACTTCCCTGGCTGTACCCATACCAACCCTATACGGATTGTTATTGCGGCCTATCAATATAGGTGCAATACCTTCATGCTGTGTAGAAACACGTATTCCCGGGAAATTGGTAGTGATGTAGGAAACCAGATCATAATGCTTGAGATATGGTTTGATATCCATTGTATCCCTGTACCAATCCTTCCTTATAGGGTAATTTGGAATAGGGGAAGGTGAATTTTTAGGGGTAATCAGTTGTGAAGTTACAACTATGGGATTCAACTCAAATGCCATGGCATGATCTCCATCATCCAGATTGTAATATATAGACTCCACCACATTACTGTATTTTTGAGTATAGGTAACTTTGGATACCTTCTCCGGATATTGGAATATTGGGGCATAATAATCATCCTGAAGTACCGGCATATGGCTGGTACTCCTGCCATTTTTACCCACCGCACTTATAATAAATCTTGTGTTTACAGGAAAATCCACATCTTTAAGGACAAAATATCCCGAATCTATCTGTCCCATTGCCCTGAAATTGATTGAAGGGGCCAGAAAGGAAACGGTTGCCTTTTTGGTAAGACCTATCGGATTGACAACCTTACCAAACAATGTCTGCTTATACTCCCTTCCAAAATAGGGTTGTTCTGTCTTACCCTGCACTATTTTTTCAATATCATAGTACCTCCATCCTTGTGTCTGCATAAGCATATCTGCCCTGAGCATCCTTTCAGAGAGCGGAATAGTATCATTAAAATACCAGTCAAGGTTCTCAATATACCCTCTCAATTCACTCTTCAACAACATGTATGACTGCATGGTTGTCTTTTCCATATTGTCAATTATACCCATATCGGTAATGGCTACAGAAAAGTTTGCACCTTCTCCCAACAGTTCTTTTGGAAGATGCATCTTCAAATTTACAAGTTCCCGTTTCCTGTATTCTTGCTTGTGGGTATAAAGCTCCATTGCTTCCTTCACTATAGGAAGAACCATAAAAGGCCTCTCCGCATACACATTGCCTTGCACATCAATTACTGAAACGGAATGAATGCCAGGCATAAGCGAATTGAGATTAAATGATGCAGTTTCTACCGGCTTGCCCAACATCTTGCTATAATAAACTTCAGTTCCATTATGCAAAAAGAGTTTCAACTGCTTTTGATGCAATACATCTGAACTCCTTACCTCAAAGGTAATATTGTCGGAGACTCCAAAGCCAGTTTTGCCTTCTACTGTTAAAAATCCGTTTATGCTTACACCGGAATTAACAGCTACAGGAAGTTTTACATTTTTACCCTTGTAACCAAAGTTATCATTTACCGTTGCATAAAGTTTACTCACAGGCAATGAATCTATTATAACCCGTCCAAAGCCCATCGAATCCGTTGAATACTTTGCTACAACTCTATCTTCGGAATCAACTATATCGCCAAAAACCTTTACTCCTGCGCCTCCCCTACCTATTGATTTTATGTAAACTACCGCATCTGAGCCTATGGTATAATTCCCGCTTTCAGGCAAAAACTGTACATCATATCTTTCTTCTTCCTCATCTTTCTTCCCAAATGGTGATTCCGCTCCAAGCCTGAGATACTCACTCTTCTTCTTTACTTTTTTCTGCTCCATAGCGCTCAACAATTTGTCCTTCATAGGATTGGTAATTTCCAATTCCTTGTAGAACATATACTCCGCTGGACGGTTGAGCATCCAGTATGTATAGGCTCTGATAATAGCCCTTCCTGTGGAGTTCATCTCTGGAACTGCAATAAGTCCTTGGAAAGAGTTGTTGGAACATTTCAGTTTTACCCTACTTAAAATTTCAGGCTCAGACACGGCATAGTTATTCCAACTTACAAAGTCCCTATTCATCCTATCGGTAATCAGTTCTACGTAGATGTAGTTTGACTCATCAAACTCACTGGCATAAGATGCATTCTCCACATAGCCACTGAACCAGATGGTATCTGTTGCAAAATAGACATCCTTATCTGTATGCAGATAAACCTTCTCTGGAGAAAGAAGTTTTGACCAATCATTGAACATTTGTACCTGATTGTCCTTATATTGCTGAGCATATGAAGTCAATATGGTAACAACTGATAATATGCACGCCAGCAACAACCTCACTATAGAACCTGTACTAATCCCTATCATATTCCCAAATATAAAATATATTATTTACACTCACAATTTGCCACCAACTTCTACATTTTCTCTTTCCAAATCAATTTATTCCTTATCTGTATAATAACAGCTTGAGGAAATGCCATATGTAACTGCTGTCACTATAATGGCAATAATCAAAAATACTTTTCTCATACATTAAGTTTATGGTTTTATGCAAAGATAACTGACAAAACTCTCAGTTACAAAATTCCACGCATTGCCATCCTATTGATTATCAACTACTTGAATAATATTATTCAGATTGTGTTTCCCAAACTCTCAGTTGGTTCATTTTTAATCTGAAAAAATGGAATATTCCTCATATATGATTATATTTGTTTGGGAAGAGATTGATTTAATTTATGAAAAAGACAATTGTTTTACTTGTTTTATGTATATGTATTCACTCATGTACTGCTGAACACAACAGTATTACGCCTTTGCTGGATGACATTGAATCTTTTATTGAGGACAGCCCGGATAGCGCTCTTGCTGTTCTGGAAAACATCAGCATGAAAGCATTGGCAGACACAAAACAGAAAGCCCATCATTCTCTGCTGTACTCAATGGCTCTGGATAAAAACTTCATTGACAAAACTGATTTTTCCATTCTTCAGCCGGCTATAGATTACTATCTGAAAAGGGGTAATGAGACCGAGAAGTTGCGCACTTATTATTATATGGGAAGAATATATGACAATGCCCAAAATGATGAAAAGGCTATGGAATCGTTTGTGCTTGGTCTGAAAAACGGCAATAAGACAACAGATTATTTAACCCTTGGTAGAACGCTGTTTGCAAAGGCCCAAATACACAATAGAATTTATGAGTTTGACAAATTTTCCAAAGAAATGATAAAAGCCTCAGAGCAATTTAAAAAATGCAATAAGCAAAGCTCATATTTTAATTCCCTTACACAGGCTCTAAGAGGACTGATTATAACAAATGACACTACTGGAACAGCTGAACTGATAGCACAGGAACTGCAGGAAATTGTAGATACAAACAACAAAAGCCAGCTGATAAAATACTATTCTGCGCAGATACATTTTTCAATGGCATACAAATCCAATACCGAAACTGAAAAACTTCTTGATGATTGCATAACCATGATTCCTCCAGGTAATGCAATATGGCTCACTATTGCCAATCATTATTTGGAGAGCAATCAATACGAAAATGGAATTGAAGCACTTAATAAATATAGTCAAGAAAATCCAAGTAAGACTTCCGGTTATTACGCCATTGCATCAAAGCTTTACGAAATGTCAGGCAATCCGGTTTCCGCACTGGAGAATTACAGGATGTATATAAAGCTGAGCGATTCTGCAGATATGGAAATCTTCAGGAGAGATACAAAATTCATTGAAGAACGTCATAAACTGGAATTGGACAACATTAGGGTTAAAAACAGGAAAAACATCATTTTAATCACCGCTCTTACATTATTGGCATTATTGGCAATGCTGCTGCTATGGTTCAGAAACAGACTAAGGCTCAGAAGTATTGAAAACACTTCATTAATAAAAGAGAAAGAAGATTACAAGACATTATGCAATAACCTTACTGCAGAAAAGGAAACCCTCATAATGATTCTCAATAACAGCAAAAATCTTGACTCAGACATACGGAATGCCATTGAGAACAGACTTGCCATACTTAACAAGTTCATAAAAGCCTATCTTCTCAACGACTGGAGCATAACCAATAAAGCAGAACAGGAACTGGAAAAAATGTTCAATAACAAAACCAAGTTCATAAGAGACAATAAACTGGTAATACAAGGCAATTATCCGGCATTTATAAAATATCTGCAGGACAAAGGCCTTACAGAAAAAGAAATTGATTTCTGCTGCCTGTATACTATGGGACTAAAAGCTGTCCATATAGGCAAATACCTTAATACAACCAATATTTACAATATCAGCAGCAGCATACGCAAGAAATTGGGAATTGATGAATATAGGACAAATCTTGATAAACATATAGAGATCATTAAAAACAATACACCTGTATCATAAAACTGAAAGGGACAATCCATATCTGCTTATGGACTGCCCCTTAAGTTTTACCTACCGTAAAATTCTACAGGAATCTCAACACCCCTCCGCTCTCCCCTACGGACATCTCCACCTCTCTACCCAGGTAAATGCTGGCATTAGGATGCTCGTGGCCGCAAGGGAAATTGAACATTACAGGAATTCCAAGTGGAGCTGTGTACTCGTTTATAAGATCCAGGACATTTCTCTGCCACTGGTCCTCCTCTCGGGTATCAGTAAAGTACCCCACTACAATTCCTTTACATTTTGCAAGGTGGCCGCACTCACGCAGATGCCACAATTTGCTGTCTATTGTGTACATCCTCTCATCAATATCCTCAATGAACAGGATTGTAGGCTCATCAAAATTGTGGTCATTTGGTGTAGCCACAAGGTTTCTCATGAGGGTGAGGTTTCCACCTATCAGACGTCCCCGGGCAGTACCTTTCACATTGTATTGGTGAGGGTTTGTAGTATATGCAGCCACATTCCCAAACAGGGCATCCTTTAGGGAGTTCTGCGAAAAGCCGTCAAACTCCTCTGTAAATGTTCCGCACATTGCCCCGTGGATTGACTCCAATCCCATCTTCTGGAGTGCATAATGGAGGATTGTAATGTCAGAATATCCTACAAGCCATTTAGGATTTTCCTTAAAGAGTTCCAGATTAAGGTTCTTTATGGTGTGCATTGTACCATATCCGCCCCTTATTGAAATTATGGCCTTTACCTCTGGATCAAGAATCATCTCCTGAAGATCCTGGGCGCGCTGCAGATGTGTACCTGCAAAATCTCCGGGATATGTTGCTGTAAGATTCTTTCCAAGTTTCACTTTAAGCCCCCAACTCTCCAGCTGTGCTTTCCAGTTTGCTGCCAATTGTGTCTGCGACGGTGCTGATGCTATTGCTATTACCGCTACGGTATCTCCTTCCTTTAAAAACTGTGGTCTCATGTTGTTGATATATTTTTCTGTAAAGATACAATATTATTTTACTACCTTTGCTTCCCTATGGAGAAAAAAGCATATTTTGCAGGTGGATGTTTCTGGGGCACAGAGCATTTGATGCAACAGCAGGAAGGGGTTAAAGAAGTTGTTTCCGGCTATATGGGAGGCCATATTGAGAACCCCACATACCAGCAGGTGAAAAGCCGTACAACGGGCCATGCAGAGACAGTGGAGATAACTTACAATCCGGATGTTGTAAGTTATGAGACACTACTCAAACTGTTTATGGAGATTCATGATCCTACACAACTCAACCGGCAGGGTGTGGATGAAGGTCCGCAGTACAGGTCTGAAATATTTTATCAGACTCCCGATGAAAAGGAGTGTGCAGAAAGAATCATCGGGATACTGAAAGGGAAAGGGTATGATGTTGTTACAAAAGTTACCCCTGCCGGCAAGTTCTGGATTGCAGAAGATTATCACCAGAACTACTGCCAGGTTCATGGTATAGAACCTGAGTGTCATGTAAGGGTAAAAAGATTCTAAGATCAGAGACCTCTGATCCATACAGCAATCTCCTCCAGCACGTCCTCAGAGATTGTCTCATCAATCTTTGCATACTGCAGGGAATTCTCCTTTGTGCAGTTCTGGAAAAGGTGATTTTTATCGGGATACTCCTTAATGAAATTCTTCTTATTGCCGTGGAGCAATTTCTGCAGCACCCCAAGATTTGCCTGGGCCGGAACCTGCATATCCAGGGAGCCGTTTACCGCCATTACGGGGCATTTTATCTTCCCGATGGTTTCTGCTGGGTCATACGCCACAAACCAATCCAGCCATAAATTTTCTTTTGAAGCCACCAATGCAAGATTGAGCATGAAATTCAACGGCAGCGAGATGGAATCCCTCCTGCACATCTGCTGTACAAACTGCTGGGCATCAGGAATTGCACCTCCTCTAAGCCTTACAGAATCAATATCACTCAAAAGGCTCCCATTGAACCGTGCAATCCTCTCTGCATATACCCTCCTCAACGCCTTCCCGTAATTGTCTGCCCACTCCTTTGGAGCCCCCTGCTGTTGCAGGAGAGCCTCATTCTGCCATACAATACAATCCACCCCTTGGGTAGCCACACCGGCAAGGGATATTATAAAATCTGGAATACCCTCCCCTGCAAGCATAAGGGCTATTGTTCCCCCTTCACTATGCCCCAAGACCCCCACTTTCCCAAATTTCTTCAGCCCCCTCACATATTCCACAGCTGCACATGCATCAGAAGCAAAGTTCTCTGTGGTAAGCCCCACAAGGGGCCCTTTTGAATCACCGGCTCCTCTGTCATCATACCTGAGGGAGGCTATTCCGTTACGTGCCAGCCAATCGGCAATTACAGCAAATGGTTTGTGGCCAAAAACCTCCTCATCCCTGTTCTGGATACCGCTGCCGGTAACCATGACCACCAACGGCACCTTGCGCCATTTCATCCCCTCATACCCTACAGGATATGTAAGGGTGCCGGCAAGGGATGCACCTTCTGCCCGGTTTTCAAACACAACCTCTTCTGTCTCATAAGAAAAAGGCTCCACAGGTGTCTGCGGGCGCCTTACCTGTTGCGAAAATAGGGGTATTGCCACAAAATGGAGCAACAGAAATAATTTGGAAAGTTTTTCAGTCATATAATCATAAGCCTGGTTACGGTCTCAAGCCGCTTCCACCCTGAATTGTAAGTGTTTCTCCTGTAATGAATGAAGCATCATCAGAGGCAAGGAATATGCAAGCCTTTCCAATATCCTCAACAGGATCTGCAAACCTCCCCAACGGTATCTCCTTTATAGTCCTCTGAAACAGATCGGGATAATTTTCTTTCCACTGCTGCAGGCTCTCTGTCATAGCCAAGGGGCATACCACATTCACCCTCACCCCATCCGGGCCCCATTCGGTTGCAGCCACACGGGAAAGTCCCCTTATCCCCTCTTTTGCCGCCGCATATGAACTCTGCCCGGGCTTCCCGAAAAGTCCTGCTCCCGAAGCAAAGTTTATCACAGACCCTCTGCTCTCCTTCAGATAAGGGAAACACTCCCTCATATAAAAGAAAGCTGCATATACTCCCGACAACAATGCCAGATCAAAATCCTCCTTTGTATGCTCTACCAGAGACAATCCCGATTTTGAAACCTGTGCATTGTTTATAAGCGTGTCAATCCTGCCAAAGACCTCTACTGTTTTGGCAACAACATTTTTTACAGCACTCTCATCTGCTCCGTCGGCTACAACGGGCAATACCTCTACACCCCACTGGGCACGCAACTTTGCAGCAGAGGCTTCAAGCCTCTCCAAATTTCTTCCGGTAATCACCAGATTGCTCCCTTCTCTTGCAAAAGCGGTTGCAAGTCCGTATCCTATCCCCTTACCACCACCTGTAATAAGAGTAACTTTTCCATCAAATTTTCCCATAACACTCTCCTTTTACATTTTCAACAGCAAGATATGGCCAATTGTTGACCTTCGCAATACCTGAATCAGGTCATTCTAACCGCTACTATTTCAATATCTGTGCAGCATGGTCCTTAGTATTCACCTTCTCAATAATCTCCTCAAGAATACCCTCTTCATTGAAGATGAATGTCTGACGGAGAGTTCCCATATAGGTGCGTCCATAAAGTTTCTTTTCTGCCCAAACACCAAACTCCTGCTGCATCTGTGTTGTGGTATCTGCCAATAAAGTAAACGGCAACTGGTTCTTTTCTATAAACTTGACATGTGAAGCAGCACTGTCTTTGCTTACTCCAACCACATTGTAGCCTGCCTTTACCAAAGCCTGGTAATTGTCCCTTAGATTGCAGGCCTGGGCAGTACATCCGCTGGTATTGTCTTTAGGATAAAAATAAATTATGGTCTTCTTGCCAATAAAATCTTTTGAACTTACTGTATTGCCGTTCTGGTCAACAACCTCAAAATCCGGCATCTTGTCTCCTGGTTTTAACATATATTATAATTATTACTACCTAATATTAGTTATTGGACTTATCTTCTACTCCCATATACTCTGTAAGAACTCTTCCATTTTCCACAGTTACAATTGTATATCCATGGACATCATCTCCAAGTTGCCTCCCCAAAGCACTGGCTATGACATAGTCTATACCGTTATGCTTTGCACCCATACACTTATGCTGATGCCCTGCAAGATAGGTATCCACTCCATACTTCTCAAAAAGAGCCATGTATTTCTCCCTCATCGGAAGTGGAAGGTTTTCATATGTCTCGGGCTCGTCGGGAGTAACGGTAAATATTGGAAAATGGGCAGCCAGTATAATTGGTTTGTCCTTGTCTGCCTGGGCAAGCTGCCCCTCAAGCCATGCATACTCTGCCGCTTCAGCCTCTGTTTGCGCCTTTATCACACTTGTGTTGAATCCTATTACGGTATAATCCTTTCCCTTGTGTACAAACCTGTCGTGGCCGTATCTCTTCACAAAAGCCTCAACTTCCCATGCCTGTGCATCATTCCCCACATCGTGGTTGCCAGGGAGATAATACACAGGGGTATCCTTGTCAAAAAATGTGCGGAGGGAGTCAAATGCTGCCAGGGCAGATGTATCTGTCCTCCATTGTATGAAATCTCCTGTAAGGACTACAAACTCCGGATCCATAGCGTTCACCTGGGCAATGGCTTTTGAAAACAGCTCCGCCTCCGGTGAATAATCTGCCGAGAGGTTCATAAAACCCAACTGAGGGTCTGATATCTGCACAAAGAATGAATTCTTTTTTTCAACACATGAAGCAAGTGAGATTATTGCCGCACAAAGTATAATCAGTTTCTTCATCTCCAATAAATTAAAACCTTTATTTTTTCTGTCTGAACAGCCATTTCATAAAATCGGGGTAATTGAAGGCCGGATTCCAGCTGTTGTGGGTACACCCTGCAAACTCAATGTACTCCACATCCAGGCCTGCCTTGCGCAACGCCTTGTAGGCCTCCCTTGACCCCTCTACGGTTACGGCCTGGTCATTGTCTCCATGGAAAATTCTCCATGCAACCCCCTTGGTATTCACAAGCCTTTGCGGATTCACAGAGCCGCAAATTGGAATTGCAGCAGCAAATTTCTGAGGATATCTTGCAACTATGTCAAATGTGGCAATGCCACCCATTGAAATTCCCATTATATACACCCGCTTAGGATCTACATTAGGCAGGGCAATATAGGAATCAATAAGCTCCAGCAACAGGGTAACTATAGGAGCCTGTGGCGGATCCAACGGCATATCAGCAGGAACAAGAGTCTGCAGACGCGGCATATACGCCCCAGGAACCCCTGCCGGACACTGAGGGAACAGCACATAAGCAGGATACTTCTCCCTGTTCACAGGATTTATGAACTGGCCGCTGCCGTGGAACAGCTGGGCCTGATTGTCATTTCCCCTCTCTCCCGAACCGTGCAGGAATATCACCAGCGGATACTTCTTCCCTTTCTGGGGATTTTCGGGAGTAAGGAACCTGTACAACAAAGTATCACCGGTTGTCTTTGAAATAAACTCCCCCTTCTCATAAGTGAGCGGCTGAGCCTGTATCTGCACCGCCCCTGCCACAAACATAATGGCCAATACCAATAAAATCTTCTTCATAATTATCTGTTTTTACTGAATGTAAAGATACATTATTTTTTGCATTACCGGTAGTGGCCAAAAGCCGACAATACCAAAACTTCCACCACATCATCACAAACCCTATAAACAACCCGATGCTCTTTAGTAATTCTGCGGGAATAGACATTTCCGTCATACCCTCTCAGAGCCTCCACTTGCCCAGTACCTATCCTTGGATGAATCTGCATTTCCTCCAATAATTTTGATAATTTATCTATAGCATAAGGAGCCTTTTTCTTCAATTCCTTCAAATCCCTTCTGGCATCTTCCGTAAAAACTATCCTGTACATAATCAATCTTCGTTAAGCAATCTGCCAAGATACCCATTGATATCCTCCCCCTCATTCATTTTGTATACCTTACCCTTGCTGTACTCTTCTATCCCTTTCTTTATTTTGGCATCAAGAGCAGCATCATCTATAACATTATCATCCTTTGACACCGGTACAAGGCGATAACTTCCAAAAGCACGTGATGTTATGATAACATCATTAGTCCGGGCCAAATCAAAGTACTTCCTTTGATTTGCTCTAAAGTCTCTACTTGTTACTATAATCATATCACCTGAATATTTAATACTACAAATATAACATATTTACAAATTGTGTACCAAATTATTACACATCATTTATTGATATATTAATTTGCTTTACTTTTTGTAAACTTTGTTTTACATTTCGGAAAATATACTTATCTTTGCATTGGATTTCCATAACCGAATTGGTAACTTTAAAAAATTACGTTATGAAAAACAATTACCTTTTACCCGCAAAATTCAAGAAGGTTGGAATATACATGTCCATTCCGTTTGCACTTGTTTGCCTATGGCTTCTGTTTGTACCCGGAGCATGGGATTACAATTTATGCAACATCCCTGTACTCTCAGTAATTGGCGACGGTGGCCTTGAAAACTCAATGTTCAATATAATAGAAACGGACCCGCTTGATGAAATTGCAATGCTCGGCCTGCTAATCTCAATAGTACTTATTGCTCTTTCAAAAGAAAAGGATGAAGACGAAATGACGCCTGTAGAGAGGCAAAATGCATTCGTATGGAGTTTCTGGGTTACAGCGCTCCTTTACACATTCGGAATTATAACCATATACGGAATCTCTTTCCTGTCCTACTCATTTGTAATGCCGTATATCTTCTTCATCCTCTACATAACAAAGTTCAACATTGCAATGCACAAACTGAGGAGGAACCTGAAATGAAAAACACACTACGCATAGAACGGGCCATCAAAGAGATAACCCAGCAGGAACTGGCAGAAGCAGTAGGAGTTTCCCGACAAACCATCAACTCCATTGAGGCCGGCAAATACGTCCCATCAACCCTCCTCTCCCTGAAAATCGCCCGATACTTTGGGAAACCGCTTGAAGAAATATTCCAACTGGAAGAGGGGGAGTGACAATAATAAGCCATGTTGAACAAAGAGAGTCTGATTATTGAATCAGACTCTTTATTTACCGTATTTTTCTCCTTCCGGCTCAGCAACAATCCTTATGGACGGATTATCATCCGTTTCATAATTATATTTCAGACATAGCGAACTTTTCAGAATATCCACATCCAATACCTGTTCCAATTTGGAAATGGTTTCCAATGTCAAGTTCTCTGAGCCCTTTACAATCTTGGAAACATATTGGGCTGAACACCCTAACTTCTCCGCCAATTGCTTCTGGGTGTAACCCAGTTCCTCAAGCCTTTTAAGCACCACCATCGCAATAAATTGTGAATAACGCAACCATTGACGGTTATTTCTCCGCCATGTTGCTTTTTCCCGCCAATCGGTTTTCACCTCATACTTACTTAAAATCTTCAGTTTCTCATCTATCTGTTTCATTATCACAAGATTTTAAAGCATCATAATCAAATATCCCTAAGGAAATCAATTTATCTCTCACTTTATTCAGGTTTGAGAGTTCTGCCAAGGTATGTTCCCTTTCCTGCATGGTTGGAGTCAATTTTATAGCCCCACCCGTAATGATATAGTAATTAGCTTGAAGTCTCAAAGCATATAGACGCAACCATGACGAATGTTTATTCCTTCTACCCTTAGCTTTTTCCTTTCCCAATACCATCTCCGAACTTCTCAAATTTTCAAGTGGCCTAAATAACTCATCCAAAGACTCATCTTCATTAATATCCAGGATAAGACTTTCCATCTGCTCTGCATCAATGATTGTATCATATATTGCAATGTCTACATCTGTAATCCTGAAATATTTTTCCAAATCACAAACATTTGAAGAAAAGAACTTTTTAAGCCAATCTACATCTGCCCATCTGGAGAAAACTTCATCAAATACATTTGACTTCTCCGCATCATATTTGACAGCCCATAACCGGCCGTCATCTGTCAATCTCTCAAACTCCATCTTCATATATTTCCTAAACCAGCACAAAGATAGCAATTTTTAACAAAAATCAACCTATAGGTTTATTTTATTATCCATTGCTATAATCAGATCTATCACCTGAATGTAATTCTTTGTACCTGAAGGAATCTTGTTCCCCTTGAGCATAAGGTCATACAGATACCCCTGTACAGTTCCCAGAAGGTGACTGTACTTTTCTCTCCAGTATTGCTGCTGGGCATTGAACTGCTCCCGGATTTGTGGATTTATGGAGAGCAGCAACGCTTTATAATTGTCGGGAGGAAGGGCCATCCGGGCATTGGTAAGAACATATGGCAAAAGGGAGAAATAGCCGCTGTACCGCACTGCAGGAATGCAGGAGGCGGTGCAGATGGTGTAGGCCCAGAAGTTTGCCTCATCCTCGCAGCTTACCCCCAAAAGATGTGAAAGTTCATGGGCATAGCAGAACGGTATCTGCTGCGGAAGCAAATCTCCGTTTATCTGCATCTCGGCAAAGAACGGTCCCATAAATCCAAGTACCCCCACAGAAGAATATAACCAACCAAAGAGCAGCCTCTTATCCTGCTGCCACCCTTTTGGGGTACAAAGTCCCATCCTGGGAGGTATGTGTGCAAAGCGCCCTTTTATATCTTCTTTAAAATTGTCGGGAAGACAACCATCTGAAAATGAACCGTTAAGGTTCTCCACATACCCCTGCAGGAAGTTTTCAAATTCCTCCTGGTTGAACTGTTGCTTCCCGACAGATGCCCTTTCATATATGCTCTCCCGAAAATAGTTCATTCCCCAACCCAGATAAAACCACACAACTAACCATGCAGCAATCTCTGCAACAGGGAGCATCACTTTCCACCACCTTTTTCTATTTCTGATTCCACGCCACAAAACCCATACAGCCAACAATACGGCCGCAACCACAAGAACCTCCTCCATGGAAAAAGGAACCCAGGAAACACTCCAGGAAAGGGCTGCCGACACAACCGGATAAATTGTTGTGGCATACCACTCCCCCATTGCAGCATTGTTCCTGGCCAACAGGATAAATACGGCCAGAGAGGCAAGAAATATATACCGTGTTCTCTTCATTCAACAAATATACTATTTTTGTAGTGAACAGCATTTTTGGTTGTCTAATTGGTAAAACAAAAAAATAAAAAGTTATTTGATGAACCCTATTGAACAAGAATTTACCAAAGTTGTAAGGGAACATAAGAGTACAATTTATACAGTGTGCTATATGTTCTCAAAAGATGAAGACGAGGTGGCAGACCTGTTCCAGGAGATACTTATAAACATCTGGAAAGGGTTTGAGAAATTCAGGGGAGAGAGTTCCTTAAGAACCTGGATCTGGAGGATAAGTTTCAACACCTGTGTCTCCTATGAAAAGAAAAAGGCCCGCAAGGGAAGTACCATTCCGCTCAGCCTCAACATAAACCTGTTTGACGATTCGGATGAAGAGACCAGGCAGATTAAAATGCTCCAGAAGAGGATACGCCAGTTGGGGCCGTTTGACAGGGCAATTGTACTGCTCTGGCTGGATGATCTCACCTACGCAGAGATTGGGGAGATTGTGGGAATAAGTGAGAAGAATGTTTCCGTACGCCTGGTAAGGATTAGGGAACAGCTCAAAAAAATGAACAACATAGAATAAGGAGGCAACCATGATATACGAAAACAGCACATACGAACTGGAAGAGATGAAACAGCAGATGACTCTTCTTAAAAAGAAACTTGAGCAACAGAAAATTGTGAACGAGAACGTTCTCCGCTCAGCCATGAAGAAAAAGTTCTATGGCCTAAACAAAAGGGTAAGGGTGATATTTATAGTGGGAATCTTTGTTGCAATATGGGCACCGGGATACTTCACACTCCTGGGATTCTCACCCCTGTTCTGCGCCGCAACCGCTGTAATGCTTCTGTTCTGCGCATTCAAGACATTCCAGTACCACAGAAAACTCTGGAGACTCAATTTCTCCCAAAGCAATCTGATTGAACTGAGTGAACAACTCACCCTTCTGCGCAAAAGATACAAGGAGTGGTACAAAATTGCGTGGTGCATGATAATCCCTTGGTTCATCTGGATTATCTACGAAGCATACAGCATATACGGAGAAGAATCTGTATGGTTCCTTGGAGGCTCCGCTGTGGGAGTTATAATTGGCGGCCTTGTTGGCACCCGCATAAACAACAACATAATCCGCCGCGCAGATGAACTGCTGGAGCAGATAGACGAATACAAGAAGATGCAGGAATAAAAAATTTTTCTATTCCTCTTGTTTTTCCAGAAAAAAATATTTTACCTTTGTAGTGCAAATGGTTCCCAGATGGGCGTTACTGCTTGTCGGGAGAATAGGGAATCCGGTGAGAATCCGGGACAATACCTGTTGCTGTGAGTTCCATTCCGCAAGG
>SUYX01000032.1 GCA_015060225.1 Bacteroidales bacterium | reverse complement strand
ATTTTCAATGAACTTTCCCTATCAAACATCCGTCCGGTGTAACCGTTCTTCCGTTTTGGGACCGCAAAGATACGCACTTTTTATTCACTTCCAAATATTTTTACAAAAAAATTTGAAAGATTTTTTGAGAGTTTTTAAAGATCATTAGATATCAATAAATTAGCTCACAATGTAGGATAATAAAAAAAAATGATTTATCTTTGAAAGTTGCTTTATATAAAATACGGGAAAGAAAAGATGGATAAGAAAGTAATTATAATCCCCACCTATAATGAGAAGGAAAATATAGAGAAGATTATCAGAAAAGTGTTTTCCTTGCCTCAGGGATTCCATATACTTGTGATTGATGACGGCTCACCGGACGGTACCGCAGATATAGTGAAGGGGTTGCAGAATGAATTTACAGACAATCTTCACATTCTTGAGAGAAAAGGAAAACTTGGATTGGGAACCGCTTATATAAAAGGATTCAACTGGGCCCTGGAGAACAATTATGATTACATTTTTGAAATGGACGCCGATTTTTCCCATAATCCAGACGATCTTCCGAAACTTTATAATGCTTGTGCCAAAGAGGGTGCAGGGCTTGCCATAGGTTCAAGGTACTGCAAAGGGATAAGTGTAGTGAACTGGCCTATCGGGAGGGTGATAATGTCATATTATGCCTCAACATATGTAAGGACAGTGCTTGGGATGAAGGTTTATGACTGCACAGCAGGTTTCAAATGCTACACTAAGGAACTTCTCAGCAACATAGACCTTGACAAGATACAGATGAAAGGATATGGTTTCCAGATTGAGATGAAGTACAACGCCTACAAACTCGGATACAAGATACAGGAAGTTCCAATTATCTTTATAGACAGGACCGAAGGCACATCAAAAATGAGTTCAGGCATTTTTGGAGAGGCATTCTGGGGCGTACTTAAAATGAAATTCCGTAAAATCACCCCTAAACAGAAAGGAAAATAAACTGTATGGTATGGTTACACTTATAAAGAACGGTACAATTGTTAACGAAGGGCTATCTTTTGAGGGTAGCCTTTTGATTAATGGCGAGAAAATTGAGAAAATCATTGATGTTTCCACTTTTGCAGACAAAAACGGATATGAAGCTGCAATTAACTCCATAAATGCAGACAAGGTTGTTGACGCATCCGGTATGCATATAATTCCTGGAGCAATTGATGACCAGGTGCATTTCCGCGAACCCGGCAACACCCAAAAGGCAACCATAGCCTCTGAAAGTGCCGCTGCAGTACTGGGTGGTGTAACCAGCTTCATGGATATGCCAAACAATAACCCTCCTACTACAACAAATGCAGCGTTGGAAGGGAAATTTGAGACGGCAGCAGCAACCAGTATGGCAAACTACTCTTTCTATCTTGGTGCAACCAATGACAACATGGAAGAAATAAGGAATATTGACACTTCCAAAGTTTGTGGAGTAAAGGTATTCATGGGTTCCTCTACTGGAAATATGCTTGTAAATGATGAACAAACCCTGGAGCGGATATTCAAGGAATCTCCGGCACTGATTGCAACACATTGCGAGCAGGAAGATATTATAAAAGCCAATATGGCCGCCTATACCAGGGAATACGGAGAGGATATTCCATTCCGGATGCATTATAAGATAAGGAGCCGCGAGGCGTGCATTGAGTGTACCCGCAGGGCTTTGGATCTTGCAGTACGCAATAAAAGCAGACTGCACATACTCCATATAAGTACAGCTGATGAAATTGAAATGATAAAGGAGGCCCGCAAAGCCAATCCGCTTATTGAGGGGGAGGTTTGTGTACATTATATGTGGTTCAACAGCAACGATTACCCTAAATACGGCAGCAAGATGAAGTGCAATCCGGCAATAAAAGCCCCAGATGACATGCTGGCAATAAGAAAAGCCGTAAAAGAGGGTATCATTAGGGTTGTTGCCACCGACCATGCTCCACATCTGAAGGAAGAGAAGGAGAATAACTACACAAAAGCTCCAAGCGGCCTTCCACTTGTACAACACAGCCTTCAGGTAATGCTGGAACTTGCCCATAAAGGTATTTTTACCATTGAAGAGGTTGTAGCAAGGATGTCGCATGGCCCGGCAGAATGCTTTGGAATAAAGGAGAGGGGATTTCTCAAGGAGGGCCACTTTGCAGACATTGCCATTGTAAACCTCACTCTTCCCGACAATTACTCGACATCGCATCCTGCATACAAATGCGGATGGAGTCCATTTGAGGGGATGGAGTTCTCCAGCACCATTGTCCACACATTTGTAAATGGAGAGCATGTAGTGGAAAACAGCGCCCTTACAGGCAAAAGAAACGCAAAAGCACTGGAATTCCAAAAAAGATAAATGAAAAAGGACTCACTTGCCATAACATATATATGCACCACATTGGCAATAGTGTTGTGGGGGTTCTCTTTTGTATGGACAAATGACATCCTGCAAAGGGGAGTTGAGCCTTTCACATTCCTTTTTATAAGGTTGTTCCTTGCCGGAGCAATTCTGTACACAGGCTCCAGAATAGCCGGAAAACTTGAAAAGATTGACAGGAAGGACTACAAATGGATGACACTTATGGCTTTTTTTGAGCCGTTCATCTATTTTATCGGGGAGACATACGGGATTAAAGCCACTGACTCAGCAATTATTTCTGCTGTAATCATTGCCACAATTCCAGTTTTTACCCTCATCGCAGAGAGGATACTTTACAGGGTTCCGCTTACTGCATTCAAGATTTTCGGCACAGCCATAACAATTCCGGGAATAATCATGGTAACCATGAAGGATGGAGAGCAGTCATCTGCCGGGCACCTCTATGGAATACTCCTGCTGTTCCTGGCTGTGGCTGGCTCTATAGGATACTCATCTGTTGTAAAAAAATTGTCGGGAAAATACAATTCCATGACAATTACCACATATCAGTTTGTAATAGGATCCATTTTCTTCCTCCCCCCATTCCTTGGATACGGGCTTGACGGTCTCAACAGCACATTCTTCTCCAGAGAGGTTATTGCCCCCCTCATGGCCCTCACTCTATTGTGTTCGTGCCTCTCTTTTGCATGTTGGGTTTCTTCAATAAAAAGGTTGGGGATGACCAGAACCAGCATTTTCTCAGCATTGATTCCAGCTGTTTCTGCTTTAGGTGCGGCAATGCTCGGACAAGAGGCCGTTACAATAATGGCAGTGGCTGGAATTGCAGTTGTAATTTCCGGGGTAATTATAGCCCAGAAAAACTAGCGTGTACCCTGCAATACTCCTCTATAAACTCAGGTATACGCTCCTCCTTCTCCATCCTCAATTTCTTCCTTATGCGGGAACATCGCACATTGTAAGCATTCTCAGTGATATTTTCAGCTGTACAGGTCTGTTGCCACTTGAACCCTATATGAATATAGCAACATGTCTTGAGCTCAATGCCGGTAAGTTTGTACTCCTGTGCCATCTTGAACAATGCTCCCCCTTCACAAAGATTAATGCTGTAGACAATATCATCACTCAATGAGCCCAATCTTCCGTCAATATACTCCTTTTCCAGATAATCCGCCAGCTTGTCATTATGTTTTGGAGAATTGTTACAGGTATAGAACAACATTCCATATATGTTATGGAGCAAGGCAAAGCGCCTGTATATCATTTCCTTCATCTCGTCCCTAACTTCAGGCAGTACCCTTACACTAATTTCCTGTTTCAGAGCTCTGTTCACCCTTCTTCTCAACCTCACATACATGACAATGGCAATAAAAGCCACTGCCAGTGAAGACAAAGCCACATAAATCATAATTATAAAAGTTTTAACTGTATTCTCCCTCTCGCAAGATCAACATCAATGACACTTACTTTAACATGCTGATGAAGTTTCAGTACCTCATTGGGATTTGATACATACTTTTTACCCATATTGGATACGTGAATAAGGCCATTCTGCTTTATCCCTATATCTACAAAAGCACCGAAATTGGTAATGTTTGTAACTATTCCAGGGAGTTCCATACCACTCTTAATATCCTCTATTGTATGGATATCCTCAGCAAACTCAAGCACCTTTACTGTAGAACGGGGATCCCTGCCCGGTTTTGCAAGCTCCTGAATTATATCATTCAGAGTAGGAAGTCCTACCTCAGATGAAACATATTTCGTAAGGTCTATCGCTGATGCCATCTCCTTATTCCCGACAAGTTCCTCCAATGAAATGTTGTTGTCTGCAGCCATACGGGAAACCAGAGAATATCTCTCGGGATGAACAGCAGAGTTGTCCAAAGGATTCTCTGCACCGGGGATTCTAAGGAACCCTGCAGCCTGCTCAAAAACCTTGGCACCCAATCTCTTTACTTTAAGAAGCTGGTTCCTTGATGTAAAAGCCCCTATTTCACTCCTGTAATCCACAATATTCTGGGCAAGTGCAGATCCGATACCCGAAACATAAGAAAGGAGATGCTTGCTGGCAGTATTGAGATTTACCCCCACACTGTTTACACAACTTACAACCACATCATCCAATTTCTCCTTCAGTAATGTCTGGTCAACATCATGCTGGTACTGTCCTATTCCCAAAGATTTTGGATCTATCTTAACCAGCTCTGCCAACGGGTCCATAAGCCTGCGGCCAATTGACACAGCCCCTCTTACAGTAACATCATACTCCGGAAATTCCTCTCTGGCCACAGGCGATGCGGAATATATAGAAGCGCCATCCTCGCTTACAGAAAACACTTTTACATCTGCCGGGAGAGCCAATCTCTTTATAAAACTCTCCGTCTCCCTTGCTGCGGTCCCATTCCCTATGGCAATTATTTCAATCTTATAGGACTGCACCATATTGGAGAGCTTTTTCATTGCCATCACCTTCTCATTTGCCGGAGGATGAGGATATATAGTATCATTGTGGAGCAACTCTCCATTTGCCCCAAGGCATACCACTTTACAACCGGTCCTGAAACCCGGGTCTATGGCAAGAGTCCTCTTCTCCCCAACCGGTGCCGCAAGGAGCAGCTGTCTAAGATTCTCTCCAAAAACCCTTATAGATTCAAGGTCAGCTTTCTCTTTGGCAACAGAAAACGCTTCATTCTCAATGGAAGGATGCAATAGACGCTTTATTGAATCATCAACTGCAATGTCAATCTGTTCAAACAACTTGAATGTGCTGCATTTTACACCGTTATACAGAAACCTGTTCACTATTTTCTTCACCACTGCGGCATCCGGTTCAAGCTTTACACTCAGCACCCCCTCCTGAACACCCCTCAACAAGGCCAGAAGCCTGTGTGCCGGAATCCTTGAAAGCGGTTCAGAAAAATCATAATAATTTGAGAACTTCCCCCCTTCATCCTCCTTCCCTTTTCCAAGCTTTGAAACAATTCTGGCACTCCTGAGATAATAATTCCTCATCTCTCCTCTTATATCTGCCCTCTCAGAAATCATCTCCGCCAAAATATCCCTCGCCCCCTGCAGCACATCATCCCTCTGTGGAAGTTCCGGTGAAATATATGAATCTGCCACCTTCTCAAAATCCTTTACATTAAAGGTGAACATCTGCAATGCAAGCGGCTCAAGCCCCCTTTCTTTAGCTATCGTGGCCCTTGTCCTCCTTTTTGGTCTGAACGGCACATAGAGGTCCTCCAATTGCTGCATATGCAATACTGCGGCAATCTCCTTCTCCAGTTCCGGGGTCAGTTTTCCCTGCGAATCTATACTCTTGAGCACAGCCTCCTTCCTTTTGTCAAGTTCTTCAAACTTGCCCCACCAGTGCTTTATCTCTGCAACCTGAACCTCATCCAACTGCCCTGTACGCTCTTTCCTGTATCTGCTGATAAATGGCACAGTGGCACCCTCCTCAAGCAACTGGACACAATGTTCCACCTGCCAGTCATTGACAGACAATAATCCCGATATATACCTGATATAATTCTTATCCATAAACTTCACTAATCATGAGATACCTGTTGAAGCTGTTCCCTATATGCTGAAAATATTTTGGATTTTGATACAAAGCCAAGATATTTCCCCGTTTCATCCACTACCGGCAAGTTCCAGGCTCCTGTAAATTCAAACTTGTTCATCACACTCTCCATCTTCTCCTTGCAATAGACAAATTCCGGAACCTGCTTCATGAATGTATAGACATGTGTAGAGTATTTGTCTTTGTCAAACATCACCTCCCTCACATCATCAAGATATACTATCCCTTGCATCTGCCCATCCATATTTACCACAGGGAATATATTCCTGTGGGAATGTGCAATCGTCTTAACCAGATCTCCAAGTGTCTGGTTTATCCCAATAGTGGAGAAATCATTCTCTATCAGTTCATCCGTCTTTAAAAGGGTAAGGACAGCCTGGTCAGAATCATGCGTAAGCAGATCACCCTGTTTTGCAATACGCTTGGTATAGATTGAGTAAGGTTCGTAAATCCTTATGGTTGCAAAAGAGACTGCAGATGTTATAATAAGCGGCATAAGGAGTGTATAACCCTCAGTAATCTCAGCAATAAGGAAAATGGCTGTAAGAGGTGCCTGCATTACACCAGCCATAAGGCCGGCCATCCCTACAAGTACAAAGTTTGCTTCAGGCAGAGGGTGTATTCCCGACAAATTTACAAATCTGGCCACAATGAATCCCAGTATGCCTCCCATAAACAGAGTAGGGCCAAATGTTCCACCTACTCCCCCTCCGGCATTGGTAAAGGACATTGAAAATACCTTCAGGAAAAATACTCCAAGGAAGAATATTGGAACAATCCACTTCATTGTAAGAATCTTAGTAAAGAAAGATGTTCCTACAGCCCCGTCAGAGTTGTTCATAAGCAGATCTGTAAGTACTCCATAACCCTCACCGTACAACGGAGGGAAAATGAAGATCAGAAGTCCAAGGCAACCGGCAGATATCAGCCACCTTTTTGTAGGGTTCAATATCCCTTTAATCTTATCCTCAAGCCATAGAGTAGTTCTTGTAAAATAGAGTGACGCATAGCCGCATATTATGCCAAAAAGTATATAAAAAGGGAGATTGCCTATAGAAAACGGAGTAAGGTCATTCTCAAATGCAACTGTACTGCCCAAAAAAAGATAAGAGACTGTTGTAGCTGTAATGGAAGAGATTACAAAAGGGAGCAGTGATGTCATTGACATATTGAAGAGGAGAATCTCCAATGTAAAGAGAACACCTGCCATAGGGGCCTTGAATATTCCGGCAACTGCACCTGCAGCGCCACACCCCAAAAGGATTGTCATATTCTTGTATGAAAGTCCCATTGCCCTGGCCACATTTGATCCTATGGCTGCACCGGTATACACGATGGGGGCCTCTGCTCCTACCGAACCTCCAAACCCTATGGTAACCGAACTGGCTGCCACTGAACTCCACATATTATGTGATTTAATCTTTGACTCATTCTTGGATACGGCAAGCAGCACTTTGGTAACGCCATGTCCAATATTGTCCTTAACAACAAATTTGACAAAAAGGAAAGCCAGCAGCATACCTATACCAGGATACAGCAGATAAAGAAAACTGTCGGCCGGAGTATTGAACCATCCCGTAAGTATCCACTCCACAAAATGTACAAACTGCTTGAGCAATACTGCCGCTGTTCCACTGCCCAATCCTACAACCAGAGCCAACACTATAAGCAATCTGCTTTCAGGTATACCTCCGGCATATGATTTTATCTTATATAACAAACTTTTCAACATACAGTTACATTAGGTTACAGCATACAAATCTACTAAAAAAAAATTGGGTACGCAACGCGTACCCAACCCTACAGGAATATAATTGCTATTCATCTGAATCGTCATCCCCTCCAAACGAGTTTGAACCGTCATCCGGAAAAGTTCCGTTCTCTCCAGCACCGTCATCATCACCATCCACATCTCCAAACAATCCATTCTCAACATCTTCATAATCATCAATCTTAACTTCTATTTTTACAAGATAGATTGCATCAGGTATCTCAACTGATACTGCATAAAAGAATGTTCCGTCAGGTTTGTCAACCTTAAACAGGTCTCCCATATAATCCGCATATCCTTTTGGATACTTCTCCTTGAATGCTGCCGCAAGTTCGGCAGACATATTGGCATAACTTACAACTGCTCTCTTCTTCTGGGGTTTTGATGAAGCTTTAGCACACATATCGTATCTCCTTTAATTGTAGAATTCGGTTATAATCGTTTTGTGATGCAATTATAGTGCAATTTTTCTTATAAAAAAATGATTTTCTCTATTTCTTGAAAAAATAACATTTCTGTCCCCTCTTTCTTTCCATATTTTTCTCGACAAAAATAGGTTTCAAGCTCTTGGGATCCATCTGAGAGTAGTATGCGGCAGAAGATTTTGTCATTGGCGTAGGGGTAAAATCCTGCACCTGATCCATATATACCCCCTTAAGGGCCCAATGGCCTGCCAGTTTCTCCATATCCTTCTCTGTACATCCCGGATGCGAAGATATGAAATACGGAACAAGCTGGTACCTTAGTCCATTATCTTTGTTCACTCTGTCAAACTCCCTTTTCAGACGTTCAAAAAGCTTGAATGACGGCTTGTTCATTAGGGCAAGGACATTGTCCTCTGTATGTTCTGGTGCAACTTTAAGCCTTCCGCTGGTGTGTTTTGTAACCAGCTCCTCAAAATAAGGCTTGGAAGAACTGTCAAGAAATCCTTTCTCATCAAGGAAAAGGTCATATCTTATACCGCTGCCAATGTAGGCATGCTTTATCCCTTTTATCTCAGAAATGCTCTTGTAAAGTTTGAGAAGCCTCCTGTGGGAATTGTTGAGATTAGGACACATCTTGGGGAAAAGGCAGCTTTTCCTGAAACATTTCTCACATACACTCCTGTCATTCCCTGCCATCCCGTACATATTGGCTGTAGGAGCCCCCACATCTGAGATATTTCCGGCAAATCCAGGAAGTTCCTTAAGCCTCTCTATCTCCGTAAGGATAGAAGCCTCGCTCCTGCTCTGTATATGCTTGCCCTGATGTGCCGCTATCGTACAGAAACTGCACCCTCCAAAACACCCTCTATGGGTATTTATGGAGAATTTGATCATTTCATAAGCCGGTATATGCTTCCCCTTATACCTCGGGTGAGGGAGTTTCGTATATGGGAGATCATAGAAAGAGTCCAGCTCCTCTGTTGAAGGGAGCGGATAAGGTGAATTTACAACAACATATCTGTTGCCAATCTGCTCTACAAGCTGCTTTCCAACCATCCTGTTTGCCTCAAGTTCAATTGCATTGAAGTTCTCAACAAAAGACTTCTTGTCCTTGAGACACTTCTCGTATGAATGCAGGAATACTCTGTCGGGATTATCAGACGGTTTCTCATTGCTTATCCATGCAACCTGCTGAAGTTTGTTCTTGTCTTCCCAGGCCCCCTCCTCTATATGTCTTGCCACATCCAGGATGGCCCTCTCACCCATTCCGTAAATGAGGTAATCTGCCTTGCTCTCTACAAGTACAGAAGGGAGAAGCTTGTCCTGCCAGTAATCGTAGTGGGTAAAACGCCTCAACGAGGCCTCTATTCCGCCAATTACAACAGGGATATCGGGATACAGTTTCTTGAGGATATTGGAATACACCTTTACGGCATAGTCAGGCCTCATGTTTGGAGCGCCGTTTGGGGTATAGGCATCATTGCTGCGGAGCCTTTTGGCTGCAGTATAATGGTTTACCATAGAGTCCATCGCCCCGGAATTTACACCAAAGAAAAGCCTGGGAGTCCCAAGCTTTTTAAAGTCACGCAAGTCGTCACGCCAATTGGGCTGGGGAACAATGGCTACCCTGTAGCCGCTGTTCTCCAGTACCCTGGCTATAACTGCTGTTCCAAATGAAGGGTGGTCTACGTATGCATCACCTGTAAAGATGATCACATCCACATAATCCCATCCAAGGGCATCAATCTCCTTTTTGGTTGTAGGTATGAATCTCCCTTTATTCATCATTACATTCTTTCAGGCAATCTGATACCCAAAATGTCCATTGCACTTACAAGCACTTTTGCAATTACCTCAATAAGGGCAAGTCTCTGGTCTCTGAGTGCACCGTTCTCCTCGTTAAGGATTGTGGTATCGTGGTAATACTGGCTGAACTCCTTGGCCAAATCATAAGCGTAGTTGGCAATTACAGCAGGTGAATGTGCATCACCGGCCTCTTTTACCCTCTGAGGGTATATGTTCAGCATCTTTATGATTTCAATCTCTTTAGGAAGCAATGTAGCCTCAGTTGCTATTGAAGGGGCATATCCGCGCTCTGCAGCCTTTCTGAGGATAGATCTGATACGTGCGTGGGTATACTGGATGAAAGGGCCTGTATTGCCGTTGAAATCTATTGACTCGTTAGGGTCGAACAACATGGTCTTGCGCGGATCTACCTTAAGGATGAAGTATTTCAATGCACCCTGGCCAATCATCTCAAACAGATCCTCCCTCTCTGCCTCAGGCATGTCATCAAGGCGTCCGAGGGCAAGCGAGGTCTCTTTTGCGGTTGTATACATATCCTGTACAAGATCATCTGCATCAACTACAGTTCCCTCCCTCGATTTCATCTTGCCCTCAGGAAGCTCAACCATTCCGTAAGACAAGTGGTAGATATAGTCGCTCCAGTCAAAGCCAAGTTTCTTGAGGATAAGCTTCAATACCTGGAAGTGGTAGTTCTGCTCGTTTCCCACAACATAAATGTGCTCGTCCAGGGTATACTCCGCAAATCTCTGGTGTGCAGTTCCCAAATCCTGGGTCATGTATACAGAGGTACCGTCTCCACGGAGAAGAAGTTTCTTGTCAAGGCCGTCGGGAGTAAGATCACACCATACAGAACCGTCCTCGTGTGTCTCAAAAATGCCTTTTGCCAAACCCTCCTGAACAAGAGCCTTGCCCAAAAGGTAGGTTTGTGACTCATAATATGTCTTGTGGAAAGAAATTCCAAGGCGGCTGTATGTCTTGTCAAATCCTTCATAAACCCATCCGTTCATCTTCTTCCACAATTCAACAACCTCAGGATCACCCTGCTCCCATTTTACAAGCATTGCCTGGGCCTCCTTAAGGATAGGGGCCTGTTTCTCTGCCTCCTCTGCAGGCACACCCTGCTCTATAAGCTCCTTTGTCTGTTTCTTCAACTCGTTGCTGAATGCAACATAGTATTTTCCAACAAGGTGGTCACCCTTTATTCCCGACGACTGTGGTGTTTCACCGTTACCCATCTTCAACCATGCAAGCATGGATTTGCAGATATGGATACCGCGGTCGTTCACAAGGTTAACCCTTATCACATTGTGGCCGTTTGCCTCAAGAAGCCTTGAAACGGACCATCCCAAAAGGTTGTTCCTTATGTGGCCAAGGTGAAGCGGTTTATTGGTATTTGGAGAAGAGAATTCAATCATAACACTCTTTCCGGTTGCAGGAAGCTGGCCATAATTCTGTGCAGAAGAAATCTCCACAAAAGTGTTTTTCCAGTATTCCTCAGAGAGCTTGATATTAAGGAAACCCTTTACAACATTAAAGTTCTCAATGAACTTCTCATTGGCCTTCATGTATTCTCCAATCTCAGTAGCAGTTGCCTCCGGTGCCTTCTTGCTCATCCTGAGCAAGGGGAAAACGACAAGAGTAACATCACCCTCAAAATCGGGATTGGTAGACTCTACCTTAATCATCTTGTCATCAGCCTCAACACCATACAGTGCCTTTACGGCCTCCTTAGCAATATTGCCTATAAAAATCTCTGGAATCATCTCTTTAATTTCAAATTAGTTTTTAGAAAAATACTCCTTCATTGCGGCCTTAACCTTAGGAGAAAGCTTTATCAATGTAAACATTGTAGGGAATGCCATAAGCGCATAAGCAAGGTCTATCAGGCCTACAGCAGCCTTCAACGGAATCATTGCTGCTACAACAAGCATTGCAAGGAAGAAAATATTATAATATTTTGAGTACTTGGCGCCAAAAAGGAAGCCTGTACATTTCTGTCCGTAATACGAGTATGAGAACATTGTTGAGAATGCAAAGAAGAACAGCATAGCCAACAACAGATACTTGCCCAAACCCGGGATTGATGCGTCAAAAGCCTGGAGAGCCACGCTCAAACCTGCCATAGAACCGCTCAAGCCGTCACCAAGAGGAAGGACTTCCCTCTGGATAAGGATTGCAATTGCTGTAAGGGTACAAACAAGACCCGAGTCAATTGAAGGGCCAATCATAGCCACAAGACCCTCTTTTACAGGCTGGTTGTTCTTTGAAGCACCGTGCATCATTGAAGCTGTACCTACACCTGCCTCATTAACCAAAGCAGCACGTCTGATACCTATAAGGGCAATTGAAACAAGTGCTCCAATACCGCCGCCTACACCGGCCTTAACTGTAAGTGCATCCCTGAAAATTGCGCCAAACACACCGGGAACCTCATTGAGGTTGGTAAGAATAATGTACATAACCAAAATGAAGTACATGATAACCATTGCAGGAACCACCTTGGTAGCAACCTTTGAAATTCTCTTTATACCGCCAAGAACCACACAAGCCACAATAACTGTAATGATGACACCAATGATGAACCTTAGGGTAAGTGTATTCTGCTCAGGAGTAAAGAAAATTGAAGTTATTGCCTCAGTAAACTGGTTGCTCTGCATAATGCAAAGGGTACCAATAAGACCTGAAATAGCAAAGAACACCGCAAGAGGTTTCCATTTTGGTCCCAATCCCGACAAAATCATGTACATAGGACCACCCTGAACCTCACCTGCATCATCCTTCCCCTTGTACATCACTGAAAGTGTACCCTCAAAAAATTTGGTAGCCATACCAAGGATAGAGCTCACCCACATCCAGAAAATTGCACCCGGACCACCGATAGACAATGCTATTGCAACACCGGCAATATTACCCATACCTACAGTAGCTGCAATGGCACTTGCAAGGGCCTCAAATGAACTGATCTGCCCCTCAGCCTTACTGTTGTCATCAGACTTCAACGCCTTAATGGCCTTGCCGTAATACCTCAACGGAACAAAACCCGAATAGATAAGGAAATACAATCCTCCACCTACAAGAAGGATAAAAAGCGGATAACCGCAAACGAAATCACTCACAGCAGTAATCCACTGCCCCAGTGAAGCAAAAAAGTCGCCCATATATACTTAAATTTTAGAATTTTCAATAAGCGACCAAAGATACAAAAAAAATGGCGTATTCCCTAAAATAAACAACCCCAGCACTATTTCAACTGAATATTCCCTATGGTATGCTTAATCTTTTCCTGCTTGTTTTTCTTGTAAATTATTATATCAAAATCCTTCAACTCTTCTTCTCCACAAGGGAAAACCAAAGTCAAAAATCTGGAATACTGCACAGGAGGCATATCATAATGCATTTTTGAACATTCAATCATCTTATTGCCAACCTTCATGGCAGCTGAATAGTTCTTGTGCTTCAAATCCATTGATAAAAGATTGTTATCTTCAACCAGGCAAACTATCCCTTCATCGGATTTCTCAACAAGGAACAAGTTCAGATTCTTGTCTGAAGATTCACTGGAAGGAAGAAAGTCAATATCTTTTGGGGCACCGGATTTCTCAAACGCAACAAAATATGGATCCTCTTTAGATATACCGCACTTCCTTTCATCCATTTGCCTGCCATATCCTCTCATCATCAGGTAAACCATAGCGCGATCGGTAGGCAAATACTTGATATACCCCGCAGACCTGCTATCCATGGCCTGAGTTGCCCACAGACTGTTTTTGCTGCCATTTGCCCAATCATAGGCTTCTATGGTTACAACTTTAACTATAATGTCCTTGTTTCTATAAGACAATTCATTCATTTTAGCTTTATGACGGCGAATATTATCACTGTATATTGAATACCCATATGAGGTAACATTATCTGCTCCTACTCTAAATCTTTTTTCATCCTCAATAATGTTATCTACACTTCTACGTCCATTATATTTGATAGAATTTGTACCAAATTCCTTACTCTCTTTAGAATAATTTGTAACATCTTTAGAGACATTCCTATAATCAAGTGTAGCCGCAATATAAAAATCTGCTTCCAAACTGTCAATTACCGGCACTGCTCCCCTCATAGCCAAAGACTCCACAAGATAACCGGCAAAAGCTTCCTTTTGAGAATCGTACTCAGCCGCATCAGGTGTAGTATAGTTGAGTGAAGAAACAAAAAACTTCTTTCCTGCCAAATCATAACTTCCAGAAGAGCTAATATCCGAATACAGAAAAGGAGGCTTAGAGTATGGCTGTGCCATCAAGCATCCAGACAGGAACAACAATACTGATAAAAAATAAAATCTCTTTCTCATAATAGATACATATTAGAATTGTTTCTCTCAAATATATAATAATAGTGTAGACAGGAACTTAAATGTTTTCATAGTATATTTAGCATGTATTAAAATTCTTTTGACACGAAATTGAGTAAAACATCCTTACCATCCAAAATAAATCTTTACCACACTAAATAAACACAACTCTCTGATTATATGCGTATTACTTTCTAACAACAATATTCATAACTAATAAAAACAATACACAACACATCTGGTAACTTTATAATATTCAATCAAATAAGTCAATTGGCAAATATCAAAGTACAATTGATAAAAATCAATTATTATTATTCAATATCGTTGTTATTTTCCAATACTCTCCTCAGAAAAGTATCAATATTGACACTCCTATCTAACCCCAATTTAGTTCTGAGAATTCCTATTTTTTTGAAATAATATGTCTTCTGCTCCAGATAAGATGATATCTCACTACCATTTAAGCCTATACAATATAGACAACAACAGCCAATCTCCCACTCATTCAATTTTTTACTTTTTAAATATTCAATAAATTTAGGATGAGAAATTGTAAAAGAATCACTCATTGACCTTAGAAACTCAGCCTTATCATCCATCATCTTTTTCAACTCCTCAGATGCTTTACCAGAATATATTCCAGAAATATTTGCTGCTATATATGCATTAAGAACATTCAATCTGTTTTCCAATGATATTCTTACAGATAATGGAATAGTTATCTTTTGTTTTCCTCTTTTTATCAATTTTTTCAATCTTTCCTGTTCTATTAGAGCCTGATTGTACTGATTCTGATACTGTTCAATCTCATTGGCCATCTGCAACTCTTTCTGTTCATGTCTTACTTTTGTGTTTTTTATAAAACGTTGCAGGATCACAACCACTATCACACTGGTCATAAGGCACAAAAACAATAAAGCTATATAATACTTTTGAGTAAGCTGCTTTTCCCGCGCCGTAAATCTCTCCTCCAAAAACCTTGTATCACTTTCACTGTTCTCAACAGTTATTGTAGCTAGATGCTCATTATACTTTTCCAATGCATCCATAGCCAGTTTATCATTCCTCTTATTCTTATAAATTTTATATAAGATATTGTAATATAATCCAGGCTTTGTAATATTATATTTATTATATATCTGCAACGATTCCAGTGCATTATCATACTTATCCAAACGGCAATACGCCTCAGCCATTACCAACCAATTTATCCTGGTCTCTATTTTTACTTCATTTAAGTAGGAATTGATAATAGACTCCATTTCATCACTAGTTCCTTTGCGCTTGATACAACCTGCAAGTCTATTTGAATAATAATTGCTTTTTTGTGTAATTGTGAGTTTTCCCCAATTGCATTCTATCACTTCTAAATACTTGTCAATACCTTCTATAACTCCCCTTGTAGAACAATTGACTAAAATATTGTTTACCGCTCCAAGATATCTAATTGTATCGTTGTTCATCAAATAATATGATGCAGCCAACTCAATTTGCTCAAAAGCCTTAACATAATCATATAGATGGTTATATACCATTGCCTTTGAATTATAAAGCAGACCAACATAAGTAAGATCTTTACATTTGGACACGCTTTCTTCTGCAATTAAATAACTCTCCATTGCCTTCTCATAGTGCTTAGAGTTGAAATGAACCCTACCATTGTAAAAATATGCTTTCATTTTATCCTCTGAAGAACTTTTACTTGAATAATATTCTATAGCAATTGAAGTAAGACTATCATCTGTTACATCTATGTAGTTCTTATCAAGCGCTATTGATTTGAGCAAAGCATATCTTGCTCTTTGGGATATATGCGATAATTCTTTGATATCCAACTTATTGAGGAGCGCCAAGGAACTGTCGGGAAAATGTTCAAGACAATTTTCAGCATTGTCGAGTATTGAATTCAGATGCTTATCTGTGTGACTGCAATTTGCGCATAGTATAGTTAACGACAGCAATATTAGCAGGTATTTGTTCATGCCATTACTTATTTTTCCAAATTTAAATAAAATCCGTTAAATAAACGCATAATATGCATATATAAAGTCTCTCAAATCTTTAATGCTACATTTAAAGATACTCACTTTATTAGCCATAGAACTAACTGATTGTCTGATACTTAAAAAGTGTAGCATTCCACAGCTTATCTACAATATAATAAAACCCACAACTATAAGGTGCTATATCTTGACACAAACCGTTGCATGCATCACCGCCACAGAAAGAACAAATAGAAATATTATCTCCTTGATCATTTTTGTCTTGCTCCTGTTCTTCTCCTGGACCTGGTCCAGATACTGGTTCGCACTTACAAGGATATGTATGACAGTTTTTACAACACTGACAATCATCTTTAGGATGAGCACAAAACATACAAATATTCTCTGGATCTATAAAAGAATTTAAATATATATCACACTTAGTACAATATTTCATTTGTTTTAGTGTTAGTTTATATTCGTTTTAACCAGCGCAAATATGATATAAAACTATTTCGCTATCAAAAAGAATGTTTAAGATATAAGATATCCTTATATATCTATATATCAGTGCAATACCCCCATCAAAAAAAAACTCAAAACAACCACAATATTATTAAGTTCTTGAGTATCAATAAATAATAAACATATCAATACTTGTAAAATATTAAACTCTTCTATTCAAAATGTGATAACATTTTTCGTAGAAAAGTATCTATATTGACGCTCCTATCTATACAAAGCTTCTTTCTTATGACTGCACTTAGATTATAAAAGGACTTCATTTCCAAATAATTAGAAATTTCACTACCATTCAATCCTATACAATATAGGCAGCAATAGGCAATTTCTCTCTCCGTGAGGTCTTTGTTTTCAAGACTCTCTACAAATTGGGGATGTGATAATGAGAAGTACTTCCTTGTGGAGTCAAGAAATTTATCTCTATCTCGCATCAATTCATTGAGTTCATTATGAGCTTCTTGAGAAAAAGCTGATGAAATATTTGCAGCTATAAACTTATCAAGTACCGCAAGCCGATGTTTTACCAATAACTTCATATCCATATCCAAAATACTCTTTACTCTATTTGATTTCATTAACGATTTCAAATGCTCCTTTTCTCTAATCGCCTCTGCCAATTTAAACTCATAATTCTCCTTTTCTAAAACCAACCGTTCAAGTTCCTTACGTCTCAGATTTGACTCCTCCTCCAACGCAAGGACTTTGATACTTTGAGCCAATGATATTGTCTTATGATGTTTATATCCAAGAAACAAAATAAGAACTACGGCCAAAATTCCTAGTCCTAGGATTGCTATAAAAAGCCTTTGCTTTGTTACTTTCAATTGTGAAGCATACCTCTCTTCTAAAAACTTCGTATCCGTCTGAGTTGATTTAAAATACCTTCCTTGTAGCAAATCATTTTTTTTCACTATGAAATTGTAAGCTTGTTCATAATCTCCTGTTTTTGCTGAAATATCGGACAACAATCTATAATACAACGCATCTGATATTCCACCTGTCAGTTTATGGTATTTTATATAAACCAATGAAGAGTTATAATCACCAATCTTATAGTATGCTTCAGATACAGCCAGCCAGTTCATTATTTCTTTATTATTAGCGTAATCAAGCATTTTATCTATAATTGACATTATTGCTGCAGTATCTGTTTTTGGAAGTTGAGATAATTTTACTGAATAGTATACTACTTTTTGTGATGGCTTTAATCTTTGCCAATAACCTTCTATTTTATGGAGATATTCATTTGCTGAATCAAACGAACTGCTATTGTTCATTATTATAGCCATGTTGTGTAAGTTAATAAGGAATCTTGTTGTATCTCTTCCCTTTAAAAAATACTCTGAAGCCAATCTTGACTGATCAATAGCAGACTTAACATCAAAAATAGTGTTATAAACAATTGACTTGGCGCTATATAGCCTACCAACCATAATACAGTCTTTACTCTTACTAACATATTCTTCAGCCTTCAGATAATTGCTCATTGCCGTCTCATAATCCTTGGCATTGGCAAAAATATTTCCATTGTACAAATATGCTTTAAGTTTCTCATCTGAACTTCCATGCATTTTATAATGCACTACAGCTATAGAAGTAAGGCTGTCCTCCGTTACATCTATATAGTTCCTGTCAAGAGCCATTGATTTTAACAGGGCATATCTTGCTTTTTGTGATGAAGATGAGATTTCTTCTGTCTTCAATTGGTTGAGTATAGCAAGGGAACTGTCGGGAAAATGTTCAAGACAATTTTCAGCATTGTCGAGTATTGAATTCAGATGCCTATCTGTGTGACTGCAATTTGCGCATAGTATAGTTAACGACAGCAATATTAGCAGGTATTTGTTCATGCCATTACTTATTTTTCCAAATTTAAATGAAATCCATTAAATAAACGCATAATATGCATATATAAAGCCTCACAAATCTTTAATGTTACATTTAAGGAGACCCACTTTATTAACTATGGAATTAACTGATTGTCTGACACTTAAAAAGCATAGCATTCCATAGCTTATCTACGACATAATAAACCCTTCAACTAACATGTTGATTCTGTGCATATTACTGCATTAAAGATTTTTGGCCTACATTAATAAAAAAGGGCAACCTCGCGGTTGCCCTATGTAATAATTACAAATGACTCATTGATTATTTCAAACCTCTGTTTTTCAATAGAGGGTCAATTCCAGGCTGTTTGCCTCTGAAGTTGATGTAAAGGTCCATAGCATCTTTCTCGCCTGCAACCTCAAGCACCTCAGTGCGGTATTTGTTTGCAACCTCCTGATTGAAGATGTCACCTGTTTCGCAGAATGCATCAAATGCATCAGCATCAAGCACCTCAGCCCAGATATAACTGTAATAGCCTGCAGTATATCCGCCACTGAATGTATGGTTGAAATATGTACTCCTGTAACGTGAAGGGATCTGCGAAAGTATTCCTCTGTCACCCAATACTTTCTCCTCAAATTTGTTTACATCCAAATCAGCAGGGATCTCTTTAAGGACATGGAAATCCATATCAAGGTATGATGCAGCAAGATACTCAACAGTAGCAAAGCCCTGGCCGTATTTGCCAGCCTTTGTCATCTTGTCTACAAGTTCCTGAGGAATTACCTCTCCTGTCTGGTAGTGTTTTGCATATACTTTAAGCACCTCAGGCTCAAATGCCCAGTGCTCGTTAAGCTGTGAAGGGAGCTCCACGAAGTCTCTTGGATATCCGCCCATGCCTTTGTATTTCACATCTTTAAGCAAGCTTGCCAAACCGTGTCCGAACTCGTGGAAGTAAGTGGTTACCTCATCAGTTGAAAGCAATGCCGGCTGGTCACCTACAGGTCTTGTAAAGTTTCCGCAGATGGTTACAAGAGGAAGTACCCTCTCACCGTTCTTGTATGACTGGCCTCTGAAACCGCCGCACCAAGCACCTGCCCTCTTCTGGCCAGGACGTGCAAACATATCAAAGAATACGATACCGGTTACTGTACCGTCATTGTCATAAACTTCAAATGCCTCGGCCTCCTCGTGTGGAAGAGGAACGTTCTCCAATTTCTTGAATGTAAGGCCGAACAGTTTGTTTGCAACATGGAATACACCTTCCCTTACATTGTCAATCTGGAAGTATGGAGCCATCTCTGCCTCGCTCAGGTTGAATTTCTCCTGTTTTGCCTTCTGCTCGTAGTATCTCCAGTCCCAAGCCTCAAGTTCAAAGTTTGAGCCCTCTTTTGCAATGATCTTGCGCATATCATTTGCCTCGGCCTTGGCTGCTTTCAATGCGGGTTTCCAGATCTGGTCCAAAAGGGCATATACAGCCTCCGGAGTTTTTGCCATCCTGTCCTCAAGGATGAACTGTGCTGCGTTCTCGGCACCCATAATCTGTGCTCTCTTGAGTCTGAGTTCAACAAGTTTCTTTATAACCTCCTTGTTGTCGTTCTCATTGTTGTTGTTGCATCTGTTCAAGTAAGCTGTAAGAATCTGTTTTCTGAGCTCCCTGTTCTGTGCATTTGCAAGGAACGGCATTACACTTGGGTTGTCAAGGCCAAAGAACCATTTGCCCTCCTGTCCAGCCTTCTTGGCTCTGGCAGCAGCCTCGGCAATCTGACCCTCAGTAAGGCCAGCAAGGTCTGCCTCATTCTCAATTACAAGGGTGTATGCAGCGGTCTCAATCAAAGCATTCTGTGAAAACTGCAATTGCAGTGCAGCAATCTCTGCATTCACTTTTTTAAGTTCTTCCTTCTTGTCTGCAGGAAGATTTGCACCTGATCTCTCAAAACCTTTGTAAATTTCCTCTACTGCCCTAAGTTGCTGAGGATTGAGGTTCATCTCATTTCTTTTCTCATAAACGGCCTTTATCCTCTGGAAAAGTTTCTCGTTTAGGCTGATGGCACTGTTGTGTGCACTCTGCATTGGAGAAAGTTCCTTTGCGATAGCCTGAAGCTCAGGTGAAGACTTTACACCATTTGCACTGCTGAATACAGCAGAGACATTTGAAAGGAGCTCTCCTGTGTTTGTGTAAGCCTCAATTGTATTCTCAAATGTAGGCTCCTCGGTATTGTTTACAATTGCATCAATCTCCTCAAGTTCAGCCGCCATAGCCGCCTTGAATGCTGGAATGTAATGCTCAGGCTGAACCTGCTCAAATGGAGGGATTCCATAAGGGGTATTCCACTCAGCCAAAAGTGGATTCTCCTGCTGTGGCTGCGAACACGACGCAACCATTACCCCTGCAGAAAGTAGAGATAACATAGTTTTTCTCATAAATGAAACAGTATTTAAAATGATTGTATTAAACAAAAGGAAAAAGGCAAATTACCCAAGATAACTCTTGAGCAATTTGCTTCTTGCACTGTGCCTCAGTCTTCTGATTGCTTTCTCTTTAATCTGGCGTACCCTCTCCCTTGTAAGGCCAAAGTACTCGCCTATCTCCTCAAGGGTCATCTCCTGGGCTCCAATTCCAAAGAAATATTTTACAATATCCCTCTCCCTCTCTGTAAGGGTTGAAAGGGCTCTCTCAATCTCCTTGTTCAAAGACTCGTTTACAAGTCCCCTATCCGCATTTGGAGAATCCGAGTTTACAAGCACATCCAAAAGGCTGTTGTCCTCACCGTCCACAAACGGAGCATCTACAGATACATGTCTGCCTGAAACCCTCAAGGTATCTGCAATTTTCTCCCTTGGGATCTCAAGGATATCTGCAAGCTCCTCAGGTGAAGGCATGCGCTCGTTCTCCTGCTCAAACTTCTGGAGCGCCTTATTTATTTTATTCAAAGAACCAACCTGATTCAATGGAAGGCGTACAATTCTCGACTGTTCAGCCAAAGCCTGAAGGATTGACTGTCTGATCCACCATACAGCATATGAGATGAATTTGAAACCTCTGGTCTCATCAAACTTCTCTGCAGCCTTTATAAGGCCAAGGTTACCCTCGTTAATGAGGTCCGGCAAGCTCAAGCCCTGGTTCTGGTACTGTTTTGCAACTGAAACCACAAATCTCAAGTTTGCCCTGGTAAGCTTCTCCAAAGCCTCCTGGTCGCCCTTTTTGATCCTTTGGGCCAACTCAACCTCTTCCTCAACTGTAATCAGTTCCTCTCTACCTATCTCCTGTAGATATTTGTCCAGAGAGGCACTCTCTCTGTTTGTAATTGATTTGGTAATCTTTAACTGTCTCATGCGGATATTTTAAAACACGCAAAAGTAAGAATTTTTTTTCAATTAAACACCCACTCCATAATAATATACTTCACCATTGCCATATACACCCTCCACAAGGAATCCCCTCCTTGCACTTTTCATTATGTCAAGAGCCTCCTTCACATTTGAAACAGGGGTCTGGTTGATGTGTGTTATAATCAACCCTTTGGTAATGCCGGCATCTTTGAATTTTCCTTTTTCTATAGCCTTTATCTCAACTCCTCCCCTCAACCGCAACTTGCGGAGGGCATCCTCATCTGCATCTGCCAATGTAGCACCCATGAATTTCACCTCATTTCCCTCTGCTGCAGCTATAGCATTGCTCTCCCCAAGAAGTGTTGCGGGAATTGGCATCTCCTTCCCATCTCTATATACAAGCAGTTCTACAACATCGCCAGGTTTATAGCCGTTAATTGCAGCCTGCACCTCAGACGGGCTCTTCATCTTCCTGCCGTTTATGGCTACAAGTATATCTCCTTCCCTTACACCTGCGGCATATGCTGCACCTGTTTTATTGATATCTGCAATATACACGCCACTGAAATCCCCTTTCATTCCGGCAAGCGAAGCAAGTTCCTGTGTAAGTTCAGTCATGGAGATACCCAGAACAGCCCTCTTCACACTTCCATACTCCTTGATATCATCAACCACCTTCTTTACAATAGCTACCGGTACAGCAAAAGAGTATCCGGTATAGGATCCTGTATTTGAAGCTATTGCAGTATTAATCCCGACAAGTTCCCCTTTTGTGTTCACCAATGCTCCCCCACTGTTTCCCGGATTGACAGCTGCATCAGTCTGAATGAATGACTCAATCTTGAACTCCCCCCTCATATCGGGAAGAGAACGTCCCTTGGCACTTACAATACCGGCAGTAATGGTACTCCTCAAGTTGAACGGACTCCCGATAGCCAATACCCATTCTCCCAACCTCAAGGAATCGGAATCGCCGAATGGGATTACAGGAAGCCCCTCTGCCTCAACCTTAAGCAGAGCTACGTCAGTAACAGCGTCTGCACCAACAAGTTTTGCCTTGTAGGTCTTGTTGTCGTTAAGGGTAACCTCTATCTGTTCCCCATTGGCAACAACATGGTTGTTGGTTACAATATATCCGTCGGGAGAAATAATTACCCCCGAACCTGAATTGACACTCTCCCTTGGCATTGAATATGGATTCCCATACCCGAAAAAGTGCTCCAGTATAGATGCCTCCCTATTCTTCTCCCTTTTAACTACCTTTACAAAAACAACTGCATCCACACAACTCTCCGCTGCATAGGTAAAATCCGGGAAGTTCTGATGTTCCAGGACAACCTGTCTCAGGGATGAAGGTTCATCCGAACTATAGAAAAAGGTGTCCGGAGACTCATTTATATAATTAGTAATTATCACTGCTGCCGTAACGCTCAGCACAACAGAAAATAAAATGACAGTAAGATTTCTTTTCATGATATTCCGTTTATAAATCATCCTTATCATCCGAATCAAAATATATGCCAAAAGAATTTGTCCAAAATAAAATATATTTGTTTTAAATTATTCTAATTTTTGAAATTATTTCATTATCTTCGCAAAAACCATAATTCATTTGCCTTATGAAAAACTTAGCACTACTCATGTTTGCTCTCTGCCTTTTTACAGGAGCATTTTCACAAGACAAAAACAACAGTTTCCAGTTCGGGAAACCGACTCAGGAAGAGTTTTCAATGAACTCATATTCCAAAGACACTACAGCACCAGCGGTAATACTGTACGAAGAGATGGTTGTTTATTACGAAATAAACCAGCAGG
>SUYX01000002.1 GCA_015060225.1 Bacteroidales bacterium | reverse complement strand
AAAGTTTCTGGTTCGGACGATATTGCTATTCCTACGATCTTATATTCTTAAAGAGATAAATGCCATATGAAGAAGTCACGTATCATCTGGATTATCATCATTGGTGTTATCGTCTATTGGGGCGCTGTCAATCCATTCTCAACAGATTTCCAGTGATTGTGGAAATTTTCGATAATACCGATTCAAGATCTTCCTTGAAATGGAACGAATGGGTGTCGTATTTGTTGTCTTCAAGTGCAATGATCACGGCACCTCTTATTTCTGCACCGGCTCCATATAATATCGTACCTATTGCGTTATCGGCCAGATCTTTTGCGTATCCGTTCCTGTCCGCATACATTGCTATCTGATACCCTCTGAATCTGCAGACCTCCGTAATCCGATTCAGTGGCCCGGAGAAATGGACGGCATCGAGTCCTTCAGCATCGATAAGTTGACTCATTTCACGATAGGACATGCAGAATACATCCGCTTCGACCACGGTAGCGACTCCTGATGGCTGGATGATGATCACGGAAGGAGAGATCTGAGTCTTTGCTTCCGGATGGTTCTTCTTCCACAAAGGCATCCAGACTTTTTCTATCTCATCTCCGTATCCCATTTCAATATATGTATCCTTGTTCCTGATCACATAATCAAGCTGCTCTTTAATGCCATAGCGTAATGCATCATACCTCAGCTTCAACAGCTCATCATCTGAAATGAATTCAGGATCATCGAGAGCTTCTGCTGCCTCAATCACAAGATTTGCAGCCGCAGTGTAGCCGTATGTCAATGCAATATCAGCATATTCCCTTCCCATGCGCAGGTCCATGTCATAACCGAATTTACCGTTCAGCAATGCATCCGCTAAAGTATAGGCACATACCCCACTGCCCAGTGCGATGCCTTCCGTCAGATTTCTCTTCATCTGGCGGTATATGTCAAGCCTTTCGTCACCGCTGAGAGACTCCCACCTGTACTCATTCTCAATTCCCAGAATACGGCAGTCCGGTACACCCAGTTCAATACCCAATTCCATTAGGGTCTTATAGTAGTCCTCATCTCCGTCTTCCAGATATGTCAGGGCTAGGTCGTAGATCGGGGCATAATATCCATTGATGATACACTTCTCGTATGCCTTGATGGCTTTATCTTTATCTCCTACGATTTCATAGAACCAGCCGAGCTGCTCTGTCCAGAAGATTGATTCGCTGAAGATAGCTGAGGATTCGCGTTCAGCCTCAGCAAAGGCGGAAGCACTATCCGCATCTACCTCAGAAGTGCCCCAAAATAGGTTTTTATTACGTCCGAGCTTGGCAAGAATACTCCCTTTTTCTACAGCTTGAACAGTCAGCTCTTGGGACAGTTTACGATTTATCACAAATTTTCCTGCCTCTTCATCATAAACTTCACCAATGTAGTACATTCTGGACATCATCTGCAGAGCATCTGCAATGCCTGCATTTGCAGATTCCTCAAAAATCCTGAAGGCTTCCTTTAGTGATTCGCTGTCTTTGTGACATGTCCAAAGCCATAGACCATATGCATATCTTGAATAGGGATTGTCTCCGGTTATGAGTTTGGAGACAATAGATTCCGGCAACATCCTGACTGCTTTGAAATTAAGAAGGTCTTTCAGAATCTTTTCATCTTCAAAAAGTTCAATCTTCCAGTCAGCGTACTTCTTGTGTTTAATGCTATGGACAGCATCATCATTCTTCCACCAGCCCCTGAATTTCTCATCCCAACAATTTACTGTCTCCCTACGGGGACCAGGCTTGGTATTGGGGTGAATCAGCCTGCCGGCACTGTCATACTCGCCCATCTGTGCCCACTCCCATGGCTCATATTCGCGGATAAACTGTATTGTCTCATGAAACACCCCATAGCCTGAGCGCACTCCGTGTTCGAAATGCCCCTCGTACTTGTATTTCTTTCCGCTCCCGGTTGAGTATTCCATGATACCATGTCCGTGAGGACGCCCCTCATCGTCCCTCTGGCCCTTATAGATTTTGCCGACAATTTTCGACATGTTCGCTGGCAGTTTCATATTTTGTAATTTAAATCTTTACAAAGATAATAAATACAGCACATATATATACATTTATATAATCTGTCAACTATTATAAAGTTTTTGACTATTTTTGCCATGACAAACATATATGATATGGATAGGGAAGAATTACTCAAACTTATTGAATCAAAAAAGATTGTAGGGATAGATCTGTCGGGAGAAAAACTTGAGAAAATTGATTTTTCCGGATGTGTTCTTGAGAGAGTCAGTTTTAAAGGGTGCGAGATGGTGCATTGCCGTTTCAGGAATGCTAAAATATCGTGGAGTGATTTCAGGTATGCAGAGATCCAGCACGGGACATTTGAGGGGGCCCAGATAGATTTTTGTGATTTCTACAGGGCTTTTATTGATGGTGTTGTGATATTTAACGGCAGCTTGTTCTCAAATTGCAGCCTCAATAAAACTTATCTTGGAGATTGTGCTGTAATCAGAAAGGAGAACCTGAAAGATTTTAGAATATTGCAGCAGAACAAGGAAGAGTATACCAGATTTCTGGTAGACTGGCATACTTATGGGACTGGTGAAAGGACAAATGATCTTAATGTCAAATCTGACTGGAACCCACAGGCAGCAGTTGATGCAAGATGGGCTGATGCAGAGGTCATATATAAGAATTTCAATGCATTGTGGACTGGAAAGGGCTATATAGCAGACGGAAACTGGGCTTATGTCCAGGGAAAGAGGATGGAGCTGATGCGTATGATTGGGGATTTCAAGTTTGCCAATATTGTTAAAATTATTTCAAATTTCCTCTCTGATATGCTTTTCGGGTATGGTGAGAGTATGACAAAAATGGTTTTAACTTACATTTTGACAGTCTTCCTGTTTGCCTGGGCCTTCACTGAGAATGTTTCACTTCTTGAGTATAGCCAGGCTTTTGGCATTAGCCTTAAAAATATGGTAGGTATGGATTCTGATATATTGCAGGATGTCTCTCCGCTGGTTGATATGCTCAATGTAGTCCAGACTACTATAGGAATCCTTCTGACCGGAATTTTCGGATTCATACTGGGAAACAAGATAAGGAACCAATAAAAGAGAAAAGCTGTCAACAGACAGCTTTTCTCTATAATGAAAGTTTTACCCCAATGTAGAGGCTCCTTGGCATCATAGGACCATAGATGTATCCCGAGTCCCTGTCAACGCCGCTGTCAAAGTCGTCCTGGAAAGAGTTGAAGATATTCATCATTCCTCCGTTGAGTTCCATATTTACCCCTGGAAATAACTGAAACTCTTTGGAAACCTTAAGATTGGCATCAAAGAAGGAAGGTGTTTTTACAGCCACATCAATTGGTGTTCCCGAACTCTCCATGTGCTGTACAAGCATCTCTCCAGAATAGGTTCCGGTAAGTGATACGGAGAATTTTTTTGTCGGGGTGTATTGCATTGTAAAATATCCGTAAATGTCGGGAGTACGGAACATCCTTTTTTCCGGTGCAACATCAGGGTTCTCGCTCCACTCTTCAGGCTGTTTGTATCTGCTCCTCTGGTATGTAAGGCCTGCCTGCAGCATGAAATCTGAACTGAATACCGCTTTACCCTCAAGGTTTATTCCCGCTACGGTTGCTCCGCTGCCGTTGTAACGTTCCTGTACCTGGTTTCCCTTGGCATCAAACTCCTCAAGCATTCTTATTGTAAATACATCCTTGAGTTCTGTGTAGAAGAGCTCCATCATTACATTTGTCTGTACAGATGCAAAGTTGTGGTACCAGTCTGTTGAGAAACTGAAACTGTTTGAACTCTCCTCCTTAAGGTCGTCTGCAAGTGTTGTCACTACACGCTCTCCGCCTACAATTGCAATGTGGAAATCCTCATCAAATGCTTGTGGAGCCCTGAATCCAGTTGAGTATGAAAGACGGAAATTAAGCATTTTTGAAGGGTTATAACGGATGTTTGCCCTTGGAGAGATTATTGCGTTGTCAACAAGTGAGTGCTTGTCTATACGTGCTCCCAGCAGGAATCCCCATTTGTCTGTCCTCCATTCATTCTGAAGAAAAGCAGAGTAGATGTTCACTTTTTGTGTGGCATCGTGGTCATATCCTATTGTTACATCATTCAGATAGTTGTAGTTGTATTCCACACCTGCTGTAAATTCTGCCGGCATGAACCACAGTTTTGTAAATGAATGTACATACTGTCCTCCACCTACTACTACAAGGTCATGGGTGCTTCCGTAGGCATTAGGGTCCATGTTGCTTCCGTAGTAGCTGTCGCGTTTGGTGTCACGCAATGCGGCATAAATGTTATATTTGTTCTTGTAGTCGTCTGACCATGCGTCAAAAGTAATGTTTCCGGCATTTATATTGTGGTCTGTCTGTTCTGCAATATATGACTGGTGTGCTGGTATATCCAACTGGTCACCTCCGCGTCTGAACTCATTTGTTGAACTGTATTCAGCCCTCAGTTTTGAATTTTTGGACAAGTTGTAGAAAGAGTTGATTCCCAAAGTCTTTGCATCTATTGTACCAATTTCAGTAAAACCGTCACCATTATCATCGTATGCTTCCCTTTTGCGGCTCTGTCCGTAAATGAAGAGTCCCGATTTTCCATTGCCGTTTACAACTGATGCATTTGCAGTTGTATTGTTGTCAAATGAACTGCTGTTGCCTATGGAAGTTATATTGTGGCTTAACTCTGCAGAGTTGGTTACCGGGTCTTTTGTAATGATATTTATTGTCCCTCCAATAGCAGAAGAGCCGAACAATGCAGAACCGCCGCCCCTCATAACCTCTACACGGTCAATCATGGTTGCCGGAATATGCTCAAGGCCGTATACACCGGCCAATGCAGAGAATACAGGTTTTGAGTTCATGAGAATCTGTGAGTAGTGTCCGTCAAGGCCGTTTATCCTCACCTGGGTGAATCCGCAGTTCTGGCAGTCGTTCTCAACCCTTACTCCCGGCTGGAAATTGAGGCCGTCTGCAAGGGAAGAGGCACTTACAAGTTCAAATATCTCCCTGTTTACTACATTTACCAAGGTAGCACTGTGCCTTTTCTTGGTTTCGCTCCTGTTTCCTGTTACAACTACCTGCTCCAGTTGCAGGTTGTCTTCGGAAATTTCAAAATTTATATTCAAATTGCTTGTGCCGGATACGGTAATTTTCTTTACCTCGGTAATATATCCTATACCCGAGGCTTCCAGTTCATAATTGCCCTGTGGTATATTTGTGAGTTTATAGTGCCCTGAAGCATCTGTGCTGGTTATTACATTGGTACCTATAATCCTTATATAAATGTACGGAACATGTTCCTGTGTTTTCCTGTCTATTACATGTCCAATAATATGGGCATCATTCTGCGCATGCGCATCAGTGAACATTGCCAGCACAGCCAGCAATGCAAATATCATTTTTTTCATAGATTTCTGCTTTAATGGTTTACAATAAGTCGGGATGCACCCTCCGGTGGTGCATCAGCCGGTATGTCTCTATTTTAGCAGAATTGTGGAGGTGCTCTTGAAGAATCTGTTATTATGAGTGCATCTGCATAATTGTCAATTACTGCATTTTCGAAAACAGTAATTATAGTGTTGCAGAGCAGTGGCAGAACTGTCTCTTCCTGTGCAATTGATGAAGTGGTATTGAACAGGAGAATTGTTCTTGCTTCGTCGGGATTATGGTCATTGCTCTTGAACGGGTGGGCGTGGGAAATGCTCTCTCCATCAATTACGTGATTGTGGAGGAATGCCCCGTTGAGCAGCAGGTGCAGAGCCATATAGATGGTCAATGCAAACCTTAAGTATGTGACCGTTTTTCCCATTCTTTTCTTTGAGGAGTGCAAAAGTAGTGCTAATTTATTTGATTAAAAATATTTTTAGTGCCGTTTTTTAGGTATTTTTGCTTTAATTTAAATATGAATTATGAGAAAAAAATATACAGAAAAGCGTATTGTAAGTTGTTATGAAGCCAATGCAAACCATTTGTTGCGTCCTGCGGCAATGCTGGATATTATGCAGGAGGCTGCCGGTAGGGATGCCGCCAACTTGGGATTCGGATATGATGAAATGATAAGAAGCAATACAGCCTGGGTATTGTCGAGAATAAAGCTGGTTTTCCACAATTATCCCAAATGGAGAGATGAGGTTACCCTAAAGACATGGCACAAGGGTGCCAACAGGATCTTTTACCTGAGGGATTTCCAGTTGGAGGATTCTGCGGGGAATGTGGCTGTTTCTGCAACCACCTCATGGCTTATAATAGATCTTGCTTCCCGACGGATGGTGAGGAATTCCACCCTTGCCGAGAATTTTGACAACTCTGCGTTGGGGGATGCAATTGAAGAGCAGGCGGAAAAGGTGTCATTGCCAAAGGGTGTTGAGCCGGTACTTGTTGATACTCATAAAGTGGTTTGGAGCGACATTGATACAAACGGACATGTCAATAACGTCAAGTATGTGGTATGGGCTCTGGATTCACTTGATTATGACCTTGTTGCTTCAAAATCTGTAAAGGAACTTCTTGTGAATTATGATTCTGAAGTTCTTCCAGGTCAGAGCGTTGATCTTTATAGGGTTATAGATTCTTGTGAAGAGGATGTTGTATGCTATATTGTAGGCAAAGTGGGGGAGAAGACAGCATTCAGTGTAAAAATGACATTTTGAGATGAAGATAGTTGTAGATAAGGATATCCCTTTCATTAGTGGAGTGCTTGAGGAGTTTGCACAGGTGGTTTATTTACCCGGAAAGGAGATTGTTGCCGATGTTATAAAGGATGCTGATGCCCTGGTTGTGCGTACCCGTACAAAATGCAATGCTGCTCTTTTGGAGGGCTCTTCTGTAAAGTTTATTGCAACGGCCACAATTGGTACGGACCATATAGATCTTGAGTATTGTGCTGCTGCCGGAATTGTTGTAAGGAATGCTGCCGGGTGCAACTCCGGTGGAGTTATGCAGTATGTTTATACTGCATTGTATGGTTTGGCTTCCCGTAATGGGCTTTCTTTGGGGCAAGGGAACAGTTTTGGTACAATAGGTGTGATTGGTGTAGGTAATGTGGGCTCCAAAGTTGCTTCTCTTGGAGAGTATCTGGGGTTTGAAGTTTTGAGATGTGATCCTGCAAAGGAGAGGGAGCAGACCCTTGCGTTCAATAACGGTTATATTCAACTTAAGGATTTCAAGGATTACTATTCTTTGGATTATGTGCTTGAGAATTCTGATATAGTCACTTTGCATACAGATCTCAACCCTTCCAGCAGAGGGTTGGCAGGGGAGGAGTTTTTTCTTAAAATGAAGGATGGTGCCATTTTTATCAACTCTTCCAGAGGGGAGGTTGTCTGTGATGATGCATTGAAGAAGTACAGGGATAAATTGTCGGGAATAATACTTGATGTGTGGAATGGGGAACCTGATTTGGATCTTGAACTGCTGGAGATGGCTGATATTGCTACTCCGCATATTGCAGGGTATTCTTACGAAGGGAAGGTTAACGGTACGGTTATGGCAGTGAAGGCTCTGGGGGAACATTTCAATATTCCCCAACTGTTGAATTTTAAGGTGGTTCCTCCCGAGAAGAACAACAATTTCTTTTCCAAGGGGAATCTTACACAAAATCAGATAAGTGAATATTTTGGGAATATTTTTCCTATCTTTGAACATTGTGCGGATTTGAAGCAGAATCCGCAGAATTTTGAACAATTAAGATCAAATTTTAAATACAGGAGAGAATTTTATGTTATCTGAAACTCAAAAACAACAGATTGAGGCCAGGGGTATTTCAGTTGATACTTTCCAGGCCCAGTTGGAGAACTTTAAAACAGGTTTCCCATTCCTTACAATTGAAGCAGCCGCTACACCTGCCAAAGGTATAAAGGTGCTTTCTGCAGATGAGCAGGCAAAATATATTTCAGTTGCTGAAGGTTATAAAGGAAACGTTTGCAAATTTGTACCTGCTTCAGGTGCTGCAACCAGAATGTTCAAGGATTTGTTTGAGGCTGCAGATGCCCTTAAAGCCGGTGAGAAACTTAAAGAGGGTTCTCCTGCTGCAAAATTTGTTGAGAATATAACTTCTTTCCCTTTCTTTGATGCAAAGGCTATCCTTAACCTGACATTGTATGATAAAGCATGGAACTATGGTGCCATGCCTAAAGGCCTTATCCAGTTCCATAAATATGAGAACGAGAACAGGACCCCATTTGAGGAGCATCTTGTAGAGGGTGCCCTTTATGCAAAGGATGCAAATGGAGATGTGAGAATGGTTGTTACCGTTTCTGTAGAGCACCAGAAAGGTTTTGAGGAACTTTATGCTCAGGTTAAGGAGAAATACGAGAAACGTTTCGGCTGTAAATATCATGTTACATTTACAAACCAGTCTCCTGCCACTGACATAGTTGCAGTAGATATGGAGAATAATCCGTTTACCAAGGATGACGGTTCGTTGCTGTTCCGTCCAGGCGGACACGGTGCCCTACTTGCCAATTTGAATGATATTGATGCAGATGTTCTTGTAATAAAGAATATTGACAATGTTGTTAAGGAGTCTTTGCTTGATGAAACTATCCGTTGGAAGAAGATTCTTGTAGGTAAGGCTACAGAGCTTCAGGAGAAGGTTTTCGGATATCTTAAACAGCTGGATGAGAAGGGTGCTGATGCCCCTCTTGCTGAGATTAAGGCATTTATGGAGGATGAGTTCTGTGTTGCTGTACCTGAGATGCCGGAGGCAGAGCTTGTTGCTGTACTTAAGACAAAATTGGACCGTCCAGTACGTGTTTGCGGTATGGTTAAGAATGAGGGTGAGCCTGGCGGTGGCCCTTATGTAATAAAGAATGAGGATGGTACTACTTCCCTTCAGATTCTTGAGGCAGCCCAGATTGACAAGAAGAACCCTCAGGCTGTAAATGCAATGCAGGATGCTACCCACTTCAATCCGGTAGATCTTGTTTGTGCTGTGAAGAACTATAAGGGTGAGAAATATGATTTGTTGAAACATACAGATCCTAAAACCGGCTTCATTTCTGAGAAGAGCTTCCAGGGAAGACCTCTCAAGGCTCAGGAACTTCCTGGTTTGTGGAACGGTGCAATGAGCGACTGGAATACCCAGTTTGTTGAGACGCCGCTTATCACTTTCAACCCAGTTAAGACAGTGCTTGACCTATTGAGGGAGCAGCACTGCAACAGATAATTTTCATATCAGATAATTAAAAAAATGAGGTGATCTTCTTTAAGGTCACCTCATTTTATTTTTATTCATTGGAATCTGTAATTTCAATTTTAATATTTTTGTTGTGCAATAAAATATAGTTGAGACTGTTTGAAATTATATCTGTCTTATCCATTTCTGTTCTGCTTCCGAATCTTATTGTTGCACCTCTTGATATATTGTCATTTCTGTTTTTGTCTATAAATGAAACAATTTCACCTGTTTTGAATTCTATTATTTCATCTGCAGGCCAGAATCCTCCGCTTACGCTCCAGGAAAATTGTTCATCCAGCAATTTCTGGAATGTTAGTATTTGTTTATCTAATTCGCTATTACCACTGAGTGATATATGTTCATCGGTAAGTACATTGATGTTTTCCATAAAGAATCCACCGTTTACTTTTACATTTATAGTCATACGCGAACTGCAGGTAGAGTCAGAAGTATTTTGAAGACCTGAATCTGTATATGAATCTATTGTGATTGATGGCTTTTGGGTATATGTTAATTCAAGTGGTATCCGATTATCTTGATATTCAAAGATTGGCAAAACATCTTTGTCTGTTCTTTGGATATATGTGCCTATTTCCCATTTGTCGGCTGTTGATGCAGTATATTCACCATTCTCATTTTTATTAATTGTCATTTCATTGTAGTTGCTGCATATCAATCTATTTACTTTCCCTGTTGTACGTGTTGCTGCAGCTCTTGTGTAGAAAGTATTGTTTTTATAAATCACTACACCGTAACTTTGTATTGATTTATCCATTGTGTCTATGGAAATTTGTGCATTAAACCACAATTCTACAAGTTTGTTTCCAGGTTGGCTTCCACCACCATAGTATAATGACTTGCTATGATCTTGTGTTATATCATTCAAGTATATAGCACTATCTACATATACAAGTTCCAAAGAGGTTATTTCTTTCCCAAAATATGTTTTTGCCTTACCGGAATCCCTTTTTATGTAATATGTTCCAATACTCCAGTTATCTTTTGTATTGAATATTGTAGAACCTTTATCTGTTACTGTCTTCTTAAGATCATTTACAGATGATTCAATTCTAATAATTGCGTATTTGTCATTTTCTGCAGGGTATTTTGCATATAGCTCATTGTTTCTGTATATGGCAATACCGAATTCTTCTAAAGAACTGAATTTCTTTCTTATAGAAAGATTTGCTTCAAATAGGAATGATATGTGTCTTATTTCATCTTTTATGAATGAATATGAAAAGTCCTCTTTTTGGATTACTTTCTCTACTGTTACAAGTTCAATAGGGTCTATCACTGGTCTGACAGTGAATCCAATATATTTTTCGAATTCATTCTCAAAATAGTATGTTCTTGAATCGGGTTCATTGCCGTTCATATAACAACCTGAAAATCCTTCATCTATTATATTTTCGCCTTTGGCAGTTCCAGCTGCAGGTAAAAAGATTGAATTTCCGTTACTTGCTGTTATTAGTACACCTTTTGCTCCATTAAATACAGTGTCCTTCCAGTTACATTTACTGCTAAGTTCTTCAATTTCTGATTTTGTCGGGAGTCTCCATCCATTTCCCCATTTTGCGTGTGCTGCATCTGATTCTGTGCCGGTTATCTCTTCTGTTCCTTGATATGTATATGTTTCCTGAGTGTATTCTGTTTTGTATTCAGTTTCACCCCAGGAATAATAGTTGCCGTAATCTTCTGGATTGTTGGCTCCAATGTTATATGGGGCCCAGTCGGTACTTAAACCCAAGTCAATTGCATTTTCTGTTTTTGGGACAGGAAATGTGCTGGTTTGTCCTGTTAAAATGTCTGAAACTTCATTCTTTTCGCAGCTCGTTAATAATAATGCTCCTGAAGCAATGATAGAATATATAATTTCCTTTCTCATTTTCTTAAATAATTTCACTTTGTATCCACAATGTGTCAAATTTAATTAAAATTTTGCTAATTTTGCAGATTATAGGAAAATTAAAATTAATCGATTAAAATATAAGAAACTATGATTACAGCATCTGCTATTTCAGCTTTCCAGAGCATTGAGACTCCTTTCTACTACTATGATATGGAGTTGTTGGACAAAACTTTGGACATTTACACACAACAGATTAAGAAATATGGCTATCATGCGCATTTTGCCCTTAAAGCTAATGCCAATCCAAGAATTCTTGAGAAGATTAAGAACGCAGGTCTTGGTGCAGACTGCGTGAGCGGCAATGAGGTTGCTTTGGCCATCAAATCCGGCTTTGGCGCTGAGAATGTAGTTTATGCAGGTGTAGGTAAATCAGACAAAGAGATAAAGACTGCCCTAAAGGCAGGTATTTTCAGCTTCAACTGTGAGTCTGTTCCTGAGGTTAAGGTTATCAACGACCTTGCTGCAGGTATGGGTAAAGTTGCAAAGATTGCTTTGCGTATTAACCCTGATATTGACGCTCATACCCACAAATACATCTCTACTGGTCTTAAAGAGAACAAATTTGGTGTAAGCCCTTGGATGTTTGAGGATTTTGCAAACTTGTTCAAAGAGTGCAAAAATGTTGAGCTAATAGGTCTTCACTTCCACGTAGGTTCACAGATTTTGGATCTTGGCGTATTCAAGACCCTTTGCGGCAGAATTGCTGAACTTCAGAAATGGTTTACTGACAGAGGTATGAATATTGCCAACCTTAACCTTGGAGGTGGTTTGGGAGTTGATTATGTTAACCCTAACGAGAATCCTATCGCTTCTTTTGAGGAGTACTTCAAACTTATCAACGAGAACCTGATTGTTGCTCCAGGACAGAATGTACACTTTGAGCCAGGCAGGGCAATTGTTGCACAGTGCGGTCATCTTATTTCAAGGGTTCTTTATGTTAAAGTTGGCCAGAAAAAGAAATTTGCTATTCTTGATGCAGGTATGAATGACCTTATCCGTCCTGCTTTGTATCAGGCACACCATGCAATTGAGAACCTTACTTCTTCTTACAAACGCAAGATGAGATATGATGTTGTAGGTCCTGTTTGCGAGAGCAGTGACCAGTGGGGCAAGAACATCATTCTTCCTCAGACAAGCAGAGGTGACCTTGTAGCCCTTCATACTGCAGGTGCTTACGGTCAGGTTATGGCTATGAAATATAACCAGAGAGATATTGCAAAAGCATACTATTCAGACGAACTATAGTATTATATTTTATGCCTAGAGTAAGTTCTAAAGACAAGTATACTCAACAGGTATTTGAACTTTTCAAGCTCCGTGGGCTCACTCTCAATATGGAGGAGATTGCCCAGGAGCTTGGATTGACAAAAAAGACCTTATATAACAACTTTAACAGCAAACCGGAACTGATTGGTACTGTACTGAATTATTTTTACAGTACCCTTGAAAAGGAGATTGCCTTGGCAGACCAGAAAAGTGAGAATGCCATTGAGTCTTTCCTTACGGTTGCGGTTATCATTTCTGATGAGATATTGAAATTGGGTCCTCTTCTTTTGAAGGACTATTCAATTTACAAGTCATCGCTCAACATTTCTGCTTTTACAGACAGAAAGAATTTTTATTCGCGGCTGGTGAAAAAAAATTTGGAGTTGGGTATAGAACAGGGGTTGTATAGAGATAACCTTAACATGGATTATGTTACACTTTTCTATACTTCGGCCATAGAGTTGTTTTATAGATGGGATAATGACGGATTCAAATACTTTGAAGATTCTGTAGAATTCCACAGGGAGCTTGTTATTCATCACCTGAATTCTGTTATAAACGAGAAGGGATATGCTGTTCTTCAGAAGTATTTGTGATTTTATTGAGAAAGTTTTTTAGATATGTTTGAAAATTTAATAGACAGGTTAGAGAGTTCATTCAAAATTCTCAAGGGTGAGGGAAAGATTACTGAGATTAATGTTGCTGAGACTCTTAAGGATGTAAGAAAAGCGCTGTTGGATGCTGATGTCAGCTATAAGATTGCCAAGTCATTCTGTGATGATGTAAAGAATATTGCACTCGGCCAAAATGTGCTTAAGGCTGTAAAGCCAAGCCAGATGATGGTTAAAATTGTGCACGATGAGCTTACAAAACTCATGGGCTCGGAGGCTACAGATATCAATATTAAGGGAGAACCTGGAATTGTTCTTGTAGCAGGTCTTCAAGGTTCCGGTAAAACTACTTTCTCGGGAAAACTGGCACTTAACTGCAGGACTAAAAGGGGAAGGAAAGTACTTCTTGTTGCAGGTGATGTTTATAGGCCTGCTGCGATTGACCAGTTGAAAGTACTTGGTGAACAAATAGGTGTGGAGGTTTATACAGAGGAGGGATCCAAAGACCCTGTTTCTATTGCAAAGAATGCTGTTGCCAAGGCCAAGAATGAAGGTTTTTCACTTGTTATTGTGGATACTGCAGGCCGTCTTGCTGTAGATGAGCAGATGATGGATGAAATTGCTGCCATAAAGGATGCTGTCAATCCTACTGAAACTTTGTTTGTTGTTGACTCAATGACAGGTCAGGATGCTGTTGAAACTGCAAAAGCTTTCAATGACAGGCTGGATTTTGATGGTGTAGTCCTTACAAAACTTGATGGTGATACCAGAGGTGGTGCTGCACTTTCTATTAGGGCTGTCGTACATAAACCTATCAAGTTTATTAGTGCCGGTGAGAAGATGGATGCTTTGGATGTATTCCATCCTAAACGTATTGCTGACCGTATCTTGGGTATGGGAGACGTTGTTTCCCTTGTAGAGAAAGCACAGGAGCAGTTTGACGAGGAAGAGGCAAAGAAACTTCAGAAGAAACTCATAAAAGACCAGTTTACCCTTTCTGATTTCTATGATCAGATACAGCAGATAAAGAAAATGGGTAATATAAAGGATCTTGCTTCCATGCTTCCGGGTGTAGGCAAGGCTTTGAGGGATGTTGATCTTGACAACTCTGCATTCAAGAGTGTAGAGGCCATTATCCAATCAATGACACCATATGAAAGGAACAATCCGAATGTCATTAATGGAAGCAGAAGAAGGAGGATTGCCGAGGGTAGCGGTACTACAATTGTTGAAGTGAACAGATTGCTCAAACAGTTTGAGGACACCAGAAAAGTGATGAAGGTTATGGCAGGTGGCGGCATCAAGAACAAGATGAGTGCCATGAAGGCCATGCAGGGGATGAGAAGACGGTAATTTAACAACTATTATAAAATAATATGGTTATTCTAGACGGTAAGGCAACTTCAGAGAAGATTAAACTGGAGATTGCCCAAATGGTAAAAGATAAAGTTGCTGCAGGTGGTAAACGACCTCATTTGGCAGCTATTCTTGTAGGAAATGACGGCGCAAGCCAGACTTATGTAGGCAATAAGGAGAGGGCTTGTGCGCAGGTGGGTTTCAACTCTACCCTTCACAGGTTTCCTGCAGAGATTACTCAGGTTGAGCTTATCAGAAAGATAGATGAGATTAACAGGAACGATGATGTGGATGGCCTTATTGTGCAGTTGCCTCTTCCCGGCCATATTGATGAAGATGCCGTTATCAATGCCATTGACCCTTCAAAGGATGTTGATGGTTTCCACCCTGTGAATGTAGGGAAAATGACATTGGGTCTTCCTACATTTCTCCCTGCCACTCCTTATGGGATTCTTAGGTTGTTGGATGAATATGGTATTGAGACTTCAGGAAAACATTGTGTGATAATTGGCAGAAGCAATATTGTTGGAAGGCCATTGGCCAATCTCATGTCGCTAAAGGATAACCCGGGAGATTGTACTGTTACTATCTGTCACAGCCGTACAAAGAATATTGAGTTATATACAAAACAAGCTGACATAATTATAGCGGCCCTTGGTTCACCAGGTTTTTTAAAAGGTGACATGGTTAGAGAAGGGACTGTAATTGTTGATGTGGGAATTACCAGAATTTCCGATCCTTCAAAGAAGTCCGGTTACAGGCTTGAAGGTGATGTGGATTTTGAATCGGTTGCTCCTAAAGCTTCATATATTACCCCTGTTCCTGGCGGTGTTGGCCCTATGACCATTGTTTCATTGATGGTAAATACTCTCAAGGCAGCAGAAGGAAAGTAATCTAATTTCAAACGGAAAGCAGAATCTTCTGCTTTCCGTATATTATACAGTTCTTGTCTGGATTGAAACTCCTTGTATTGTAATAGCCTTAGGTAAAGCAGGACAAACATTCATACACGCTCCACATCCAATACATAGTGCAGAATCAATCTGTGGAAGGAATTGTCCAGGAATCATCGGATTCTCCTTCATCCCGATAGCTTTTGCAGGACATCTTCTTGAACAGGCACCACATCTTGCCCCGTCGGTAACAATAACGCATGTAGTCGGATCATAAGTAGCCAGTGCTATGCGTGTATGTTGTTTCTCTTCCAGTGATATATGCTCCAATGCACCATGAGGACAAACCTGTGTGCAGGTATTGCAGCTGTATTTGCAGGAATTTTTACTGTAATTTATTGTCGGGAGCATTATTCCGTCTATTCCGTATTCGAATGATGCCGGTTTTATTATGTTCTGTGGGCAGGCAGCCACACATGCGTGACACGCTGTACATGCATCCTTGAAGGCTTTGAGATTCCTTGCCCCTGGAGGCATGATTGGTGTCCCTTCTGCCGAAACCACTGAGCCACCTGTGTATGATGCTTTAGGGTAGATGAAACTTCTGGTTGCAACGGCAGCTGCAAATCCTCCCATTGCTATAAGGGCATTTCTCCTTTCCTTATTCTCAATTGTTCTATTGAATGGATCTTCCTGTCTCCTTTTTTTGAACCATACCGGTACAAATTTTACTCCTCCACGCTTGCAGGCTGTAAGACAGTTGTAGCATGCTACACATCTTGTTGCATCTATCTCTTTTGTTTCCAGATTTATACAGTTGCTCTTGCAGCTGTTTGCACAGAGGTTGCATTTGATACATTTTTCCTTGTCAATTACAGGTTTGAACAGTGAAAAACCGCTCAGCAATCCTAGAAATGATCCTACAGGACATACTGTGTTGCAGTACAATCTCCCTTTTGCCGCACTGAACAGGATTATGACACTAAGGAAGAATATTGAGTATATGAAAGCCTGTATTCCTACAGTAACGTAATCTTGAACATAGAACATTGAAGGGAATATTCCAGACAGCATATTGGTAATTGCAAGTTCAATTGATCCGAATATCTGGCCTGCAATTTTACCCCAATTGGAGTAGGGATCAAGAAGAGCAAGAGGATAAGTAAAACCGGTTATCAGGCATATTGCTGTGATGACAAGGATAGTGTATCTCAATACATTGTGGGGCTTTGACCATTTTTGTTTTGGAAGTTTTCCTCCATTTGCCTTTTTCTTTGCAATATTTGAGACTCTTGTTACTATATCCTGAAAGATTCCCAGCGGACAAAGGAATGAGCAATAAACCCTTCCAAACAGTAATGTAAGGATAATAATCAGAGCAAATGCCAAAGCCGAACCTGTGAATATCGATACCATTGCAGGTGTGAATTGTGTCCGGAGGAACATTTGGGAAACCGGATTGCCTCCGCTCATGTTCAAAAAGCCGCAAGTTATAGTTACAAAGGCTATTGTAGCAATTGTAATTCTTAAAATCCTCAGATATTTCTTCATCAGTTTTGTTTTTATATACAAATTTACTATTTTTAGGAATTATATGGGTGTTGGCTTAAAAAAAATATTTGAGTTTTATAGGGATGGCTTCAGAAGTATGACTTTGGGGAAGTACTTATGGGCTATTGTGCTTATAAAGCTTTTTATAATGTTTGCCATTCTTAAGTTGTTTTTCTTCAAGGGTGAACTTTCCGTTTTTGATTCTCAGCAGGATAAGGGTAATCATGTTAAGGAGCAGCTGATAGAAAAACTCCCAGCAGACAAATAATGTAATTTTAGCGGTTTTATGTTTGATAAGCTTAAAAATCTCCCGTTATTGGGCAAAGTTTTGATTGCCATAGCTTTAGGTATTGGCTGTTCTTATTTTTTTCCAGATTTCCTTAACAGGTCATTCGTAACCCTCAATGGGATATTCGGCAATTTTCTGGGCTTTACCATTCCACTGATAATTGTAGGTCTTGTTGCGCCAGGAATTGCAGAGCTTGGTAAAGGTGCAGGTAAACTTCTTGCAGTTACAGCTGCTATTGCTTATGGTTCCACACTTTTTGCCGGTTTCTTTTCTTATTTCACATGTGATTTTACTTATCCGGTTTTTTTGGATCCGACAAATTCTTTTAGTGCCGGTATAGCGCATGGTGAAAAGATTTTACCTTATTTTTCTGTTGAAATGCCGCCTCTTTTCAGTGTCACTACTGCCCTTGTTTTTGCTTTTGTTCTGGGTTTGGGGTTGTGTGCTATTGAGGGCAACAGACTTAAGAACGGACTCATAGAGTTCAGGGATATTATCAATAAAGTTATATCGGGAGTAATAATTCCTTTGTTGCCAATTTATATTTTTGGTATATTTCTTCAGATTGGTGCAGAGGGGCAGGCAGGTGCCATTATGAAACTCTTCATTAAGGTTATTGCTATAATTTTTGTGATGCATGTTTCCTTGCTGTTTATCCAGTTTGTTGTTGCCGGTTCCATTGTAAAGAAGAATCCGATTAAACTGCTTATTACAATGTTGCCAGCTTATGTTACTGCTTTGGGTACACAGTCTTCCGCTGCAACAATACCTGTTACATTGCGCCAAGCAATAAAAAATGGTGTTGATGAGAAACTTGCCGGTTTTGTAATTCCTCTTTGTGCAACTATTCATCTCGCCGGAAGTACCCTAAAGATTGTAGCTTGTGCCTTTGCAATTCTTTGGATGCAGGGTATGCCTCATGGACTTGATATGTTTGCCGGTTTCATATGCATGCTTGGAATTACTATGGTTGCTGCTCCAGGTGTACCTGGCGGAGCGATTATGGCTGCTTTGGGCCTTTTGGCTTCAATGCTTGGTTTTAATGAAGATCTTCAGGGATTAATGATTGCCCTTTATATTGCAATGGATACTTTTGGAACTGCATGTAATGTTACCGGTGACGGCGCCATTGCCCTTGTTATGGATAAAATTTACAGGAAGTGATGAAGATAACTGTATGTTCTTTGGATATTGCTTGGGAAGACAAGCACCAGAATTTTGAAAAAGTAGAATCTATAATTGATCAGTTGGAAGATCCCGGAGACCTCTTCATACTTCCCGAGATGTTTTCAACAGGTTTCACCATGAATACTGATTTGGCTGAAGATGCTGCAGGAGAGACACTTAAATGGATGGTAAGATTTGCAAAGAAGCATAATATTGCTGTGATAGGTTCATTCCCGTATACTCAGAATGGGAGGGAAATATTTAACAGAGCCTATTTTGTGAAACCTGATGGATCATGGGAGAACTATGATAAACGTCATCTTTTCAGGATGGGGGATGAGAACAACCATTATACAAGAGGAGATGAAAAGTGCATTGTAAACTATAAAGGTGTAAAGTTTGCCCTGAATGTTTGTTACGACATCCGTTTCCCTGTATGGAGCAGGAATATAGGAAACAAATATGATGTTCTTATAAATATTGCCAATTTTCCGCAGAGCAGGATAGAGGCAATTGAGCCATTGGTAAGGGCCAGAGCAATTGAGAACATGTCATATTCTATTTTTGTCAACAGGTCTGGAAATGATCCCGTGTGCAGTTATTGTCCCAGCTCACAAATATATAATTTTAAAGGAGGATCCATCTCAAATGAGATTTTTGTAACTGATTGTAAAGGGGTTCAAACACAAGTGCTCTCCTGCACTATTGATATGGACGCTCTTTCAGATTTCAGATACAAATTCCCTGCATGGATGGATGCCGATACTTTTAATGTAATCAGATAGATATGCGGCTAATAATTAAAAATCCGTTGGGAGTCTATTCCAACGGATTTTCTTCTATTATTCTGAGAAGCTGGTCTATTGCCTTTTCTTGAGGGACACTTCTCATCACAGGCTCTTTCCCTTTATATATAGCAACTTTTCCTTTCCCTTCACCCACATAACCGAAATCTGCATCAGCCATCTCTCCAGGTCCGTTTACAATACATCCCATAATTGCTATTTTTACCCCTTTAAGATGGGATGTCCTTCTTTTTACCTCATTGAATGTCTCCTCCAGGTTATATAGTGTCCTTCCGCATCCTGGGCAGGCGATGTATTCCGGTTTGTTGAATTTTCTTCTCGCTGCCTGCTGCAAGTTATCCTTGAAATCATCTAACTTTTCCTGTGGAATCTCTTGTCCGCCAACTCTTGCAGTTAGTGTAAAGTCATCAATCTCCTTGTCGAGAAGCATTGGACCAAAGTCACATGATGCCTTTATTATGAATTCATTCCAACTTTGGCAATCATAACAGTTATGTGGTATGCATCCTGGTGTAATTTCTCCAATTCTTCTGATACTCTCAGCATATTCACCTGAATCAAAATAGTTGGCGATAATCTTACCGGCAGGAATCTCTTTAACCGGATCTTCTGTAAGAGAAACCCTTATTGTATTTCCAATTCCTTCTTTTAACAAAGCACCAATACCAACAGCAGACTTTATCCTTCCGGTATCTCCGTTTCCTGCTTCAGTCACGCCAAGGTGGAGAGGGTAGGCCATACTGCATTTCTCCATCTCTTTCCAAAGAAGTCTGTATGCCGTGGCCATCACAATGGTATTGCTTGCCTTAAGGGATATTACAAGATTATGGAAATCATTCTCTTCACACATCCTTATCCACTCCATTGCAGCCTCTTTCATTCCCAGTGGAGTGTCGCCATATTTGTTTATTATCCTTTCGCCAAGAGATCCGTGGTTTATCCCAATCCTTACAGCAGTTCTGTACTCTTTGCAAACTTCAAGGAATTTTTTCAGTTGTCTGCAGGCCTCGTCGTGTTCTTTAGCAAAATTGCCTGGATTTATTCTCACCTTATCGGCAACTTTAGCAACTTCAATTGCTACATCAGAACTGAAATGTACATCTGCAATAAGCGGAACATCAATATTTCTGGAACGGAGAATGGACTTGATTTCTTTCAGTGCTTCAACTTCCTTCATCCCCTGCGTTGTCAACCTTATCAAATCTGCACCTGCGGCAACCATATCTACGCATTGGGCAACAGATTTTTCTATATCCTGAGTGAATGTATTGCACATTGTCTGTACCTTTACAGGTGTATTGCCACCTATAGATACATTACCCACTGTTACTGTTCCTGTCAACATTATCTTTTTCTTTTAAAATATTTGCCACCTAAATTGTAATGTAGCCCTACAGATATCTGAAGCTGGTTCTGATGTGTGTAGAGCCAATATTCTTCTGAATAGATTTTGGGATCCAGAAAATGTGTAAGGCCATACTTGTAGCTTGCTTCAAGATGGAGTTCTACAGGATGGAATTTGATTGCAATTCCACCTTGGCCCATCAATCCGAATCCGTACTTGTTTGTTGTTTCCGGTATTCCACCCTGCAGGGATGTGTCATATATATAGGAACCGTATCCTCCTGCCCCAAGCATAAGCCTTACTCTGGAGATGTCTACCCTGAACAATGAAATCAGTGGTATATCTATTACAGAATATCTTTGTTCAGCCTCTTCGAATACTTTGTCACTCACTTCTGTAACATGTGTATATCCGAACTCTGTAGTTTCCACACCTATCTGCAACCCGAAGTATGGCATATTGCCCAACATGGGATGGAAAAATGTGTAGTAGATTCCAAAGTTTTTTGTGGATGTTATCCCTCTATGGTTTGCAGACTGGCTGAACTTGACATTTGACATCGCATAACCCCATTTGACACCAACCAGATGCTGGTAAAGTACAGTGCTGTCCTTGACTTTTGTCCCTGCATCTTTAAAAGAATGCAGGTCAAACTCCTTCAGATAAGCCTCTTCTTCACCTGTTACATTTTGCGAGTATGCATTTGCAGCGCAGAATGTAACCAATATTGCCCATAATGTTATAAATTTTCCCATTGTCATCTCTATTTACCAAACATTTTCGGAATATCCACAGTCTGTACAAGCTCTGTCCTTTCTGCAATTTTTATTATATCTTTTCCATCATCAAGCTTATATAGAACAACCTTTTCCGGTTGTTTCCTTATAAGCATTTCTCCTGTATCTATTATTCCGTTATTGTTCTTGTCTTCCGTAATTCTTATAGAATAATCCCCTGCTGTCAGATATGGGAATTCAAGGTCGCAATCATCTGATATGATGTATTTCCTGAAGACCTGGCTCCTTGACGGATTTACAAGTTCAACTATATACCTGGCATCTACATTCCTCATTTCAAGAGTAAGTATGCTTAAATTCTCATCAGTAGGGAGTGCAATTCTGGTATCAATGGAATCATTGGTAAAGCCGTTGATATCCTTGAAAGTTGCTTTAGGGATTACCAGCTGGTAGTCATTTCCCTTGATGAATTTTTCTACAGGACGTATTACATATTTTGTCATATCCAATGAATCCTGCACCATAGTATATTCAACGTCGCTTTCAATCATTTTAGGATTCTTCATCTTGAATTTGATGCTGTCCATTGTCATTATGGCCAGAGGTTCCTTGAATTCAAGAGTGATACCTTCCTGTTCAACCATTTTGTTGTCTGCAGTAACAATCACTTCAAGCAAATCTTTCCTCTTTTCGGGCTTGTCACTCTTTCCTCTCTCTGCATTCTGTTTTGCACCTCTTCTCTGCTGTTTCTTTTCAATAGGAGCAACCATTTTAAGTTTTTCAACAGTAGGGACAAGTGTTCCGGTAGAGTCACTCTTATGATATTTTATAGCCAGAGAAAGAGTATCTGCAATCTTGTTGCCCCCTTTAATCCATATTGTCAACGAATCATTGGTAATGTTCTTTTGGGTAATCAGCCTGTCATTTGAAATGCCGTCTATCCCAATTGAATCAATAATTACATCAGATGCATTGAATCTTATACCCATACCTCTTCTGGAGAACCTTGAGTCTTCCCTTATGAACTGGACTTTAGAATTCTCCTTAAATACCAGCAGTTCAATTTCCACTGGCCTTGACAGGCACGCCATAGTGTCTTTAGGATCATAGTATTTCAATTCAGGGGAGTCCGGCCCCATAACTTTTACAGGAGTTATGGTGGTGTCAATGAAGGCAATTGTTTCACTTCCCTGTTCATATCTGTTGTTTGTATTGCCATCTGTAAATGCAAATACATGGTAAGGAAGCCTTTTCAGATTCTTTACTGTAAAGTACCCCCACTTGTCACTCCTTGCAACAGCATCTGGCCTTGTGGTCATTACAGTAGAATCCTTGGCTTGAAGATATAGGGCTACAGTTGCATTGGCAATTGGAAACAGGCTTGTGGCATCAACAACAGTTCCGCTCAACATCATTGAATCAACCTCCTTGCCTGTAGAGAAACTGTATGTGAGACCGTAATAGGGATTTCCCTCATTATTGTCCACAATTGACTCACCAAAACTCAATGAATAGGTCTGGTTTGTATCAAGAGGCTCAGGAAAGGAGACAATCACACTTTTCCCCTTGATTTTTGTCTTTACCTGTTTTTTGAGGGGAGGGGAGAGGAGAATGTTCTGGTTGGCATCCTTAATCACAACATACTCATCAAACTCAATCTCAATCTTTCCATCCTCAATTGGAAATGAAACATTATTTTCGGCAGGGACCATTGCCACAACTACCGGAGGAATAGTATCTTTTGGTCCTCCCGACGGTGCAGCCTTGGTGCTTGCACAAGAACTGGTGTGCAGGGAGTATGCTGCCACCAGTATTATTGTCAGTATCCTATAAATTATATCTTTTCTCAAATGCATCTTAATTTTCATTGTTTTTGACATCACTTCTCACTACACTCTCTACCCCTTTAACCTGGAGTATCCTTTTAATGATCATCTCAAGGTCCTGTGCATCGTGAACATAAAGATCTATATACCCTTCAAATATACCATCATGCGTTTCAAAGTGTATCTTTCTGATATTTACACTCAGTTCAAGTGTAATGAATTTGGTTATTTCAGTTACAATGCCAATCCTGTCAATACCCCTTAGAGAAATTCTGGCAAGGAAAGACAGGAATGTGTGTTTGGTCCATTTTGCATTAATTATTTTTTCACCTTGCACAGTTGCAAGGGAAATTGCCTTCTGGCACACTTTCTTATGGACAATAACGTTGTTGTTTTCATCTACAAACCCCACAATTGCATCACCCGGAATAGGGTTGCAGCAATCTGCAACCTTGTAAGTGAGGGTGTTGTCATAATTTTCCTTGAGCAGATAATCCTTCTTCTTGTCAATTGCAGGGTTCTTTACTGACGGTACAATGTCTTCATTGTCTGCATTATCATCTTCATCTTCTTCAGGCGAGTTTGAGAAGAACTGGAGCTTCCAGTATTTGACAAATTTGTTCTCGTTGTTTTTTCTCAAAATCTTGTCCAGCTCATCCAATTTTACCACACCTGTGGCAATCTTGTTGTACAACTCATCCTTGTTGTTGAGATTATACTCCAGAAGAAGCTTCTTTATCACCCTATGCTGTACCTTAACTCCCAATTTGGCGAGTTCTTCTTCCAGGATTTGCTGTCCTTTACTTATTGCATTATCTATATCAGCCTTGAGAGCATCATATATTATATCCTTGGCTTTTGGTGTATGGGCATACTCGAGCCACTCCCTTTGCGGTTTTTGGGCTTCTGCAGTTATAATTTCTATCTGGTCACCGTTTTTTAGCTCATGGGAGAGGGGAACAAGTCTGTGGTTTACTTTTGCTGCTATTGCCCTATTTCCAATTTTGCTGTGGATATAGTAGGCAAAATCCAATGCCGTTGCCCCCTTTGGTAGAGATTTGGAATCCCCTTTGGGTGTAAATACATATATCTCTGATGCAAGAAGACCTTCATGGAATTTGTCAAGGAATTCAAGAGCACCCACATCCGGATTCTCCAGCACTCCCCTCACCATGGCAAGCCAGTTGTCAAGCTCACTCTCACTTTTGTTCACCCCCTTGTAGCTCCAGTGTGCCGCCACACCCTTTTCTGCAATCTGGTTCATCCTCTCTGAACGGATCTGAACCTCAACCCAAGTACCGTTTTGGCTCATGAGAGTACAATGAAGTGCTTCATAACCGTTTGATTTGGGAACACTCACCCAATCCCTTATCCTGTCCATCTTTGAACGGTAATGTTCAGAGATGATAGAGTATATGTCCCAGCACTGTTTTCTCTCGTTTATACCCTCTTTAGGCTCAAATATTATCCTTACTGCAAACAGGTCATATATCTGTTCAAAAGGGATTTTTTTATTTTCCATCTTTTTCCAGATGGAGTAGGGGGTCTTTGTCCTTTTTGTTATTGAAAATTTGTACCCTTCATCGTGGAGAGATTGGGAAATTGGGACAATGAACTGGTCAATGGCATCACCTCTTTCCTCAATAAGTTCATCTACTCTTCCCGACAACTTATTATAAACCTCCGGTTCCCTGTATTTGAGCCAAATGTTCTCCATCTCTGATTTCATGCTGTAGAGACCAAGCTTATGTGCAAGAGGTATAAAAATATACATACTTTCGCTCAATATCTTGTCCTTCTTTCTCTCTGGCATTGCACCTATTGTACGCAGATTATGAAGACGGTCCGCCAGTTTTATCAGCACTACTCTCACATCATCATTCAATGTAAGGAGAATCCTCTTGAAATTCTCAGCCTGCATCGATTTCTCATCATTTTTGTGGGTATTGTGCTTGTTGTCCATAGCAGACTTTATCTTGGTAAGTCCGTCAACAAGTGATGCCACTTTTGCACCAAAAAGTCTCTGCAAATCCTCAACAGTGTACTCAGTATCCTCCACTATATCATGCAGCAGGGCAGTGACAATGGACTTGTAGCCCAAGCCTATTTCCTGGACTACAATCTTGGCAACAGCAATAGGATGGATTATATAAGGCTCCCCGGAGCGTCTGCGTACCCCTTTGTGAGCTTCATTGGCAAACTCAAATGCCCTTATCACATCTTCATACTCCTGTTGGTTTGCGCATCTTTTCAGACTTGCAACTCTCAATGATTCAAACTCTTTTTGAATCAGTTCATTATCCTGCTCAGTAAACATATCAGAATCTTAAATCTCTTGTACCTTGTTTTACAGCCTCTAAATTAGCAATAATCTTCTCTTTCTGTGCACTCTCAGGGATTTTTTCCAGCTCTTGTGCTATAAGTTTGTAGCCGGCAGCCTTTGTTTTTTCTGATGAATAGTCCTCAAGATATTCTGCCAATGTTATAATTGCGTTTGGTGTGCAGAACCGTTTTATGAATCCCGGAATGGCAAACTCCATAAAATGTTCACCTGTACGTCCCATCCTGTAGCACGCTGTGCAGAAGCTTGGTATATAACCTTTTTCAAGCAGCCAATGCATCACATCGTCAAGTTCCCTGGTATCTCCAATAACAAATTGTTCTTTTCTGATATCCTGTTTGTTACCTTTCTGGTTCTGGTACCCACCAATTTCAAGTTTTGTCCCTGCATCTATCTGGGAAACTCCAAAAGCAATCACCTCATCCCTTATTGCCTCACTTTCCCTTGCGGTCATTATCAGACCTGTATACGGCACTGCCAGACGCAATACAGCAACAATCCTTTTGAATTCGTCGTCATTTACTTCGTATGGAAGTTCAAGATTCATGTCAGCTGCCGGTTTTATTCTTGGGAAACTGATAGTATGCGGTCCTACACCACATGTATCCTGCAGGTGGAGTGCGTGGGATACAAGTCCGAGAACCTCGTATTTCCAATTATACAGTCCGAACAGTGCACCTATTCCCATATCGTCAATTCCAGCCTCAAATGCCCTGTCCATAGCATTGAGTCTCCACATATAATCACCTTTTATATCCTCGGCAGGATGATATTTTGAATATGTCTCTTTATGATAAGTTTCCTGGAATACCTGAAAAGTTCCTATCCCGGCATCTTTTACAATTCTGAAACCTTCCACATCCAATGGAGCGGCATTTATGTTCACCCTGCGGATTTCACCGTTGCCAACTTTAATCTTATAGCATGACCTTACGCTATCAGCAATAAATTCCGGTGAGTAAATTGGGGATTCTCCAAATACAAGAATCAGTCTTTTGTGTCCGTATTTTTCAAGATTCTCAATCTCAGCCTCCAGTTCCTGCCTGTTGAGAGTTTTTCTGACTGTCCCTTTTGCATCTTTTCTGAAACCGCAGTATTTGCAATTGTTTACACAATGGTTTCCAACATATAGTGGTGCAAATAGTACAATCCTGTTCCCATATACTTTTCTTTTAAGTTCCCTTGCCGCTTCAAAAAGCTCCGCCAGCCCCTCTTCAGATTCAATTGCAAGGAGAACAGCTGTTTCTTCAACTGTAAGGGGTTTCTTGTCCAGAGCCTTTCTGAAAAGTTCCCTGGCTTTAGGAAGATCCTCCTTTGTCTCTTTTACCAGATGCTGCAACTTTTCATCATCAATGAAATTTACTGCATTGGCAGAGAGTTCCATATTAAGTTTTATATTCTTCATTCCAAATTGATTTTATTCATTACTTCCTGTTCCAACTGTTCAAAGTTGTCTTCGGAGGTATAATTGTTTACATATTGGTATGCATGGGATATCTCAGCCCCAAACAATATTATTGTCCAACTTACATTTATCCATATAAGGAATAGCGGAATAGCTGCAAATGCACCGTATACCGTATTTAGACGTGATACAAAGAGCTGTGTTTCCATATACAGATACTGCCATCCTACAAATGCTCCTGCTGCTATGAGTGAAGCAAAGAAGGCGGCGGAAAATTTGACCTTTACATTTGGTACATATTTGTACAGAATTGTAAAGAAAAGGGTCATTATCCCATAAAAGGCGAGCCACTGGATAAGAAAGCTTGCAATTTTAAGTTCCTGGAATTCAAAACCGAATGTATTTAGGGTATTTGTAACTACCAATGTCATGGAAAGGAACATTGTAATTACAAGGGGAGCAACAATGAGAATTCCAAAATAATACAGGAATCTTTTTGCTATGGAGCGCCCCCTTTCTGCTTTCCATATAATATTGAAGCATTTCTCCACATTAAGGATCAGCCATATTACGGTACCCGTAAAGAATGCAAGGCTTATTACTCCAAAAGAGTCTTTCTGGCTTATCTCTACAATATTCTCTGCAAACTGAATTACCAGTTGTACTATATCCTTATTCTCAGAAAAATATTCCAGGAGCATCTCCTGCAGAGTCTCCTTAAGGCCGAAACCGTCAGTTACTGCAAAAGCAACGGCTGCAAATGGGACCATAGCCATTGTTGTAAAGAAACTTAATGAGAAGGCATAGAGCCCAAGTCGGTTGAGCATAGCCTCCCTTATGGTAATTATTGCAACCTTAAGGTATTTTATCAGTTTTTTCTTTGCTTTCCCAAAGTCATCAATCTCAAGATCCCAAATGTCTTTTGTGATGAATTTGATGAACCAGCTGTAAAACTCCCGTATTTCTTCAAATAAGTCCTTCAAGTTATTTTCCCAGTTTGGCCATGAATTTTATGGCATCAATAATATAACGGGTATGTGTCCCGTTTCCTATCTCTCCTTTTTCATCAAATGCAGCAACTTCAAAGTTTACCCAATTGCCGCTGCATCCGGTAACTGTAGCTGTCGCATATACTTTAGCCCCTGCAAGGCATGCTCTTGTGTGCTTTACATTCATCTCTGTCCCAACACTGTCAGCCCCCTCATTTTTAAGGAGTGTAAAGGCGGCATTTTCCATCAATGCAATCATAGCAGGTGTTGCAAATACCTCCAGTCCACCAGATCCATGGGCAATGGCAGTATCTTTATCCGATACTGTAATCTCTACGCGATATTTGTCATTTATGTTTGCCATATTCTCTCTTTATAGTGATTTTACAAATTCATCAACAAAACTTTCTGCACTATCCTGCAGTTTTTCAAATGATGCGGCACCCATTATCTCCAATGGAGTACCTGTAATCTCCATCCCCATTTCCTTGATATATGAAGCCAGAGACTTTACCCCTGCGCCGTTCCAGGTTGAACTTCCAAAGATAGAGAGAATTTTGTTTTTAGGGGCAACCAGCCTTATTTCGTTGCACAGATGTTCCATCATAGGGTGCATGTTTGCATTGTAGGCACATGTTCCCAGGACAAGCCCCTTGTATTTCCATATATCTGCAAGCATGTCAGATACATGTGATTTGGATACATCATGTGTTTTTACCTTTATTCCTCTTGCACCGAGCAATGAGCCTATGTAGTCTGCCATCTGTTCTGTATTGCCGTACATGCTTGCATATGCAATAACAACCCCGTCCTCATTCTCCCAATTGCACCATTTGCTGTACAGCTGCAGAACTTTGCCAGGATTGCCTCTCCAGATAAGGCCATGTGATGGGGCTATCATCTTTATCTCCACACCCTGAAGCTTTGCAAAGGCTTTCTGTACCATATTGCTGTATTTCCCCACTATGTTTGAGTAGTATCTCAGCATTTCGTATTCATAATCTTGCTCAAAGTCATTCTGGTCATCAAAGATGCTTCCGTCCAAAGTGCCGAATCCTCCGAATGCGTCGCACGAGAAGAGGGTTGCTGTTGTCTGCTCGTAAGTGACCATAGTCTCTGGCCAGTGAACCCATGGAATAAGGTGGAATGAAAGCTTATGTTCCCCGAGGTCAAGCAGTTCACTGTCCTTTACTGTAATTATGGATTCGTCGGGAATATTGAAATAAAGTTTCAATATTTTGTGTGTCTGTACATTACCCACTATCTTCACTTCTGGAAAATGATGAAGTACAGACCCTATCATGCTTGAGTGGTCAGGCTCCATGTGGTTTACTATGAGATAATCCAGAGGTGCACCTTCCAGCAGCCCGGCTATATGGTTCAGATAATTGTCATTGCTTCCAAATTCAATGGTATCTATCAGCGCATTCTTTTTGTCCTTTATCAGGTATGAGTTGTACGATACCCCTTTGGGGAGCGGCCAGTTGTTCTCAAACAGGTTTTTCCTCCTGTCATTTACACCAACATAATAGATATTCTCATTTAAACATATTCTTTTCATACTCAATTCTGTTTGTTCAATATTTTGATGAATTCCTCTTCTGATATTATTTCTATTCCCAATTTGGTTGCTTTCTCCAGTTTGCTTGGACCACATTTATCTCCAGCCACCATGTATGTTGTGTTGCCGGAAATTGAACTTCCAACTTTACCGCTGTTCCGCTCAATTAGGGCTTTCATCTCATCTCTTGATATGGAGAAGTTCCCTGATATAACAATTGTCTTGCCTTTAAGGATTTCAGATTCAATTACTTTCTTTGATAAATCAATCTCCATTTGTAATCCTGTTTCCTTCAATTCCTTAATTGTTGACAAATGCCTGTCATCAGCAAAATAGGAGAGTAGCGAATCTGCCAATTTCTCTCCAACCTCTTCTGTTGCAAGGAGCTGTTCCCTTGTTGCAGAGGCAATTGCATCTATACTTTTGAATTCAGATGCAAGGTTTTTTGCAGTGGTTTCACCTACATATCTTATACCAAGTGCAAACAGTACCCTTTCAAATGGAACTTTTTTACTCTCTTCCAAAGACTTTAGGAAGTTGTCTGCAGATTTTTCCTTCCATTTGTCCAAAGTGAGGAGCTGTTCACGGGTAAGTTTGTAGAGATCACTCAACACATTGATGTAACCTTTGTTATAGAGCTGTTCAACAGTAGCCTCTCCAGCATTTATATCCATTGCTTTCCTCCCGATAAAATGGATGAATTTCCCTTTTATCTGTGGAGGACAAAAATCTGAATTTGGACAGAAGTGCTTTGCCTCTTCCTCATCTTTTACAAGTGGAGTACCGCATACAGGACAACAGACAGGGAATTCTACCGGTACAATGTCAAACCCCCTCTCTTCAAGTGCAACTCTTGTAATTTTTGGGATAATCTCACCACCTTTTTCCACATATACATAATCTCCAATATGTATGTCCATAAGCTTTATCTGCTCACTGTTGTGGAGTGATGCCCTTTTCACCTTTGTTCCGCTCAACTGTACAGGTTCAAGGTTTGCAACTGGGGTTATTGCCCCAGTTCTTCCTACCTGATAATCTATTGAAAGGAGTTTGGTGAGGGCCTCTTCCGGTTTGAATTTGTATGCAGTGGCCCAGCGGGGTGATTTTGCCGTGTATCCAAGCGAAGTCTGGACAGGAAGCTGGTTTACCTTAATAACTATCCCGTCTGTCGCATATGGCAGCTCTTTCCTTCTGGTATCCCAATAGGTTATGTACTGCTCCACCTCTTCCACATTCCTGCACTCCTTTGCATGTTCGGATACAGGCAATCCCCAGGATGATGCAAGGTGGAGTGACTCTATATGTGTCTGTGCAACAGGTTCTTGAGTAATGAGATGATAGAGGGTACATTCGAGTCCTCTTCCTCTTACTGATTTCGGGTCAAGCAGCTTCAGTGAACCTGATGCTGCATTTCTTGGATTGGCAAACGGCTGCTCTTCATCCAGTTCCCTTTGTCTGTTCAGTTTGTCAAAGGCTTTGTATGGCATATATATTTCACCCCTTATTTCAAATTCGTCGGGATAATTGGTCCCTTCCTTAAGTGTGTGTGGAATTGATGGAATCTGCATGACATTGCGCGTAACATCATCTCCAACGGTGCCGTCCCCTCTGGTAAGGGCCCTGAAAAGTTTACCATGCTTATATGTGAGGCAAATTGCAGTGCCGTCAAACTTGAGTTCGCATGAAAAGGTAAACGGGAGGTCTGTCCCCTTTGATACTCTTCCGCTGAATGCAGCCACTTCATCCATACTGTAGCTGTTTGAGAGTGAGAGCATGGGATATTTGTGGGGTAACTGTTCAAACTGGGCAGTTGGAGCAAGGTCACTTCCCACTTTTTGGGTAGGGGAGGTGGATACGGCATATTCAGGGAATCTCTTCTCGAGTTCCTGAAGTTCCATCATCAGAAGGTCGTACTGGAAGTCTGTAATCTCAGGGGCACTGAGTACATAATAATTGTAATTATGCCTTTCCAGTTCTGAAGTTAATTCTGTAATTCTTGCTCTAGCCTCTTTCTTGTTCACCTTTTTACGATTTTAACAAACAAAAATAATCAAAAAATAGGTAATTTTTTAATAATAATGTAAATTTGCGGCCCGATAAAGGAAAAGAAACAACAACAAGAAATAAAATTTAAGAAAATGAAACAATCAATTGTAATTTTAACAGGTGGCGGTCCTGCTCCGGGAATGAACACTGTAGTAGGAAGTATTGCAAAGACTTTCCTTCAGAATGAGTACAGGGTACTTGGTCTGCACGGCGGTTATAAAGGCCTTTTCTCACCTGATCCAAATTATACAGAGTTGGATTTCACTTGTGCAGACTGGATATTCAACAGAGGTGGTTCTTATTTGGTAATGAGCCGTTTCAAACCTTCAGACAATGATTTCAAGGAGAATTTCAATCTCAACTTCTTTGTTGAGAACAATATCAAGCTTCTTGTTACTGTAGGTGGTGACGATACAGCTTCAACTGCAAATAGAATTGCAAAATTCCTTGCTGAGAAGAACTATCCTATTGCAAATATTCACGTGCCAAAGACAATTGACAATGACCTTCCTCTTCCACAGAATATCCCGACCTTCGGTTATCACACTGCAAAAGCTGAGGGTACCAAGATTGCGGCTACTGTATATGAGGATGCGAGGACAAGTGCAAACTGGTTCATAGTTTCTGCAATGGGCCGTTCTGCCGGACACCTTGCTTTGGGTATCGGTGCATCTTGCCACTATCCGATGATTGTTATCCCTGAGATGTTCAACAAGACAACAATCACAGCTGAGAAGATTATCAATCTTGCAATTTCATCAATCCTCAAGAGAAAGATTATGGGTGTTCCTCACGGTGCAATCATGATTTCTGAGGGTGTATTCCATGAGCTTTCTCATGAAGAGCTTTTGTCATGTGGTGTAAAGTTCACTTACGATGACCACGGCCACCCTGAGTTGGGCAAGATTTCCAAAGCTCAGATGTTCAACGATATGGTTGAGAACAAACTTAAATCTTTGGGCATTTCAGTTAAATCACGTCCGGTAGAGATAGGTTACGAGGTACGTTGCGTTACTCCTGTAGGTTATGACCTCATGTACTGTTCACAGTTGGGTATGGGTGTTTACAAACTCTTTACAGAGGGTGTTACAGGATGTATGGTTTACCTTGATTTGAACGGAAACATCAAATCATTGTACCTTAAAGATATGCAGGACCCTGCTACAGGCAAGATTCCGCCACGTAGCGTAAATATCCATACAGACAAAGTACAGCAGATTTTGGATCATATTCTCAACTACATCACTCCTGATGAGTATGAGGCAGCCAAAAAGTATGTTCCTAATCCTGAGGAGTACGACTTCAAGAAAATCCTTAACTGGTAAATCTTGTTTTCTCCATTATGGAGCAGAAATTCATCATTTACCAGATGTTGCTAAGAGTCTTTGGGAATACCAATGAGAATTGTGTTCCCAACGGCTCTTTGCTGTTAAATGGTACAGGAAAGTTCTCATCTGTAAATGATGCGGTATTTGACCATCTGCACTCTCTTGGCGTTTCCCATATCTGGTACACAGGTGTTATTGAACACGCTACATGCGAGTCTTTTGAACAATGGGGGATAAGGAGGGACAATCCTTCAGTAGTAAAAGGGATTGCCGGTTCACCATATGCCATAAAAGACTATTACGATGTTAACCCATATCTGGCCAATAATGTGGATAACCGTATGCAAGAGTTTGAGGATCTTGTTCTGCGCACCCATAATGCGGGGTTTAAGATTGTGATTGATTTTATCCCTAACCATCTTTCAAGGGAATACAATTCAGATTCTTTACCGTATTGGGCCAAAGATTTTGGAATTGGGGACAATCAGAATCAATTTTCTCCCGACAATAATTTCTATTATATTCCCGGAGAGATGTTCTCCAGAGGTTCATATCATGAGCGTCCTGCAAAAGCTACCGGAAATGACTGCTTTACCTCTACCCCTACTGATAATGACTGGTATGAGACAGTAAAATTGAATTATGGAGTAGATTACCTCAACGGTAGAAGCGGTCATTTCAATCCTATTCCCAAAACATGGCATATGATGCAAGATATCCTATGTTTCTGGGCTTCAAAAGGTGTTGATGCATTCCGCTGCGATATGGCTGAACTTGTCCCTGTAGAGTTCTGGGAATGGTGCATCAGGGAGGTTAAGCAAAAATATCCTCTTGTCCAGTTTATTGCAGAAGTGTACAATCCTTCCCAATATTCTGATTACATGTATAGAGGCGGCTTTGATTATCTGTATGATAAAGTTGGCCTTTATGATACATTAAAATCCATTTCACAATGTTACAGGTCTTCCAGTGCCATTACCGGTTGTTGGCAGAGCATTGATGACAAACAGAACAGAATGCTCAATTTTCTTGAGAATCATGATGAACAGCGTATTGCATCTGATTTCAATCTTGGAAACCCGTTTAAGGCTATACCGTCTTTGGCGGTTTCCCTTATGTTCAATAAAGCTCCATTTATGCTTTATTTTGGTCAGGAAGCAGGTGAATCAGGTATGCTTGAAGAGGGATTTAGCGGCAGAGACGGAAGAACCTCAATCTTTGACTGGTGCAGTGCCCCTTCAGTTGTCAGGATGTTGAAAGGGGAGATGTATGATTCCGAAAAAGAACTTTTGGCATATTATAGGGAGCTTTTCACTTTTGCTATGGGAAATAAAGCAATCGTTTATGGTGATACATATGATTTGCAATATGCCAACTACCACAATGTGAATATTGATACAGACAAATGCTTTATATTTGCCCGCAGATACTCTCCGGACACCTCTTTAAATAATTCTTTCCATAGAGGTGGCAATGAGCTTCTTTCATTTGATACTGGTAAATCAGATACTTTAGTTGTTATTGCTGTTGATTTTTCACAATCATTTGAATCGGTTAGAATTAATCTTCCCGATGACATGTTCCGTTTCTGGAAAATTCCTTATGGCCAACTTAATCCATATGAGCAGGTTGAGATGAAGTTCAATAAATATGGAGTGGCTATTCTGGAATATTCTCTGTAAAATTTGGAAATTCTCTCTTTTATTTCCTTTTTCTTCTCTTTATTTCTGAACTTCTGTTATGATTATTTGTTTTTAAGGAAACATTTAAAATAATACAGGATATGTTACCAACCAAAAAAAACCAGAGCTGGTTTCCTTCAATCTTCAATGATTTTATAGGGAGTGATTGGGTAGAGAGATTGCATTCATCATCTCCAATCAATATTATTGAGACAGATACAGACTTCAAAGTTGAGATTGCAGCGCCAGGCCTTACTAAAGACGATTTCAATATTAAAATAACAAATGATAATCTCCTTACAGTATCTGTAAAGCAGGAGCAGCATAAAGAGGAAAAAGACAAGAAAGGGAGATATTTGAGAAAAGAATTTTCGTACACTCAATTCCAACAGAATCTTATTTTGCCGGAAAATGTAGATAAAGATAAAATTTGTGCAAAAGTGAACAACGGAGTTTTGGATATCAGTATTCCAAAGAAAACTCCCGACAAAGTGGAGCCTGTTGAGAAACAAATTGAGGTGCAATAATATATATATTTCCAATGATAGGGGTGACCGGCAGGTTGCCCCTGTTTTATGTAAAGGTGATATTGAAATCAAAAAAAGTGGAGCTGTTCTGTTAATTTAATTAACTTTGTAGGATTGATAAAATATATGGTATATGGCTGTAGCAGGAGTTCCTACTGAATTGGGAACTGAAAAAATATCAAAATTATTGAGGCAATATGCTGTTCCCGCAATTATTGCAATGACAGCTTCCTCACTCTACAACATGGTTGACAGCATCTTCATTGGACATGGTGTGGGCAAGTTTGCAATTGCAGGACTTGCACTTACATTCCCAATGATGAATCTCGGAGCTGCTTTTGGAGCACTTGTGGGAGTTGGAGCATCTGCAACCATTTCCATGCTGCTCGGGCAGAAGAACTATGAGATGGCCCAGAAAGTGTTGGGAAATGTTGTTACCCTCAACACTATTATTGGGTTGGTATACACTATAGTTTTTCTTGTTTTTCTTGATCCTATCCTTTACTTTTTTGGAGCAAGTGAAAACACTATCGGTTATGCCCGAGACTATATGGTCATTATTCTTCTGGGAAATATTATTACCCATATGTATCTCGGACTCAATGCTGTAATGCGTTCTGCCGGACTGCCCAGAAAGGCAATGATGGCTACAATTTATACGGTTATCATAAATACTGTTCTTGATCCAATCTTCATATATGTATTTGACTGGGGCATAAGAGGTGCTGCTATAGCAACCATTATTGCACAGTCAATTGCTTTGGCATGGATTACCAAGATATTCTCTGACAAGAGCCTGGTAATCCATTTCAAGAGGGGAATATACAAACTCAAGAGACGAATTGTCAAGGATGTGATTTCTATTGGTATGGCTCCATTCTTTATGAATACAGCAGCATGTCTTATAGTTATTCTCATAAATCAGGGATTACAAAGGCATGGCGGTGATCTTGCCATCGGTGCATATGGGATTGTAAACCGCATCTCATTTGTATTTGTAATGATTGTCATGGGACTCAACCAGGGTATGCAGCCCATTGCTGGGTTCAATTTCGGTTCAAAGCAATATGATAGGGTAGATAGGGTGTTGAAACTCACAATCTTGTGTGCAACTGTAATAATGACATTGGGTTTCCTTGTGGCAGAGTTATTCCCAAGGCAGCTTGTAATGATATTTACAACAGATGAGGATCTTATCCAACATTCAATTTCCGGGATGAGGATTGTTTTTGCCTTCTTCCCGATAATTGGATTCCAGATGGTTACAGGAAATTTCTTCCAGAGCGTAGGAATGGCTGGCAAGGCAATTTTCCTCTCTCTTACAAGGCAGCTTATATTTCTGCTCCCATGCCTGTTGGTACTCCCCATTTTCTTTAAAGCCAACGGAATATGGATGAGTATGCCTGTTGCGGATGCCTTATCAAGTATAGTGGCATTCACTATGCTATATTCTCAATTAAAGAAATTTAAAAACGGTATAGATAATGGAAACTAAATTCTACATTACAATTGGCCGCCAGAAAGGTGCAGGCGGACTTGAGATTGCTAAAAGGTTGTCAGAAGAGTTCGGTATTCCATTCTATGACAAACAATTGCTGGATATTGCAGCAAAGGAGAGCGGTTTGAGCAAGGAGATTTTTGCCAATATTGATGAAAGGCGCGGTTCAAAGTTCATTTCCGGATTCTTTTCGGGAATTATGGGCTCCCTGTATTCTGAATACGGTACCTCGTCGGGAATAAACCGTGAGGAACTTTTTAGGATACAGAGTGATTGCATCCGGCATATAGCAAACAGGGAGTCTGCAATTTTTGTGGGCAGATGTGCAGATTATATACTCAGAGAGAGGAATGCCTGCCTGAATGTCTTTGTTACTGCAACAGGGGAAGACAGGGTGGAAAGGCTTCTTGAGTGCAACAAGATTCCCGATGCAGAAAGTTATTCAATGGAGGAGATTTTGGACCTTCTTGAGAGAAGTGACTCAAAAAGGGAAACATACTACAATTATTTTACCTATAAGCAATGGGGGGCAGCTGCTTCATATGATTTGTGTCTGAACTCTTCATTGTTGGGTATTGAGGGTTGTGTCAAGGTCATTAAAGATGTACTGTTAAGCAAAGGTTGGATTAAGTAATTGAAATGCAAGCCGGCGTACCTACAGAACTTGGAACAGAAAAAATAAGCAGACTGCTGCTGCAGTATGCTGTCCCCTCCATTATTGCAATGAGCTGCAACTCATTGTACAATCTTGTGGACAGCATATTCATAGGACAGTTTGCAGGCGGTTATGCACTTGCAGGACTTGCACTTACATTTCCTCTTATGAATCTTGGTACCGCATTAAGTTCCATGATTGCAGTTGGCGCATCTGCAAATATTGGCATCTTTCTGGGTAAAAAGGATTATAATATGGCCCAGCAAGTGCTGGGAAATGTGGTTACACTCAATTTTATCATTGGTATTATTTATATGGCAGGTGTCCTGTCATTCCTTGACCCTATCCTTTATTTTTTTGGAGCAAGTGAGAATACAATTGCCCCTGCCAGGGAGTATATGCAAGTTATATTGGGAGGCAATATCATTTCCCATACCTATTTTGCACTAAATGCGGTTCTCAGGGCTACCGGTCTTCCGAGAAAGGCTATGAACGCCTCAATTTATACAGTAGTTATAAATGCTGTACTTGATCCTCTTTTCATATATCTTTGGGGTATTAGAGGAGCTGCCTTTGCAACTTTAATCGCACAATGTTTTTCGTTGGCATGGGTTATTTATGTACTGTGTGACAGAAATCATGTAGTCCATTTCCAGAAGGGTGGATATAGGCTGATCGGTTCTATTGTAAAGAGAATTATTTCTGTTGGAATGTCCCCTTTCTTCATGAATTCAACAGCTTGTCTTATTGTAATTGTATTCAATCAGGGTCTCAAGCAATATGGCGGAGATATGGCAATTGCCGCTTATGGAATAGTACATAAACTCACATTCCTTTTTATGATGGTTGTTATGGGACTCAACCAGGGTATGCAGCCTATTGCAAGTTATAATTTTGGGGCTAAACTCTACGGAAGGCTCAAAAAAGTTGTTATGGCAACAATATTGTGTGCTACAGTTGTAACCACAACCGGTTTCCTTATAGGCCAGTTCTTCCCAAGGACGCTTGTAATGATGTTCACTTCAGATGATATACTTGTACGGGTTGCAGTACGGGGAGTAAGGATTTCATTTATGTTCTACCCAATAGTGGGATTCCAGATGGTTACCTCCAATTTCTTCAGAAGTATTGGCTATGCCGGAACTGCCATTTTCCTCTCTCTTACAAGGCAACTTATAATACTACTTCCGTTGCTGTATATTCTGCCGCAATTCTTCTCTCTGGACGGAATTTGGGCCAGCATGCCGGTTGCAGATGCCATAGCTTGCCTTATCTCTTCCTCTATGATGTTTTATCATTTCAGGAAGATGAAATAATCACCTTATCTGACACTTCCCCAACACAGCAGTGCCAGTCCAATAAGAATTAGAACAAGGTCAATGGCCTTTGACTTCAGATTTTTTTCTTTGAACAGCAATGCACCTGCAGTAAATGATACAATGACGCTACCCCTTCTTATCATTGAAATTACAGCAATCAGCGAATCCTGGTATGAGAGTGAGTAGAAATATGCAAAATCTGCAATGGAAATGAAAATTGAGATCATTGGTATCCACCATCTCCATTCAAGGCGGGTATTTGTATATCTTTTCATTATCAGCAGCACTGTACCCATTATACCCACCTGATACACATTGAACCAACTTTGCACAAATAGAGGAGGAAGCTGTTTCATAATGTATTTGTCGTATAAACCGCTGATTGCCCCCATAATCACTGCACCAAACAGAATGTAAACCCATTTGTTCCTCTTGAAATCTATTCCTTCCTTTCTTCCCGACAAACTCAACAGGAACAGCGAGAAGAGTGATACTGCAACGCCGCACCATTGCAACAGGTTAAGCTTTTCACCAAAAAGCATAACTGCTCCTACAAGTACCAGAACAGGCCTTGTGGCATTCACCGGTCCGGCAATAGTAATTGGAAGATGCTTGAGTGCATAATATCCCATTATCCATGAACTGAGGACAATGAAAGATTTGAGTATTATATAAAGGTGGGCTTTAAGCGGATCAATCTGATTTCCATCTCCATAAACGGAATGGAGAGATGCATTGAAGATGCTCCCCTCCACCAACTGTGGATTTGTTGCAGAGATGATAATGAACGGGAGAAATATCAGAGCGCAGAAGAGGGTGTTGCAGAAAAGTACAGAGAGTACTGCATTGCCGTTGAGCGATTTCTTTTTTGCTATATCATAGAATCCCAGGAAAAAGGCGGATGTAAATGCCAATAATACCCACATGATTTATTATGCTAATTTTTGGCAAATGTACAATGCTTTTGTTAATTTTGCATATAATACAAATTGATTGAATTGATGAGGAACAGGAGCAAATTGCCTATTGTGGCTCTAATTTATGATTTTGACGGTACACTTGCTGCAGGAAACATGCAGGAGTACTCCTTTATTGAGAGTGTGGGAGAGAAGAAAGAGGATTTTTGGGGACAAACCTCTGTTATGGCTGAGGCTCAGGATTCTGACAATGTCCTTGTGTATATGCTGCTGATGCTGGAGAAAGCCAAGGAGAGAGGGATTCCAATCAAGAGGGAGAGTCTGAAAAAATATGGAGAGGATGTGAAACTGTTCAAAGGGGTTAAGGAGTGGTTCCGCAGGATAAGTGATTTTGGAATGGATCACGGGGTAATTGTGGAACACTACATAAATTCGTCGGGAATGAAAGAGATGATTGAGGGGACCCCAATCGCAGATGAGTTCAAGACTATCTTTGCCAGTTCATATTATTATGATGCCAATGGTGATGCACAATGGCCTGCCGCTGCTGTCAATTATACCAACAAGACACAGTTTCTTTATAAAATAAACAAAGGGATCTTTACCATCAGGGATTCTGTAAAGATCAATGAATCCATGCCCGATTCAAAGAAAAGGGTCCCTTTTACAAATATGGTATATTTTGGTGACGGTGAAACCGATGTCCCTTGCATGAAACTGATCAAGCAGATGGGTGGAAACACCATTGCTGTTTATGAACCCAAGAATGAGAGGAAGAGGGAGGTTGCAAAAAAGATTCTCAACCAGGACAGATGTGATTATGTTTGTCCTGCAGACTATTCGCCGGGAAAGAATCTGGATACTCTGGTAAAAGGGATTATCTGCAAGATAAAGGCAGATGATGACCTTAAAAAACTTAAAATGGAATTCAAAAAGAAGGGCTACAGGTAATCTGCAGCCCTTTACTTCAATATTTGGCCAGGGACATCCTCTCTTTGAGGAATGCCTTGAGCCCGTCACCCTCAATAATCTCTATGTCATCCAGCAACCCAAGGACAAATCTTCCCACGCCTTCATATCCGCATACCCAGGTATCAAGGATAAAATGGGATGGGTCGTCGGGAAGAGGGGAGAGGTACTTTTCCCCTAGGGGGTACTCCTCTACAAGGAGCGATGCAGCTCTAAGACCAAGTTTCAGTTTTACAGGAATCTGCTCAAAACTGTTTATCCTGAACAGGTCCATCAAACCCTCCTGATGCTCCATTTCATATTCCCAATCTTTATCCAGTATCTCTACCTTCCCAATCCTGGAGAGTTTGAAGAGCTTGTTTTTCCCCGATGACAGCTCATATGCCCACACCTGAATGTAGTTTGTTGTAAATGACAGCGGTTCAACAATACGGTCTGATACTATTTTGCTGTGGGCAGAGGTGTAATTTTTGAGTATTATCTGTTTTTTATTCTCTATTGCTTCTATTATTGAATTGACATTCCTGGCATTCTCCCCTTTTACAACGCACTCTGCAAGCATCTTAAAGTCATAAATGGAGGCAAGCTTGGCCTTGAGGTTCTGTTTTATGGCATTTGTAGGGTGGAGACTTTCTATTGCCGAGTTTAGAATGTATGCCTCTTCTTCTGTAAAGTGTACAAGTTGTGAAATATCCTTGAAATACCTCGATTTCCTGTCGAGCCTGAAATAGTTACCCTTTTTTGACACAACAAAACCAGCCTCCTTAAATGTATCAAGGTACCTGTAAATTGTTCTTGGAGAGGTCTCCAGTTTATCACTCAATTCCTCTATGGTATATCTGTTATTGGAGGTAAGCATCATCATCAGACGCAGTACCCTTTCAATTTTAGGCTGGTCCATCTGTTAAAGCTCTTTGAGGTAATCTTCCACTTTTTTGTAGAAATTGCTTATATGAAAACCGTCACAAAGTCCGTGATGAAAAGAGATGGCTATAGGCATCATCATTTTTCCCTCTTTCTTTACAGCCTTACCCACATTTATTATTGGTTTTCTGGAACCGTAGCTGCAAGATTGTGTTGGGGAGATGGAGGTGAAATGAAGATCCGGGAGTGCGCTAACAAGTACCACATCACAGAATCCCCACTTTTCACTATCTTCTTCCTGATAATAAGGCTCCGCAATTTGTGTGTCGAGACTGGCAAGAATGTCATCCATTACAGAATTGAACTTCTCAAATGTCAGATGATAAGGAACTTTGATGGTGGTAAACTCTCCATTAGAGTTGATTTTAACTGGTGTCAACAATGATATTTTTTCATACAGTACTATTTGTTCCTCACCGTCCTTCACCTCTATACGGTACTTCAATTCCTTTATGTCGTTTACTGAACGGAGTATTGCATATACATATTTGCGGAAGAATGAGGTGCTGTTTTCCTTGCAATCCTCATATGCTGCAGTACACTCCACTTCAGCTGTTATACATACCTGAGGATTGACAAAGTTTTTATAAAACTCGTAGCTTTTGGCTCTATCCCAGGTATTTAGATTGATGATGGTTCTGGTATTTGAATTCATATGCTATAAGTTTGAAAATAAATTAATTCCGTTATCCCATGAATCAGTCTCCTGTGCATCTTCCTTTTTTTTGTCAAGAGAATAGTCAGGCAGCTGGCCAACTATCTCCAATACTCTCTCATTTGCCTGCAGACCAACTTCTCTTGGAGAAATTATCTGTATATGAGGCTGGAAGTCAAACAGAAGATTATAGAACTCCCTGTTTGGTATTATTTTTATTGTAAATTCAAGATCTCCGTTCTCGTGTCTGTATACAATCTTTTGTGTATGATGCAGAGGGTTCTTCTTTATAAACGGCGCAAGCCTGTTTTTTACAAGGTATTTTATCTCTTTCGGTTCACCGGTAAGACGGGTTACACCAATGATGTCCTTGAAATACTCGTCGGGATTAAAAGTATACTCAGTGGGGAAGGGGAGAATTGAATATGAGTAGTCCCTTATCCTGTCAAGAGGGAGTTTGTATACTCCATTCAGCCCGTCCTTGTAGCCGAGTGCATACCATCTCCCTTTATATTCCTTGAGGTAAAACGGGTAGAAGATGATGCTCATGATATTGTTGGAGCGTGATGAGAAATATCCTATGCACAGGGCTTTTTTATTTATTATTGCATCATGTATGGTGTCAAAATATTCCAGCCCCAACGGATTCCTTCTTGCTTCATTTTCAATCACACTCTCCCTTTTCTGCAGTTTTGCCGAAATCTCTTCATGCAGGATATGTGAAATGTTCTTGAGGCTTGAGAGTCCGTTGAATGAAGAATACTCACTTAATGAATCTACCAGCTCTGATATCTGGCCGAGTGTCTCCTTTCCAAGTTTAGACTTGTATATAGAATAATTGGGGTCTTTATATTTGTAGTATTTCTGCTCATATACCACTATAGGGGCACCATACCCTTTTGTTTTGCAACGCATGGTCTGCAGGTCGAGCTGGAGGGATCTTACCGATACTTTGAATTTATTGCCTACTTTAGAGCCATGTTTTTCCTTTATGGCTGCTGTACAAGCATTTATAAGATCTATAAGTGTATATTTGCGGGATGTGTCCCTCAAACATGCATCAATTGTACGGTGTCTTAAGACAGCATTGGAAAAATTGCTCATATTCTTAAAATTTATTCCTCTACAAATATAATAATTACTATCTTTATAGCGCAAAGTTTTTGCGGTGTTTATTGGTGTTTATTTTATTTTAATATTTGTTTTCAAATGGACCAGAATTCTGTCATTGCCTATTCTTTACTGGTGTTTACATCTTTCTTTACACTTATCAACCCAATAAGCATCCTGCCTGTTTATTTGGGACTTACCGCAGAGATAGGAAACAAAGAAAAGCTCCAGATTGCAAGCAGAGCTGTTTTTGCGGCTCTTCTCATCCTCCTGGGATTTGCCTTTTCCGGACAATTCCTGTTCAAATTTTTCGGCATTTCCGTAGACAGTTTCAGAATTGTAGGAGGCGCCATTTTCTTTATTGTAGGTTTTGATATGCTCAATGCCCGTCTTTCTCCAATCAAGGGAGGTAAGGATGAAATCCATAAGGCAGCAAAGGATATTGCAATTACCCCTCTGGCAATACCTATGCTTTGCGGCCCGGGTGCCATTACCAATGCCATTGTCCTTATGGAAGATGCAGTAACAATTTCCCATAAGATTGCATTTGCGGTATCAGTGCTTGTGGTGCTTCTTTTGAGTTATCTGATATTTGCCTTTTCAACAAGAATTGTAAAATATCTTGGCGAAACTGGGATTAATGTAATGCTCAGAATAATGGGGCTGATTATTATGGTTATTGCAGTTGAGTTCTTCAAAGCCGGAATTACACCGTTCATCAATTCATTTTTAAACTGACATGACAACTGATGAGCAAAAAAAGGAATTGAGGAGACTTGTAAGAGCCCTTAAACATGAGTATACGCTTCAGCAAAAACTGGAGAGATCTGTTTCTATACAGAAAAGGGTGCTCCAGCTTCCGGAATTGGCCATTTCTGATACCATTCTTCTCTATCATGCTCTTCCCGATGAGGTTAACACAGATCTTCTCCTTGAATCCTTAAGCAACCGCAGAAAGGGCAACAAAAGGATTGCACTTCCTGTTGTTGACGGAGACAATCTGATACTTAAAGAGTATATTCCCGACAATATGTCTATAGGTTACAACAATATACTTGAACCGGCAGAGAATAATACAATCGATCCCTCAGAAATAGATCTTGCCATTATACCTGGGATGGCTTTTGACAGGAACAATAACAGGATGGGTAGAGGTAAAGGGTTTTATGACAGGCTTCTGAATTCACTCAATTGCAAAAAGATTGGTATTGCCTTCAGATTCCAGATTTTTGATTCAATACCGTGCGGAGATTATGATCTCCCTATGGATATGGTAATCAGTGAAGATTAGTATAATTATGTGCCAAAGAGTCTATCTCTTTGTAAAAATCCTCTGCATTTATCTTTATATAAGCGCTTTGGGATATGAATGCAGGGTCTATAAGATCCCTGATAATCTTCTCTCTGAAATAGCGTTCATCAAAGAATTGTGACTCTTTGGAAGACTCTTCTGCATTTATTAGCTGCATGACTGATTTTGGAAGGTCCTGTTTTAAAGAGTCATTATTGTAGCATTTGCCATTTGCGTAAACGGCAAATATCTCATATTGGAATTTGAGTGCAGTATCTTTGCTTGAGAGTCTCTTTTTCAGTTCAGGAATCAGAACAGGGAATACCTTTACTGTGGTACTGTCTTTTATCCTTTTTTTATAAACCACATTGTTTGTTGCCGAAGAGTCGTTAAATGGTGCAAAGCAATAGGCCATTTTAAATGAATCAACAGGAAAAGACAAACTTTTGTATTTGATCCGGGCCTTTACAAGTGTATCAATCTGTTTGTTGATATTTCTTATTTTTTCCGTCTCTATCCCTTCAAAAGATATAATGAGTAGTGAATCCGGTGTATTGGTTTCCAGATATTGTCTCCACTGCCTGAGAATAGTATCAACTTGTGTGTTGTAGCTGCTGTACATTTGTTCCCACTTTTCCCTTAATTGTGCAAACAACGGCGAATTGAGTTCAGCACTTTCAATTGTTTTCAGATAGGAGTGGAGTCTGGCGTAGGTAAGATGTTTCCATCGGGAAGAATCCTGTAGTGTGTGGATGTAGTTGGATTTCTCCTCTACAATGGAATAAGTTGCCAGAAAGGAATTATCCTCTCCGGCAACTCTGTCCAACTCTTTTGATGTCAACGGTTCAAGTATTGATTTTTCAAGCGGTGACTTGCATGCTGCCAAAAGAAATATGGATATTGTCAGCAGTAATGCCTTAACCGTTATATTTGATACCTTGTGACCAGACACCTGTAATCTGATAATCTTTATTCATTGTTACTACATCAGCATCTTTTCCCTCTTCCAACGAACCTACCCTGTCGTAGCAGTTCATTACTTTGGCAGGAGTCTCTGATGCCATCCTTACAGCATCTTCAAATGGAATACCGGCTTGTATAGCTACTCTTACAACCCTGTCCATTGTGGCAATACTTCCTGCAAGTGTAGAGTGGTCTTTAAGCTTGCAAACTCCATCTTCTATTATGAAGTCTGAATCAGCTTCTATCTCGCCGTCAAATGCCGCATATTTGAGGGCACATGTTACAAGTGACATCCTTTCAACTCCCTTAAGCTTGTAAACAAGTCTGAGAATTGTCCCTGGGAGGTGTTTGCCGTCTGCAATTACCTCAACACTCATGTCATCCAGAAGCTGTACGCTCTCAACTGTACCTTCATATTTGTACTCTCCGCGTTTATGGAAACCGGGCATTGAGTTGTAAAGCTGTGAAACATGTGTGAAACCTGCCTCAAGAGCCTCTTTTACAACTTGAAACTCAGCTTGAGTATGTGTAATTCCTGCAACAATATTCTTCCATTTGAGGATCTTTGCCATTTCATAGGCACCTGGAAGTTCTGGTGAAAGGTCCCATCTCTTTATAAAGCCGATATCTGAAAGTATTTTCAGGTATTCTTCTTTATCAGGATCCTTAGCACCAGGGAAACCTTTAACCATATTTGGGTTAAAGTATGGTCCTGCAATATGCAAACCTTTGATAGGGGTATGACCATTCTTTAGAATCTCCTCACAAATTCTGGCTGAATTGTAGATTTTCTCAGCCTTGGCAGTATAAATTGTTGGGAAAATTGTTGTGGCACCATGCTTGAGATGAACATTGGTAGCTGTTTCAAATGCCTCTTTTGTACCCTCCTTGTAGGCATGACCTCCACCACCATGAATGTTCATGGCTACAAACCCCGGGAGGATATAGTCTCCTTTAACATCAACAATCTCTGCACCTACCCTTGGAAGGTCACTGTTTGTAATTTCAAGTATTTTTGAATCACTCAGAATTATTGATCCGCCTTCGAGCCATCCTTCTGTGGTGAGAATTTTTCCGTTGATTATTTGTGTAAGCATAATCTCTTTTATTCAAAGTTTTTAACCATTTTGCCCATAGCCCATACTGCTCTAACATCGAGATTCTTGTCCAAAAGAAGAATGTCGGCATCCTTGCCACGCTCAAGAGAACCTTTTCTGTCATAAACTCCCATAATCTTAGCTGGGGTCTCTGAAATCATTCTGCAGACATCAAATAGAGGAACTTCAGCCTGGAATGTCATTGTCTGGATAAGACGGTCCATAGTTGCAATACTTCCGGCAAGGGCAGACCTGTCAGCAAGCTTGCATACTCCGTCCTCAATGATTACCCTTGGGTCAAAAGCCACTTTGCTGTCGCTGGCAGCACATGCAAGGGCATCTGTAATCAGGGCTGTTTTTTCAACTCCCTTAACTTTATAGATTAGTCTCAGGATAGTAGGAGGAACATGGATTCCGTCTGCAATGGCCTCTACTGTCATGTCATCCATCAGGTAGATTGACTCTACTGTACCTTCATATTTGTACTCGTTCTTTTTATGGAACCCCGGCATTGCATTGTAGAAATGTGTTGCATGGGTATAACCGGCATCATATCCTGCCCTTATATCCTCAAACTCTGCCTGAGTATGGGCAACTGATACAAGTATACCTTTTGATGATACATATTTTCCAAACTGAATGGCTCCCGGAAGCTCTGGTGACGCATCCCATCTCTTTATGCAGTTTGTCTCTTCAAGAAGAGGAATATATTCGTTAGGATCCGGATTCTTGATATATTCAGGAATCTGGCCACCGGCCATTTTCATATTGAAATAATGTCCCTCAAGGTGAAGTCCAAGTACAGGACTGTCTTTCTCCGCCATAAGCTTTTCAGTTGTTGCAGCGGCAGCTCTGATCATTGGTATGCTTGAAGATGACAAGGTAGGGAATATACTGGTAGTTCCATGTTGCATATGGGCATCAACAGCAGTTCTGAAAGCATCTTCCGAGCCCTCCATGAAATCTCTTCCACCACCTCCATGTACATGTATCTCCACACCTCCTGGAACAATGTACATACCTTTGGCATCAACAATTTTTGCCCCTACAACTGCAAGGTCACAATTGGATACCTCAAGTATTTTATTGTCGTTGATAATCACCGATCCGTTCTTCAGCCATCCTTGTGGCGTATGGATCTTTCCGTTTATAATTTGTACTAACATAGTCCTTAATTTTTATCCTTGCGAATATAATAAAAATAATCGATTATATCTTATACTGTGATGCCAATTCGAACCCTTCATTATATAATGCAGTCAATTTTTCTGTATTTTTTTCCATTCTGTCCACTTCAATTGCCTTGAGAGGACGGATTACTGTCAGTTTTCCTTCATCCTCCATTTTCTCTATCATTTCAAGCACAGCATTGTATCTTTCATTTCTTGAAACAATAGCATCAACCAGATTAGGGTATTCCCGATAAAAAAGACGGGGAACTAATTTGGAGGTATTTATCTTTTTCCTGTACCCTCTGTTCCTTGTAAGCACTACTACATTATTCAAATACCCTTGGGAGATAGCATATTCAATTGGTATGGAATCGGCAATACCTCCATCAAGCATTGGAATACCATCCACATACGCAATAGGGGAGACAAAAGGGAGGCTGCTTGATGCCTTTACTATGTCAATTACCCTTCTGCTGTCCTTATACTCCTCCATATAGTTTGCCTGTCCTGTAAGACAATTTGTTGTTACCATCACAAAACGCTTTTTTGTATTGGCAAGCTCCCGGTAGTCATATGGAATGATTTTGTCGGGAAACTCATGAAAGAGGAGATTGAAATCCATTATGTTCCTTTGGGTAAACAGATATTTTACCCCTATGTAGTTATATTTTGCCAAAAGGTCTATATTGCTGTACTTTGCCCTTCCTTTCTGCTTTGAAATATAAGACAGGCCGTTGCAAGCTCCGGCACTTACCCCTACAGTAAAAGGAAACTCAATGCCCCTTTCCATAAAATTGTCCAATACTCCGCAAGTAAAAACACCCCTTAATCCTCCACCTTCAAGTACAAGTGAAGAGTATTCATCCATTTTGTACTCCATAGATATAATTTTTTACAAATTTAGTCAAATTTTTTCATCTCTGAATTTTGTCCATTTGATTGTAAATCTGAGTAATACAAAAAAGGCAGCTATTGATTGTTACCAATGCTGCCATTTTATTGATTTTATGTTTATTGTAACAATTATTTCTCCCTTTACAAATGTCTTAATACCTCATTGTAGTCAGGTTCACTGGTTATCTCCGGAACAAGTTGTACATATCTTACAATCATTTCCGGATCAATTATTATAACAGCTCTTGCCAAAAGTCCATGAAGAGGACCGTCTTCCATTAGCAATCCGTAGTCAGTTGCGAAACCTGTGTTCCTGAAATCTGACAATGCAATTACATTGTTTATCCCTTCCGTTGTACAGAATCTTGTATGTGCAAAAGGGAGATCTTTTGATATTGCAAGCACAATAGTATCCTTCATGTTTGCTGCCAACTCATTGAACTTGCGCACACTCATTGCGCACACGCCGGTGTCAAGACTTGGAAATATGTTAAGTACTAAGGTTTTGCCTTTCAGGTCACTTAGCGATATAGTAGCCAAATCAGATTTGGTCAATTTGAAATCCGGAGCTGGTTTTCCTGCTTGCGGAAGGTTGCCTTTAAGCGATACTGGGTGATTCTTGAAATTTACTTTTTTCATATTGATTTTTTCAGTTTTAACAATTTTAGTAATTTTATGTTTAATTTTACATTAAAAAATAGTATATAATAATTATCATATTTTAATATTTCAAAATTATGAAAAGAATTTTAATTTTCTTCTCACTATTTTTAGTGATTTTATCATGTACAAACAATTCATCTGTTGTCTCTGACCATCAGGCAGATTCACCTAAGGAAGCTCAGATGAGGGCAATGGGCCTTGTTGACATTCATGATCTCGATTCTACAATTGCAGTTGATCTTATATATGCCAAACCGTACAATTTTATGGGCAAGGTGCTTTATAAAGATGTGAATAAGGCGTTTATGCTTCCAGAAACTGCAGAAAAACTTCTTAAGGCAAACAAACTTCTCAAATCCATCAGGCTGGATCTTAATCTTATAGTATATGATGCTGCCCGTCCAATAAGTATCCAGCAGGAGATGTGGGATAGTGTAGAGGGGACAGATATGGAAGATTTTGTGGCTAATCCGGCCAGAGGTGGTGGTAATCATAATTTTGGAAATGCTGTTGATGTTACAATTATTGACTGCACCGGACATCCTATTCCAATGGGCTCTGAGTATGATTGTTTTGCAGACCAGAGCAGGGTTAACATAGAGCAGCAGCTTCTTGACGAAGGGAAGATTACAAAACGGGAGCTTGAAAACAGACTTTTGCTCAGAAAAGTAATGACTGAGGCCGGTTTCCTCCCAATTGATGAGGAGTGGTGGCACTTTGACCATATGCCAACAAAATATGCAAGGGAAAACTTCAAGTTGATTCCTTAATAATATTCGATTCAATAATTAACTTTTATGAGGTTGGCATTAAATTGCCAACCTTTTTTACTTCCCGACGATTATATGACAATGCCGGCAGAATATAATTTACAAAAAATGGAGACCCTAAAAGGATCTCCATATAATAATTGGTTGAATGCAGTGCAGTGATTATAGCTGCGGACCGGCTGCAACCAATGCTTTGCCAGCCTCGTTTCCTGTGAACTTGCTGAAGTTCTTAATGAAACGGCCTGCAAGATCTTTAGCTTTCTCTTCCCATTGTGAAGCATCAGCGTAAGTGTCTCTTGGATCAAGAATACCTGAATCAACACCTGGAAGAGCTGTAGGAACTTTGAAACCGAAGAATGGAATCTCTTTTGTTTCTGCCTTGTCAATTGAACCGTCAAGGATAGCATCAATGATTCCACGAGTATCTTTGATAGAGATACGTTTGCCGGTACCGTTCCATCCAGTGTTTACAAGGTAAGCAGTTGCACCTGATTTCTCCATTCTCTTAACAAGCTCCTCACCATATTTTGTAGGGTGAAGTGAAAGGAATGCAGCACCGAAACATGCAGAGAATGTTGGGGTAGGCTCAGTGATACCACGCTCAGTTCCTGCCAATTTAGCAGTAAATCCAGACAAGAAATAATATTTGGTCTGCTCTGGAGTAAGGATAGATACTGGAGGAAGCACACCGAATGCATCAGCTGAAAGGAAGATAACCTTCTTTGCAGCAGGAGCTTTGGATACTGGTTTTACAATGTTGTTGATGTGGTAGATAGGGTATGAAACGCGAGTGTTCTCTGTTACACTCTTGTCTGCAAAGTCAATCTTGCCGTTTGCATCTACAGTAACATTCTCCAAAAGTGCATCTCTCTTAATTGCATTGTAGATATCAGGCTCAGCCTCAGCACTCAAGTTGATAACTTTTGCATAGCAACCGCCCTCAAAGTTGAAGATGCCGTCATCATCCCAGCCGTGCTCGTCATCACCGATAAGCTCACGTTTAGGATCTGTTGAAAGGGTGGTTTTTCCTGTACCTGAAAGGCCGAAGAAGATAGCTGTCTCGCCTGCCTTGTTTGTGTTTGCAGAACAGTGCATAGATGCAATGCCTTTCAAAGGAAGCAGATAGTTCATGTATGAGAACATACCTTTCTTCATCTCACCGCCATACCATGTGTTGATGATAATCTGCATTTTCTCTGTAAGGTTGAATACAACTGCAGTCTCTGAGTTCAATCCCAACTCCTTGTAGTTCTCAACTTTAGCTTTAGATGCTGTAAGAACTACGAAATCAGGCTCGCCATAGTTTGCAAGTTCCTCCTCAGTAGGGCGGATGAACATGTTTTTAACAAAGTGGGCCTGCCATGCAACCTCCATGATGAAACGCACTTTAATGCGGGTATTCTCATTGGCACCGCAGAAAGTGTCTACTACATACAATCTTTTATTTGACAACTCATCCTGAGCAATCTTCTTCAACTCCGCCCAAGTCTCTTTGGTAACAGGTTTGTTGTCATTCTTGTACTCCTCAGAAGTCCACCAGATGGTGTCTTTTGAAGTCTCATCCATTACAAAGAATTTATCTTTAGGGGAACGGCCTGTATAGACGCCTGTCATTACATTTACTGCGCCCAACTCTGTAACCTGACCTACCTCAAAACCCTCAAGACCAGGTTTGGTCTCCTCTGCGTAAAGTACATCGTAAGAAGGGTTGTAAAGAACCTCTTTCACTCCGGTAATACCGTACTTGCTTAAATCTATTTGTGACATATCATTTATATTTGTTAAATGGTTTTTTATTATTTTTTCCGTTGGCAAATATAGTTAAAATAGTGCAAATTGCCGCTATAAAGAATATCAAAAAGTTTGCCAAATATATCTTAAATTTGTCGGGAAGAAAAAAGAGGGATGATAAGGGAAATTTTAAAGAAATATTGGGGATATGACAGTTTCCGTCCAATGCAGGAAGAGATAATTAATTCTGCATTGAAAGGTGACGACACTCTTGCTCTCATGCCTACCGGTGGCGGAAAATCTGTATGCTTCCAGGTACCCGCAATGGCAAAAGAGGGTATTTGTCTTGTCATTTCCCCCCTCATTGCTTTGATGAAGGATCAGGTGCAGAATCTTAACAATAAGGGTATAAGAGCATTGGCCGTATATTCTGGAATGACTTATTCCCAGATTGATACAACATTGGACAATGCCATTTATGGAGATTACAAATTTCTCTATGTATCTCCCGAGAGGCTACATACTCATATGTTCCGGGAAAGGGTTAGAAAAATGAATGTGAATTTCCTTGTTGTAGATGAGGCACACTGTATATCACAATGGGGTTATGACTTCAGGCCTGCATATCTGCAAATTAAAGAGATACAAGAGCTTATAGGCGACATTCCAATAATTGCCCTAACTGCAACTGCAACTAAGTCAGTGGCGGAAGATATAATGCAGAAGCTCAATTTTTCCAGGCCTAATGTAATTGTATCGGGATTTGAAAGGGACAATCTTTCTTATGTGGTTAGAAATGTGGATGACAAGTTCGGTAATATTCTTAAGGTATGCAATGGTGTTCCAGGTACCGGAATTGTTTATGTAAGAGAAAGGAAAAGATGTGAGGAAATCTCTTCTTTTTTGCGCCAAAATGGCATAACTTCCGATTTTTACCATGCCGGGCTTGGCAAGGATCTCAGGAGTGCAAAACAGGATGCATGGATTAAAGATGAAATTAGGGTGATTGTAGCTACCAATGCATTTGGTATGGGCATTGACAAACCTGATGTGAGATTTGTAATACATTATGATCTTCCGGATTCATTGGAAGCATATTTCCAGGAGGCAGGCCGTGCAGGTAGGGACAGAAAACGTTCATATGCCACATTATTGTGGAATTCTTCGGACATCTCCCGCCTGAGGCAAATACATACAATCTCTTTTCCCGACATCCAATACATAAAAGAGATTTACCAGAAGGTGTTCATATATCTTAATATCCCATATGAGGGGGGAAATGAGAGTGTAAACAAATTCAATCTGATTGAATTCTCAAAGAAGTTTTCCCTCAATTCCGTATCAGCCTATTATGCAATAAAATACCTGGAGCAGGAGGGGTATTGGGAACTTACTGATGAACTGGACAATCCGTCGAGAATTATGTTTACAGTGGGCAGGGATGAACTGTACAAGGTTCAGATTGACAATCCGGAACTCGACAGGTTCATCAAATCTGTCTTGAGAATATATACTGCACTGTTCTCCAGACTCACCCCTATAGACGAAGATTATATTGCAAGGGTAACTACAGATTCTGTCATTGGTGTGAAGGATAAACTTAAGCAGCTATCCAAACTCAACATAATCAAGTATATTCCTAAAGTACGTACTCCTCTGATTATCATGAATACGGAGAGATTGGTGGAATCTAACCTTTATTTGTCACAGAAGAATTATGATGCCCGTAAAGCCCTTTTCCAGAAAAGGGTTGAGAGCATTATTTCGTTTGTAAATAATGATGAAGTATGCCGGAGCAGGCAGCTGATAGAGTATTTTGGTCAGGAGGCTTCAAAGGATTGCGGTGTATGTGATGTTTGCATCAGGAACAGGAACGGCAGTCATGAAAGTTTTAGACGGAAAGAGGTGAGTGCCCATATCCATTCTATGATTGACAATAATGGCGAAATTCCAATCAGTGCAATTGAAACAGCTGCAGGTGATGATTACAGTTTCTACCTGAAAGTGCTCAGGGATATGATTGACAATTCTACAGTTTCAATAGAGGGCAATATGATAAAAAGGAGATGATTCTAAACCATCTCCTTAAGTTTGTTGTACAATATGTGCACTGGAAGTCCCATTACATTGAAATATGAACCGTGAATGCTTTTAATTCCTACAAATCCAATCCATTCCTGCACACCATATGAACCTGCTTTGTCATATGGGCGGTATTTGTCTATATAATGCTCAATTTCATCCTGTCCAAGTTTGCCGAATGTTACATCTGTAGTAACGGTAAATGAGAGTTCCCTTTCTGTACTTCTCAGACACACTCCGGTAAGTACCTTGTGTGTATTGTCACTCAATTTGGACAACATTCTTATTGCATCATCTCTATCTGCCGGCTTGCCCATAATTTCGTCTGAACATAGGACCATAGTATCAGCGGTTATTAGAATCTCATCATCCAAAAGTTCCCTGTAGAATCCATAGGATTTGCCGTTGGCCATATATTCCGGATATTCCTGCAATAAAAGTTCTTCGGGAGCAACTTCTTCAAAATTTATGTTTGTATCAACTGTAAAATCTATACCCAATCCTGCAAGGAGTTCCTTTCTGCGTGGAGAAGCGGAACCAAGTATGATTGTTTTACCTTTGAGAATTTTGTTGAGCATATTTCCATCATTTTTTAGGGTCATCCATTCCCTGGCCGAACTTGCCGGCATACAATGATGCGTCAAACTCCCATTTGCCCTGTACCTTCAATACTTGTTCTATGAGATCACGGACACATCCGCGTCCTCCCGGGTATAATGATACATAATCACAGACATCCTTTACTTCCTGAACTGCATCTGAAGGACATACAGCCAGTCCGCACTCTTTAAGGATAGGAATATCAGGAATATCATCACCTACAAAGGCAACCTCTTTGGGCGAAATGCCGCATTTATTGCAGAAATCATAGAAATCAGGCAATTTGTCCCTTGATTTCAAATAAATATGTTCCACTCCAATACCCTGGAACCTTTTCCTTACAGATTCTGAATAGCCTCCTGTAATTATTGCAATATGATAACCGCACAAATATGCCCATCTTACACCATAACCGTCTTTGGCATTATGGATACGCAACAGGTCTCCGTCAGGCATTACCAGTACGCTTCCGTCTGTAAATACTCCGTCTACATCAAATGCAAATCCTTTTATCTCTTTTAGTTTAGTTTTATAATTGCCCATAGAAAAATCTCATTTATTGTGCAAAGTTACTACAAATGTTAAGGATTTATAATTATTTTTGTAAATATCTAATTATCAATTTTTATGTTCAAATCATTTTTGGGTTATCAGCTGGTAGAGAAATACCAGAACAGAAAAAAAGATCCTAAATACACAAAAAGTATCCTGTCAACTGCTTTACGAATTGCGATTCCAGTAATTGCGTCTCTTTTAATTCTTCTTGTGCCTGAATCTTCTTTCGGCATAGAGGGGCTTACAATTATTGAGAAAAGGGTGATTGCCGTATTTGTCTTTGCTACCCTAATGTGGATACTTGAAGGCGTATCTGCATGGGTTACTTCTACAATTGTAATAGTGCTATTATTGTTCACATGTTCGGACAGTGCCCTTTGGCTGTTCAGACAAGGCTATGATGTGAATGAACTTGGAACACTTATCAAATACAATTCTTTGTTGAATTGTTATGCTGATCCAATAATTATGCTGTTCCTGGGAGGTTTCATACTTGCCATTGCTGCTACAAAAACTGGAATGGACGGAGCTCTCGCAAGAATACTGCTCAAGCCGTTTGGCACACATTCAAATTTTGTACTTCTGGGATTTATTGTAGTGACGGGGATATTTTCAATGTTCCTCAGCAATACTGCTACAGCAGCCATGATGCTTACATTTCTTGCCCCTGTTCTTAAGGCTCTGCCTGCAGACGGTAAAGGTAAAATTGCACTTGCAATGGCAATTCCTGTAGCAGCCAATGTGGGTGGATTGGGAACACCTATCGGAACGCCACCAAATGCAATAGCTTTAAAATATTTGAATGATCCTTCGGGACTGAATCTGAATATGGGGTTTGGTGAATGGATGTTTTTCATGTTGCCATTTACTATAGTTGTATTGTTCTTGGGTTGGCTGCTTCTAATGAAACTGTTCCCTTTCAAACAGAAGAAAATTGTTCTCAACATTGAAGGTGAGGCCAAGAAAGACTGGCGTTCAATAGTAGTTTATATCACATTTGCAATAACCGTTCTTTTATGGGTAACTGACAAATATACAGGAGTTAATTCAAATGTTGTTGCTATGCTCCCAATTGGTGTATTTTGTGCCATTGGCATTATTGGAAGAAGGGACCTTGAGGAGATAAACTGGTCTGTGCTATGGATGGTTGCAGGTGGCTTTGCACTTGGAGTGGCCCTTAATGAAACAGGTCTCGCCAAACATCTTATTACAGCCATTCCATTCCATACTTGGCCGGTTATGGCAGTGCTGATTGGTGGCGGCATTTTATGTTATGTAATGTCAAACTTCATTTCAAATACTGCAAGTGCAGCATTGCTTGTCCCAATTCTTGGTACGGTAGGAAGGGCCATGGGAGAGCAGATGGAGCCATTTGGAGGTGTGGCTGTAATGCTCATAGGTGTTGCAATCGGTTCATCAATGGCAATGATACTTCCTATAAGTACTCCACCTAATGCCCTTGCACATTCTACTGGTTTTATAGATCAGAAAGATATGATGAAGGTTGGAATAGGTGTAGGCATTATTGGTCTTGTACTTGGATATACAATGCTGATTCTACTCGGTTCAAATGGTCTGATTTAAATTATTTGTCGGGATTATATTTTTTATAGATCTTGTCTGTAAGGAATTCATACACCTCCAGGTGCTCCCTGAATTTCCCGTCAGACAAGATTTTTTTATGCTTTTCTATTGTATTTGTATCACCCCTTCTTGCAGGACCGGTCTGCGATGCGGCAGGAGTATTAAGAAATGCTTTCCTGACGCTTTCAATTGCACTGGGGAGCAGAAATGTAAAATCTGGATGAGAGATGTCGTATGCAAGAGACAATGAATAGTTGATGAAGTTTGTTGTAAATATTGCGGCAGTGTGGAACTGGAGTCTCTTTTGTGAGTCACATATTTTATATTCTGCCTTAATTGAATTTACAATGTTTACCAGAATCTCATTTCCCTTTGCGCTATCTGCCTCAAGCAGGAAAGGTACAAGCCTGATGTCAAGGTCCTTGTTCATGCTCAATGTCATGAGGGGATAGAATACACCTGTATTTGTAAGTCCGGCCTCAGTAAGGATACTCATAGGAGTGGCACCGCTGGTGTGTACAGTAAAAACATTCTTGTACGGCAAAAGGGAGGCAACTTCCTTAATGGCATTGTCACTTACTGCTATTATTGTAATGTCGGATAGTGGAACAGATGAGAAATCATCCGTAGCAAAAGCATTGCTGCGGCTCCTTTTGAGGGCCCTTACAACTTTCTCTCCCTTTTCCAGGTTCCTTGCACAGACGCATTCAACAGAATGGCCGGCCGCCTGCAGGAACAGAGCCATCCTGAATGCAACATTACCGGCTCCTATAATGTTGATTTTGTACATTTCCTATAAACTATACATTTTGATGCAAAGATACGAAAATTAAATTTTGTATATTTGTGAAAGTAATTTTAATACGGGCCTTATACAATTATTTTCTTAAGATACCTTAAGTTTGCCAAACAGCACTTTAATGTTTCACTATAAATTCAGGCTTATGAAAAGTAAAAAACTGTTTTCCCACAAGAATGTTTGTAAAGTTGCAATCGTTCTCATAATTCTGGCTCATTTGGCCAACTCCTTTTCTGTAAGGCATAAAGTAAAGATCCTGGATGAAATAGAAGCACCTTCAAAAGCCAACATATACAAATTGGCTTATACAGATTCCATAATAGGCAGTGTAAAACAAGGTGAAAAGGTTAAAATTATAGGATTCTATAATAAAAGGTATGCTTTTTGGGCAGAGAGTGAATCTGGCATAAGAGGATTGATTCCTATAGAGGAATTGGGTTACAATTTCAAGGCCAAAAACCCTTCAACCAAGAAATCTGAGATTGTATCAAATGTAAAATGTGAAGGATATCCGTACAAATATGATGTTGTATTTGATGATGGCACAAAGGCTAAAATCAAACACGACAATATGGAGCCGCAGGTATCAGGGAAAATAAGAAGACACATCATTTCTCAGTCTGCAGGAAAATATCATATTCTTGAGAGCAAATTCAACAGGAAATTATTAGGCAAATCTTTAGAGAAAATTGAAAAGAAAGCATCTCCAGCTCTATATGTATACTACAAAAAAGACAAAATGATAGCTGAGTTCACTTCTCTGAGGGTAATGGGGGACAAAGGACGGCATATGCCTGTATTGATTTTTGACAAGGAGGGAAATTCTGAACTTCTGAAATGGAAAGAAACCGACAGCAGACTTATTGCAAAAATGTTTCCTTTCAGAAAATTAATAATGGGGAGGAATGCATTGTGCAGAATGATTGATTCTTCAATCTACAATGGTCCGGAGTTTTCTTTCAACGGAATTATAGGGAAGATAGTATTTGTATTTCTTGCAATTATTATGGTATTTATGGTATTGGTGTGGTACTGGCTTACACCAATGCTCCCGGCATTTGTAGTAGGTTACCTGATTCATTATCCGCATGTACTGAAAAAATTCTCCAATAAACAATTGTTCAAATTAATTGCTGTTGTTTCAATTATATGTGTTTATGTATGGATAGTGGTTCTGGGATGCCGCGGTATGGTTGCAATTTTCATGTTATTCAATATAGTTACAGCATTGTTGAGTTTTAAATTCATTACATTTCCTCTTCTCGACAAAATTCCTCATGACAGATGCCCTGAATGTAAGGAAATGTATAAAATTGAAGAGCTGAAAACAGAGTTCTGGAAGGAATACATTGAGTATGATCATGAAAAGGTAAAGGTAAGGGATGTGGCAAAAGATGAAAAGAAATGGAAGACATACCTTGTAACAACATATAAGTATTCAAATGGAAGTTCATATACTACTGAAAGCGATAAAAAGGAACATACTGAAACAACCACTACAACCCTTTATAAAGATTATTCTATAGCATACAAAGTTAAGGTATATAGAATTACATACCGCTGTAAAGTTTGCGGTATGCTTGAGTACGATTTTAAAGATTCATACGAACAAATTAGCCGTAAAGAGACAGGGCAACATACAGAAACAGATACTAAAAGAACTACAAGATCGATTGTATAAAAACAGTGGCCTCCTTATGGGGCCACTGTACTTTTATATGCTGTAGAGAGAAACTAGTTCTCCTGAGCAACGATTTCCTCTTTTATTGCAGAAAATGCAGCTAGGTCCTCAGGTTTGAATGAGGCAATATAAGATGCCCTCTCGTTGTTCCATGCCTCAGATTTGTTGGTATAGACCTCTGCACTTCTTGCAAATGACTCATCAACCTGTGCATCTATGATAAGAAGGTATGACATGATGATATGGGCAGCCATCTCCACAAGTCTTCTGGCGTGGAAATCTATATACTCTTCTCCCTTGCCCTGAACCATCTCACATGCCTGCTCATATTGTGCAGTCATTGCAATAAGTTTCTCTTTAAGTGCTGCATATTCAGGTTTGAACTCCATTGCCTCATACTCACGAATTTTTGCAAGGTATGAACCGTTGGTAACATATCTGATTGCTGCTACGGTCTGCAACTGTGAAGTACCCTCATAAATGGTAAGGATTCTTGCATCTCTATAAAGTCTCTCTACAGGATACTCCTTCATGAAACCTGAACCGCCGTGTACCTGGATTGCGTCATACGCATTCTGGTTTGCGTACTCAGATGACATCATTTTAAGTACAGGGGTAAACATGTCTGCATATTTGCTGTATTTCTTGTTCTCCTGTCTCTCCTCAGGGGTAAGTTTTCTCTCTTCTGCAATTGCATTGTAAGCCTTGTACATATCAACAAATCTTGTTGTTTCATACAGAATTGCCCTAGATGCCTGAAGTTTAGCCTTCATAACTGCAAGAAGTTCATATACTGCAGGGAAATTGATGATTGCCTTCTTGTACTGTACACGCTCATGAGCATACTTCAAAGCCTCTCTATATGCAGCCTCAGACAAACCTACAGACTGGGCACCTACACCAAGCCTTGCACCGTTCATAAGAGACATTACATATTTGATAAGACCGAGTTTCCTGTCACCTACAAGTTTTGCAGGGGCATTCTTGAATACAAGTTCTGCAGTAGGGGAGCCCTTTATACCAAGTTTGTTCTCTATACGCCTTACATTAACGCCACCCCACTTCTTGTCATATACAAAGTATGAAAGGCCACGACCATCGGTAGTGCCCTCTTCAGATCTTGCAAGTACAAGTTTGATGTCTGCATCACCGTTGGTAATGAAACGTTTTACACCGTTAAGGAACCATGACTGTTTCTCCTCGTCCCATGTAGCCTTAAGCATTACAGACTGGAGGTCTGAACCTGCATCAGGCTCGGTAAGGTCCATTGAACATGTCTCACCTTTATTGATTCTTGGGAGAAACTCCTCCTTAATCTCTTTTGAAGCAAATTCATAGATTGTTTCTGCACAGTCCTGAAGTCCCCAGATATTGGCAAATCCTGCATCTGCGCGTGATACAAGTTCAGCTGCCATTACATAAGGAACCATGCTGAAATTCAATCCGCCATACTCCCTTGGAAGGGCAAGGCCATATACACCTGCCTGTGTAAGGGCATCGTGATTCTGCTGTGTACCTGCAGCATAAGTGATTCTTCCGTTAGCACATACAGGACCGTCATGGTCAACCTGCTCTGCATTAGGGGCAAGAATCTCGCCGCAAATGCCGCCAATGATGTCCATTACCCTGTCGTAAGAATCTATTGCATCTTCTACGTTAGCAGGAGCATAATCATATTTGCCGAAATCTTTGAAATTATCCTCTTTCAGTCCAACAATCTTATCCATAAGCGGATGTCTGAACTGAAATTTCAAATCTGAATTATCTCTATAAAAATTTGCCATAATTATTTGCTGTGTTTTTTATAAGATGCAATCATCTTAGGTAATACATCATTAAGGTCTCCAATGATTGAATAATCTGCAATCTGGTGGATAGGGGCATTAGGATCATTGTTGATTGAAATGATCATAGATGACTGGTCCATACCTGCAGTGTGCTGGATTTGTCCTGAAATACCTACTGAAATGAAGAGTTTAGGTCTTACGGTAACACCAGTCTGGCCAATTTGTCTCTCATGCTCACAAAAACCTGCATCAACTGCTGCACGTGAAGCACCAACCTCTGCACCCAATACCTTGGCAAGTTCATGAACCAGAGCAAAGTTCTCTTTACTGCCCACACCATAGCCACCTGCTACAATAATCTGTGAACCTTTAATGTCTATCTTCTTCTCCTCAATGTGTCTCTCGATGATTTCAACTGCATAATCTGCATCTGTAAGAATGGAGCTTACATCTATTCTCTTCACAGAACCCTGTACAGGTGTTGCAAGAGGCTCTTTCTTCATTACACCTTCTCGTACAGTAGCCATCTGAGGTCTGTGCTCAGGGTTTACGATTGTAGCAATGATGTTACCGCCGAATGCAGGACGTATCTGATATAGGAGATTGTCCCATTTGTTGCCCTTTGTATCCTGATGGTCACCAATCTCAAGTGAAGTACAGTCTGCGGTAAGACCGCTGTGCAATGCACTTGAAATTCTTGGTGCAAGGTCGCGTCCTATGCAAGTTGCACCGAAAAGTGCAATCTGAGGCTGCTCCTGTTTGAACAGTGAGATTGCTATTGATGCATAAGGAAGTGTTCTGAAGAACTCCAGCTGTTTGTCATCAGCAAGATGTATTGTCTTTACACCATACTGGTAAAGTTCATTCTGAAGGTTTTCAACATTGTATCCGATAAGCAGCGCCTCCAATTCACAATTAAGAGTTTGTGCCAAAGATCTTGCCTTTGTAAGAAGTTCCAGGCTCACATCGCACAATTTGCCGTTGTCTGTTTCGCAAAAAACTATAATGTTATTCATTTCTCAATCAAATTAATGTTTAGTGAATCTGTTAGCCTATAGTGTGGTTGGCAAGAAGTTCTGAGATTAAGGAATCAATATCTTCTGCCGAAGCTGTAAGTTTCTTAGCCTCTTTTGCCTGGAATACAATATTCTCAACCTTCTTCACTTTCGTTGGTGAACCTGCCATACCGTAGCTGCTGTCTTCGCCTCCTACATCAGCAGTTCCCCACTCGGTAATTTTCAGGTAAGGGTAGTCTGCCAATGAAAGAAGATAGTCAGCACCCTCTGCAGTATCCTCAGTAACAGTTCTTGCATATTTGTATTTCATCACCTGTTTTGCATGTCTTGGACGACAAGGTGCTGCTGTAGCATGTACGGTTACAAGACATGGAAGGGTACATGAAACAACTTCAACACCTCTTTCAAGCCTTCTCTTGATTACAACTTTTGAGTCTGAAATTTCCTGAATCTCCTCAGCATAGGTAACCTGAGGAATGCCAAGTTTCTCTGCTACCTGAGGTCCAACCTGTGCAGTGTCTCCGTCAATTGCCTGGCGTCCTGCAAGAATGATATCGGGATTAATTTTCTTTACTGCCTGTGAAAGGGCATATGAAGTTGCAAGTGTATCTGCTCCTGCAAATTTCCTGTCTGTAAGGAGAACTCCGCCGTCTGCCCCTCTGAAAAGTCCTTCCCTGATAATGTCCGCAGCTCTGAAAGGTCCCATTGTGAGCAACAATACCTCCGAACCCGGATTCTGGTCTTTAATATACAATGCCTGCTCAAGGGCATTCATATCTTCTGGGTTGAAAATAGCCGGAAGTGCTGCCCTGTTTACTGTTCCCTCCGGTGTCATAGCATTTTTACCGACATTTCTGGTGTCCGGCACCTGTTTGGCCAGAACAACAATCTTCAATTTTTTTGTCATAATTGTATCAATCTATGCTTTCTCGTATAGGTTTATAGTTTTCAATTTAAGTATTAACAAGCAAATGTACTAACTTTTTTCTTTAAAATAGAATTTTGCATCATATTTTATTTAATTAACTTTGCATGCTAAACTGTTTTTATAACTTTTTAAAGTGTAATTATTATTATGGAAATTCCTGCAAAATATAATCCGGCCAACATTGAGGACAAATGGTACGAATACTGGTTGGAAAACAAATTCTTCCATTCGGAACCGAATGAAAAAGAGGCATATACAATTGTTATACCTCCACCAAATGTAACCGGAGTACTTCACATGGGGCACATGTTGAATAACACAATTCAGGACATTTTGGTTCGAAGGGCAAGAATGAAGGGTAAAAATGCCTGCTGGGTTCCCGGAACAGACCATGCATCAATTGCAACAGAAGCAAAGGTTGTAAAGAAGCTTGCGGGGCAGGGTATAAAGAAAAGTGACCTTACCAGGGAGGAGTTCCTCAAACATGCTTGGGACTGGACTAATGAGCATGGTGGAATCATTCTCAAGCAGTTGCGTAAACTTGGTGCCAGTTGTGACTGGGACAGGACTGCTTTCACAATGGATGAGGAGAGAAGTTCCAGTGTAATAAAAGTGTTTGTTGACCTCTATAACAAAGGACTCATTTACCGCGGTCTGAGAATGGTAAACTGGGATCCTAAGGCCCAAACAGCACTCAGCAACGAGGAGGTTATATATAAGGATGAGAAGAGCAAACTCTACTATTTGAGATATTATGTGGATGAGCAGCCGGGATGTACAGACGGTGAAGAGTCAGGTGCAGTTACACTAAACCCTGCAGATCCTTTCGATCCTGCTGTAAAACATCAGATCCTGCACAGGGATGCTGAGGGCAGAAGATATGCAGTGGTTGCAACAACCCGTCCTGAGACAATTATGGGTGATACTGCAATGTGCATCAATCCAAAAGACCCCAAGAACACATGGCTCAAAGGGAAGAAGGTAATTGTTCCACTTGTAAACCGTTCAATTCCTGTAATCGAGGACAGATATGTGGAGATTGAATTTGGTACAGGTTGTTTGAAAGTAACCCCTGCACATGATACAAATGACTACATGCTGGGCAAGACACATAATCTGGAAACTATAGATATATTCAATGCAGATGCTACATTAAGTGAGGCTGCTGGTATGTATATAGGTATGGACCGTATGGATGTCCGCAAACAGATTGTGAAAGATCTTGAGGCTGCCGGTCTTATGGAAAAAGTGGAGGATTACCAGAACAAGGTAGGCTATTCAGAAAGGAACTCAGATACTGCAGTAGAGCCAAGACTTTGTATGCAGTGGTTCCTGAGGATGCAGCATTTTGCAGATATTGCACTTCCACCTGTTATGAATGATGAACTCAAGTTCTATCCTTCCAAGTACAAGACAACATATCATAACTGGCTTGACAATATACAGGACTGGTGTATCAGCCGCCAGCTATGGTGGGGCCACCGCATTCCTGCATATTTCCTTCCCGACAATGCTGAAGGGGAGGAGAAATTTGTTGTTGCAGAGACAGCAGAAAAGGCACTTGAACTTGCAAAAGTTATCCCCGGATATGAAAATATTACAATAGGGGATCTCAGACAGGATGATGATGCACTTGACACATGGTTCTCATCATGGTTGTGGCCACTCTCACTTTTCAAAGGAATAAGTAATCCTGGAAATGAGGAGATCAATTATTATTATCCTACAAGTGACCTTGTAACAGGACCGGACATCATATTCTTCTGGGTTGCCAGGATGATTATGGCCGGCTATGAGTATAACGGTACAATGCCTTTCAAGAATGTATATTTTACAGGTATTGTTAGGGACAAGCTTGGCCGCAAGATGTCAAAATCACTCGGAAACTCACCGGATCCTCTTGAACTGATTGCCAAATACGGTGCAGATGCGGTTCGTATGGGAATGATGCTTTCTGCACCTGCAGGTAATGATATCCTTTTTGACGAGGCATTGTGCGAGCAGGGGCGTAACTTCAACAACAAGATTTGGAACGCATTTAGACTTGTAAGCGGCTGGAGTGTTGATGAGAATGTACAGCAACCGGAAAGTGCAAAAGTTGCAGTAAAATGGTTCTATGCCACCCTTGCCAAAGTAAGTGCCGAGATTGAGGACCTTCTTTCAAAATACAGATTGTCTGAGGCATTGATGGCCATTTACAAGCTGTTCTGGGATGATTTCTGTGCATGGTACCTTGAAATGGTAAAACCTTCATATGGAGCAGGCATAGATCCCGAAACCTACAAGGCTACAAAAGGATATTTTGATTCACTTCTGAGAATACTACATCCATTTATGCCGTTCATAACTGAGGAGTTGTGGCAGAACCTTGAGCTGCGCAAACCTGGTGATACCATCATGTACCAGAATGTTTCTGCAGGTGAGGAATATGATGCCACCCTTCTTGAGCAGTTTGAGAATGCATCACAAATTGTAATGAATGTTAGAAATATCAGACAATCGAAACAGGTTTCTCCTAAAAATACTCTTGAGATATTTGCAAAGGCTCCATACAACAACTCTATGGACGCAGTTATCATGAAACTGGCAAACATTTCAAAGATAACTTCAGTTGAAGCATTTGATGCAGATGCCCAGGGTGCAAACTTTATGGTAAAGACCAGCGAATTCTTTGTTCCGCTCAATGAACATATAAATGTTGAAGAGGAGGTTGCAAAGATGAGGGCTGAGATTGAGTATTATGAAAAGTTCCTCAAACAGGTTAACGGCAAACTTTCCAATGAGAAATTTGTAAATAATGCTCCAGCTAATGTTGTTGCCATGGAGAGGAAGAAGCAGTCTGATGCAACAACAAAACTTGAGAACCTTCATAACAGAATTGCTTCTTTGTTGAAAAAATAATTTGGTTATATAGTGCCGGGGCTCGTTTTTTGCTGTGTTCCGGCACTTGTAACATAAATATTTTATAATGCAGCAATTTAAGGGATTATCGGATAACCAGGTTCTGGAAAACAGGACAAAGTATGGTACAAATGACCTGACACCCCCTGCAAGGGAGAGTTGGGTTAAATTGTTATTGGGGAAATTCAATGACCCAATTATCAAACTTCTATTATTTGCAACATTGCTCTCATTCATTACAGGATATTTCCATGGATCAATAGTGGAGAGCCTGGGAATTTTGCTTGCAGTATTTCTTGCCACATTCCTCTCATTTATAAATGAGTACAAGGCAGGTAAGGAGTTTGACATTCTCAATCAGATAAATGACACTGTTCCTGTAAAGGTTTATAGAAACGGAGCCGTAACCCAAATCCCAAAGAATGAACTGGTAGTAGGGGATATAGTAATTGTTACCCAAGGAGATGAGATACCGGCAGACGGTAAACTTCTTGAGACAATGGAGTTGAGTGTAAATGAATCATCGCTCAATGGAGAGTCGGTATCATCCAGAAAAACCCATGAGCCGGTAAAGGATTTTGCAGGAACATATTCCCCCAACTGCATTTACAGAGGTACAACAGTTACAGAGGGTGATGGAATAATGGAGGTTACAGCAGTTGGAGATGCTACGGAGATTGGAAAGACAGCTCGTCAGGCAGCAGAACTTACCGGTGCCAAGACACCATTGAACAAGCAGTTGGACAAACTGAGCGGTGTTATCGGGAAGATTGGATTTACAGTTGCAGGTCTTACTTTCTTTGCTTTGGTAATCAGAGACTATGCTGTAGGTTTGCTTACTTTCTCGTTTACACTGGAGAACTTGACATTGCTTCTGAGTTTCTTCATGATAGCGGTTACACTAATCGTAGTGGCTGTACCTGAGGGACTTGCAATGAGTGTTACACTGAGTCTTGCATACAGTATGCGCAAGATGACTGCGGGGAATACACTTGTAAGGAAAATGCATGCCTGCGAAACAATGGGTGCAACTACAGTAATATGTACAGACAAAACAGGTACCCTTACCCAGAACAAGATGCAGGTGCAATATTATTCAGGAACCGTTTCTGATGATTTTGCAAAGGAGATTGCATTGAATTCTACTGCACTGTTGGAAAAGGACATTGACGGAAATTTGTCTGCAGTAGGAAACCCTACAGAGGGGGCACTGCTACTGTATTTGGCTGATAACGGATATTCATATGATGATATCCGCAAAAACTTCAAAATTGTAAAAAGACTTCCTTTCAGCACAGAGAGGAAATATATGGCAACAATTGCAGATTTCGATCTTCCCGACAAAGTTATTCTGCTTATAAAAGGGGCACCTGAAATCATCTTTGGCAAATGTGGAAATATTGATGTAGAGAAGGAGATTTCTAAAGTAAGGGTGTACCAGGAGAAAGGAATGAGATCACTTGCATTTGCAAAGGTTGAGATTCCTCTTCTCGATGCGGATATGGATATAGCGGAACTTGTGAATGGAAATAAATTCAATTATACAGGTTTTGTTGCAATCGCTGACCCAATAAGGCACGATGTACCAGCAGCTATGCAGCAGTGTACAGATGCCGGTATTGCCGTTAAGATTGTTACAGGCGACACTTCTCTAACAGCAGTTGAAATTGCCCGTCAGGCGGGATTGTGGAGAGAAGGGGATACACTTGAAAAAAACCACATTACAGGTATAGCCTTTTCAGAACTTGATGATGTTGCTGCTACAGAGGCTGCCCTCAACATAAAGGTGATGTCCCGGGCAAGACCGGCTGACAAAATGAGGCTTGTAAAACTGCTGCAGCAATGTGGTCAAGTGGTTTCTGTTACAGGAGACGGAACTAATGATGCACCTGCACTCAACTATGCAGATGTGGGATTGGCAATGGGAACAGGTACTGCTGTTGCTAAAGAAGCCAGTGACATCATCCTTTTGGATGATTCTTTTGCAAGTGTTACAACTGCAGTAAGATGGGGAAGGTCCATTTATCTGAATATACAGAAGTTCATCCAGTTCCAGTTGACAATTAATGTTGTTGCGCTGTTTACTGCCCTTATTGGCCCTTTTATTGGTATAGAATTTCCACTTACAGTTACACAGATGTTGTGGGTAAATCTGATTATGGATACTTTTGCCGCACTTGCACTTGCAAGCGAACCTTCATACAAGGAGGTAATGAAGAAGAAGCCAAGGGGCATTAACGATTTCATTATATCCAGGACAATGATGGGCAATATATTTGGTGTAGGACTTGTCTTCCTGGCTATATTGTTGGGTATCCTTGTATATATGAATAAAGATGGAATTGTATCAGTTTATGAACTCTCGGTATTCTTTACTATCTTTGTGATGATGCAGTTCTGGAACATGTTCAATGCAAGGACACTTGGAGGAAACAGGTCTGCATTCTACAAACTGAAGGAGAACTGGAACTTCATTATAATTGCAGTTCTCATACTTGTTCTGCAAATAGTAATAATACAGTTTGGAGGAGGATTCTTCAGGACTGAACCATTGAGCCTGACACATTGGATTGCAATAATTGCCGGAACATCAATGGTATTGTGGATTGGAGAACTTGGCAGATTGTTCAAAAGGATTAAGGAGAACAGATAATGATTCGTACTGAGTGCAATGTTGAAGTAAGATACTATGAGACAGATCTGATGGGAATTGTCCATCACTCAAATTATATAAGATATTTTGAGTATGGGAGGATTAAGATGCTTGAGGAGATAGGTCTTCCTATAAGTGAAATTGAGGGGAGAGGAATAATGCTCCCTGTAGTATCTACATTCTGTACATATAAAACTCCATCGAGAATGGGTGATACTCTTAAAATTATAAGCAGCATGGAGAGTATGCCTATGGCAAAGATGAGGATAAAGACACAAATCATAAAAGAGAGCAGTGTAAATCCTCTTACACCCAAAATGGAGATAGGATCGGTTGTAGCTGAAGGCGAAGTTGTGATAGGATTCATAAAATCCGATACAAGAAAGCCTTGCAGAATACCTGAGTATGCTGCTGAAATTATGGAAAAATACTTTTAATATAAAATAAAATGAGAAGTTTGCTATTGTTCGGCAGTTTTGGTGCCGGTGAAGTTATTATTATTGCTCTTGTTGTACTTCTTTTGTTTGGAGGCAAGAAGATTCCAGAGTTGATGAAAGGTATAGGCAAGGGGGTAAAGAGCTTTAAAGACGGCGTTAAAGGGATAGAGGATGAAATTAACGCAGACGATACTAAAGAAGCGAAAAAAGAGGAGAAATAATAATTGGGCCAGCAGGAGATGACATTTTGGGAGCACCTTGACGAATTGAGAAAGGTGCTGTTCAGGTCTGCCATATTTATTGCAGTATTGATGGCTGCAATATTTATGGCAAAGGATTTTGTTTTCAATACTGTTGTATTTGCACCTATTGATTCTGATTTTATCCTATACAGATTTATAGATAAGATTCTGGATCTGGTGGGTGCCCCTTTATTGCCGGCATTTGAACTTGAACTTATAAACATTGATCTTTCTGCACAGTTTTTCATACATATAAGTACCACTTTCTATTTTGCACTTGTTCTGGCAGTACCATTTATTGTTTATCAGTTGTGGAGATTTGTGAGTCCGGCATTATATGAGAATGAAAAAAGGACAGCGAGGGTTGCATTTGCATTTGCGGGAATTCTGTTTCTTTTGGGAGTATTGGTCGGTTATTATCTGATTTTCCCACTTACGTTAAGATTTTTGGGTACATATCAGGTAAGCTATGAGGTTGCAAACCAGATATCGTTGCAATCCTACATTTCCATGTTCACATGGCTGATCCTTATTATGGGAGTGGTATTTGAAATGCCTTCACTTGCTGTAATACTGTCCAAAATAGGTATTCTTACAAAAAATTTCCTCAAGAAGTACCGCAAACATGCATTTGTAATTATGCTTGTACTTGCCGCATTCATTACCCCAAGCGGAGATCCGTTTACACTAATGGCTGTAGGACTACCGCTGTATGGATTATACGAACTAAGCATTTTGGTCTGCCGTGATATCGATAAATAATGTCAATGTTTCATTTGGTGGCTTTACTCTGCTGAATGATATCAATTTCCATATTACTGACAACGACAGGATAGGACTTGTCGGGAAAAATGGTGCGGGAAAATCAACTCTGCTGAAACTTATTCTGGGGTTGAATTCCCCAACTTCCGGGAAGATTATGGTTCCTCCGGGGCTCACTCTGGGGTATCTGCCGCAGCAGATGGAACACGCCAAGGACAAGAGTGTGATTGATGAAACACTTACTGCTTTCAATGAGCTGTTTGAACTGCATGCCCAGATAGAGAAAATTAACGGAGAACTTGCAGATCGTACAGATTATAATTCCCAACAATACAACAATCTGATTGTAAAGTTGAATGAGTATAATGACCGTGTTGCAATACTTGAGTCTGAGCCTGTTCGCTCACAGGCAGAGAAGGTGCTTACCGGTCTGGGATTCAAGAGAGATGAGCTTGAACGTCCCACAGCAACATTCAGCCAGGGGTGGAATATGCGTATAGAATTGGCAAAGGTGCTTTTGCGCAAACCGGATGTGCTGCTGCTGGATGAGCCTACCAACCATCTTGACATAGAATCAATCGAGTGGTTTGAGGATTATCTGAAAAGCTTTCCAGGGGCAATTGTACTCATCTCACACGACCGCAAGTTTCTTGATAACATCACCAAGCGTACTGTTGAAATTATGCTCGGCAAGATATATGACTATAAAGTACCGTACAGCAAATACAAGGAGCTGAGGGCAGAGCGCATGCAACAGCAATTGGCAGCTTATGAGAACCAGCAGAAGATGATTGAGAAAACTGAGGAGTTTATTGAGAGATTCCGTTACAAGGCCACCAAGAGCAATCAGGTACAGAGCCGTATAAAACAGTTGGACAAACTGGAGAGGATAGAGGTAGACATTGAGGACAAGAGTGCCTTAAGCGTGAAATTTCCCCCAGCACCACGCAGCGGACAAATAGTGTTCAGTGCAAAGGATGCAACTATAGGTTACGGGAGCAAAGTAATTATAGACGGAGTGAACATATCTATTGAAAGAGGTGAGAAGATAGCCTTTGTGGGGAGGAACGGTGAGGGAAAAACCACTCTAATGAGAATCATTACAAAGGAACTATTCCCGATAGATGGTGAAGCTGGACTCGGTTATAATGTTGATATGGGTTACTTTGCCCAGAACCAGGAGGATGTGCTGGACAAGAATGATACGGTGTTTGACACCCTTGATAAAATAGCTGTAGGAGATATCCGTACTAAATTGAGGGATATACTTGGAGCATTCCTTTTCAGGGGAGAGGATATTGACAAAAAAGTTGCAGTATTGAGCGGAGGGGAAAGGGCCCGTCTGGCAATGGCCAAACTGATGCTCAAGCCTCATAATCTGTTGGCATTGGATGAGCCGACAAACCATATGGACCTCATTTCAAAGGATATTCTCAAACAGGCTCTGCAGGCGTATGACGGAACATTGGTTATTGTATCGCACGACCGTGATTTCCTTGACGGACTTGTGGACAAGATTTATGAGTTCAAGGATGGGAAGGTTAAGGAACATCTGGGTGGTGTTCAGGATTTCCTTGCAAGAAAAAGGCTTGACAGTCTGAATGAATTGGAGAGGAAAAGCCCTGGTGTTGCTGGCAACTCTTCTGTACAGATGGAAAGGAGTACAATTGTAAGTGAAGCAACTGTCGGGAAGCAGGATAACAAGGTTCAGGCACAACTCTCTTACCAGCAGATGAAGGAGATTGAGAGGGAAAAGACAAGACTCAAGAAAAAGATTGAACAATGCGAGAAGAGAATTGAGGAGCTTGAAGAGACAATTGCCGCTCTTGAAGAAGAATTGTCATGTGCAACTGAAACCGGAAAGATTCTGGAACTTACTGCCAAATATGATACAGCCAAGAAGGAGTTGGATGAAAAGATGGATGAGTGGGCACAATTAAGTGAATAAATTAAATTAACTGATATGGAAGAGAAAACAAACTACCTGTATGGTATGCATCCTGTATTTGAGGCAATCTCTGCAGGAAAGAATATAGAGAAAGTGTTTTTGAAAAAAGGTCTCACAGGAGAGCAGTTCCAGCAGTTGTTCTCATTGCTGCAGGAGAAACAGATTGCATTCCAGTTTGTACCTGTAGAGAGATTGGACAAAATTACCCGTGGACGCCATCAGGGTGTTATTGCCGTAATTCCTTCTGTTGAGTATGTTCAGCTGGAGGTTGCAGTTGAGCAGGCTTTTGCCAAGAAAGAGAATCCGTTGTTCCTCCTTTTGGATGGCGTTAGTGATGTGAGGAATTTTGGAGCAATTGCCCGTAGTGCAGAATGCGCAGGTGTTGACTGTATAATTCTTCCTGCAAAAGGTGGTGCTTCAATTACCCCAGATGCCATAAAGACCTCTGCTGGTGCATTGTTGAGAATAAATGTATGCAAGGTTCCTAATTTGAAGACAGCTGCATACTACCTGCTTCAGAGTGATGTACAGATGGTATGTGCAACAGAAAAGGCTGAAGGTTACCTTTATGATGTTAACCTCACAGGCCCTACAGCCATTGTTATGGGGGCTGAAGACAAAGGTATCTCAGACCAAGTCCGCAAACTTGCAACTGCCGAGGCCAAAATTCCTATGGCCGGTAACATAGGTTCACTAAATGTTTCTGCAGCAGCATCAGTAATCCTTTATGAAGCTGTAAGACAAAGAATAAGCAAATAGTTAATTTTCTCTAGAATTATATAATTAACCCTACCTGCTCGAAGTCTCCTCTGCTACGCCATTGCTGTGCAATAGCTAGCAACCGTCGAATTATGCAGGCAGGGTTAATTATTTAATTCTAATAGAATCAATTATCTTCTGAATTCAGCACATATTATAGCTGTAGCAATTGCCACATTAAGTGATTCTGATGTAACGGAACCTGCCGGGTATGGAGGTATGAGCAGTTTGTTTGTAATCAGAGATTCAAGGGCGGGGGAGATGCCGAATGATTCACTACCCATTACCACAAGACCGTACTTGGATTCAGCAGGGAGGTTTTCATAGAGGTTCCTGCCATCCAGGAATGTCCCATATACAGGAAAGCCCGCTGCAGAAAAACAATTGCACACTCTATCCAGATTTGTATAAATGATTTGCTTACGGAAAATGGCTCCCATTGTAGCCTGAACTACTTTTGGATTCCACACCTCCACTGTACCCGGGCTTGCAAATATGGCATCTATTCCAAACCAGTCAGCAACTCTGATTATGGTACCCAAATTGCCAGGGTCCTTTACACCATCAAGTGCAAGATAAAGGGGCTTTCTTCCCGACAAAGAATCTACAGATGAGAAATTTTCAATAGATGAGAATATCTCATCGGGAGTAAAATTGGGTTTCTCAATTATTGCGAGCACTGGAGAAGGTGAAGATAGACAAGTGATCCGTTCCATACACTCTCTCCCTATTTCCTTTTCATGGTAAACCTCTTTTACATTATAGCCGGAGCTGAGTGCCTCAGCTACAATTTTTTCACCTTCAGCAATAAAAAGATTGTGCTGGTCCCTGAATTTTTTCTGGGAGAGAGATCTTATGAATTTAATTTTATTTGCCGAAAGAGGTGTCATGAAGAATCTGCATTTATGTAGACAAATATATCCAATATTATCAATATTTTTAAACAAAAAGGATTAAATTTGTGTAGAATATAAAAGATGTGATGGCTAAAAATCATTTTAAATATCTCCTTTTACCTTTATTGCTGGTTGCAGCAGGTTGTTCTACAACCAGAGTAATTCCACAAGGTGAGTCCAGATTGGTACATAATGAAATTAATATCCTCAATTCCAAGGATTATGAGACATCAACCATTGAGCCATACATCAAGCAGAAACCTAATACCTATTTCCTCTTTGGATGGAATCCGTTCATGAGCATTTATAACTGGAGTAATGGTAAAGGTAATGGCTGGGACAGATTTGTAAAGAAAGTGGGCGACGAACCGGTCATTTTTGACAAAGCTTTGGTAGCATCCTCTGTATCCAATATAGAAAACCACCTTAAGTATCAGGGGTACTACAACTCTCATGTTACCGATTCAATCATAACTAAGAACAAGAAGACTACCGTTCTATACAATATAATAATTGGAAAACAGTATACAATAGATTCAACAGAATATGTTATCACTGACAAAAAACTTGCTCAGGTTTTCTATAGGGATTCTCTTCAAAATACAATAAAGAGAGGAGACATCCTATCAGAAAATTTTCTTAATGAATCTTCTGAGTATATGTCTGCCCAATTGAGAAACAGAGGGTATTATGGCTTTTCCAAAAACTACTTTTTCTTCTCTGCAGATACTCTTTCAGGCAATGGAAAGGCAATACTCAAAATTGAGATAAACAATTATACAAGAAATGAGCTTCCAAAAGATGCTGAACCACATAGGATATTCAGATATGGCAAGGTTGTAATGCAGCCCATCAGGAAACCATCAAATCCGTTGGTATACATATTTGAAGGGGATTCTGTTGTAGCAATGCCTGCAATGAACCTCAATACACCAACAGACTCTGTTGAATACAGAGGAATAATATTCAAATACCGCGACAAGCTCTTTCTTAGAAAAAGGGTAATGAGCAGAATGAATTATGTAAGAGAAGGGTATCCATATAATGAAGAGGAAGTTTCAAAAACATATACAAGGCTATCCAATCTGAACCTTTTCAGCAGTGTAAATATACAGATGGACCAGGTTGACAGCAACATAGTTGACTGTACAATGAAACTTACTGCATCTGAACTGCAGGGATACAAGCTCGGTCTGGAAAGCTCAATCAATTCTACAGGACTGTTTGGTATTTCCCCATCAGTTTCATATTATCACAAGAACCTTCTCCGTGGAGCAGAACTGCTCAATGTCAGTCTTATGGGTGACTTCCAGTTTGGTTTCGGCAACAATAAGAGGGCAACAGAGTTTGGTGTTGCCACTTCTCTGAGTACTCCAAATTTCCTGCTTCTTCCCGACAATCTGTTCAAATCAACCAATATACCCAGGACAGAGTTTGCCGTTTCATATAATTTTCAGGAAAGACCGGAATACACCAGATATATAATTTCCGGCAGCTACAGCTATGTATGGAGCACCAGAGAGAGGCTTTTCTTTAAGATTTCACCATTACAGGTAAACATTGTAAAATTGAACAGCCTAAAAGCGGATTTTTACGAAAGTCTCAAAGACCCTTTCCTGATCAACTCGTATAAGGACCACTGGGATATGGGACTTGGTACTAATATATACTATACTACAGATGCATCTCCACGTCCTGCACACAGTTACTTTTATATCAGATGGCAAAATGACTTGTCGGGAAATCTGTTGAGTCTTTTCAACGGCGTAATGAAAAAGAATGCCAATGGTGAGAGACTTATTTGGAATTCTCCATATTCACAGTATTACCGGACAGAAATGTCTGCAGTGTATACATGGAAATTTGGGAAAAAAGAGAACAGGTCAATTGCCGCAAGGTTTTTGGCCGGTATTGGTGTAGGATACGGCAATTCTGTAACACTTCCGTTTGAGAAACTGTTCTGGGCAGGAGGTGCGTATAGCCTTAGAGGATGGCAGGCAAGGACAGTTGGACCCGGATATGCTCAAGTGGATACCACATTTACTATTCCAAACCAGACAGGTGACATGAGACTTGAAGCAAATATTGAATACCGTTTCCCTTTGTTCTGGAATTTTGAGGGTGCATTGTTTATGGATGCCGGTAATGTATGGAACATAAAGGACCATACAGATGATACCCAACAGACTCGTGAAGGCCTTTTCAAATTCAATACATTCTACAAACATATTGCTGCAGACTGGGGAGTTGGGCTCAGACTTGACCTGAATTTTGTCCTTCTCCGTCTTGATTTGGGAAACAAATTGTATGACCCTTCCGAGAATGACTGGAAAGGTCCACGTTCATTTCTCAAAAAAGGCAATTATGCACTTCAGTTTGGTGTAGGATATCCGTTCTAATCAGTTTATTATAATAAAAAAAGGTGACCGGGGTCACCTTTCCTTAAATGTAATTGCATTGTCTACTTGGCAAAGCTTACAGATCTTGTTTCACGGATAACAGTTATTTTAACCTGTCCTGGATAAACCATTTCATCCTGAATTTTCTTGGCTATGTCAATTGAAAGCTGTTCAGCCTGTTGGTCAGTCACTTGCTCGCTTCCAACTATTACTCTCAATTCTCTGCCAGCCTGTATTGCATAAGTCTTGGTTACTCCAGGATAAGAAAGTGCGATATTCTCCATATCTTGAAGTCTCTTGATATATGATTCAATAACCTCACGTCTTGCACCAGGTCTTGCACCGGAAATGGCATCACCTACCAATACAAGAGGGGATAGGAGGGAACTCATTTCAATATCCTCGTGGTGAGCACCAATTGCATTGCAGATTTCAGGTTTCTCCTTATATTTCTCAGCCAGTTTCATGCCAAGGATAGCATGTGGCAATTCAGGATCCTCATCGGACACTTTTCCAATATCATGCAAAAGACCGGCCCTTTTGGCTGCTTTAGGGTTCAAACCAAGTTCTGAGGCCATAATTGCGCAGATATTTGCAACCTCCCTTGCATGCTGCAACAGGTTCTGTCCGTATGAAGAACGGTATTTCATTCTGCCGATCAGTTTGATCAGTTCGATATGTACGCCATGAATACCTAAATCTATACATGTTCTCTTACCGGTCTCGAGTATCTCATCCTCAAGCTGTTTCTGAACTTTTGCCACAACTTCCTCTATCCTGGCAGGATGTATGCGGCCATCAGTTACAAGCTGGTGAAGAGCCAAGCGTGCAACTTCTCGCCTTACAGGATCGAAAGCAGAAAGGAGAATTGCCTCAGGAGTGTCATCAACCACAATTTCAACACCTGTAGCGGCCTCCAAAGCACGGATGTTTCTACCTTCACGTCCTATGATTCTACCTTTAATTTCGTCACTCTCAATATTGAAAACAGTTACAGCATTTTCAATTGCAGTTTCAGGTGCTGTTCTCTGGATAGTATTTATGACAATTCTTTTAGCCTCTTTTGAAGCAGTAAGTCTGGCCTCATCCATTACATCATTGATATATGACATTGCTTGAGTTTTAGCCTCATCCTTCATGGTTTCAATCAATTGGGCCTTTGCTTCAGATGCTGTCATGCCGGCAATGCTCTCTATTTTCTCAATAGCCTCCTGTTTAAGCCTGTCATACTCCTCACTCTTGCGGTTCACTATTTCAACCTGATTCTTAAGGTTCTCCTTAATGAGATCTATTTCTTTCTGTTTTTTGTTGATCTCCTGATTCTGCTGATTGATAACAAGTTCCTTCTGTTTGACTTTATTCTCAATCTGCTGGATCTGACTGTTCTTTTCGTTTATAAACTGTTCATGTTCACTTTTAAGCTGGAGGAACTTCTCCTTTGCCTGAAAGATTTTTTCTTTTTTGATGTTCTCACCCTCTGTCTCTGCCTCTTTAAGAATCTGTGCCTTCTTTTTCTTCAAAACTACATTATTTACCACAAAATATGCAGCACAGAAACCTACAACAGCTCCACAAAGCGATAAAATTAAAATTGTAATGCTTTCCATCTCTTCTCTCTGTTTTTATATGTGTTATTTATAGGTTTTGGTTAAGTTTCAAGCATAATAAAAGCCGTTGGACCCGCTGTTTTCAGAAAAATCTTAAAAATTAAGATTTGAGCTCCAATGATAGACGCAACCTTCCAACGTCCCGTAACAAACGGAATCCCCCGAAGGGTCACCCAGGCCTGGTTTTGTCTGTTGGTCACTCGGTTCTGTTTATAGTGTTGATTTTCGCAAAGAGCTGTGATCCAACGGCTAAAAGTATATTTAGCTATTTGTATGTCTTAAAAATGTTATCTGGTAGAAGCCAGATATTCGTCCAATTGCTTGTCCAGAACCTTAAGATCATCCACAAGATTCTCAAACTCGCGGTTCTGTTCCAATTTTACCATTTTTACTGCAAAATGAAGTACTGACATTGAAAGGGCATCCTGAACATCCCTGTCCTTGAACTTGCTCTTGTAGAATTCTACCATCTCCCTTATCTTGCTCACTGCAATACGCATGCTCTCTTCCTCAGACGGGTGTATGGTCAGCGGATACTGCCTTTCGGCTATAGTAATCTTAATCCTCTGTTTTTCTTCTTCCATTGTCAATCATTTAACATTGAAATACATTTGTCTATTTCCTTCACAATCTTCCCGATCCTCTTTTTAGCCTCCTTCACATCATCTGTTGATGCAGCAAAAGCATCCGCAAGCTGCATCTGCTCAACTTTCTGCTCTAACTCCTTTATTCTGTTATTCTTTAATTCCAATTCGTTTGTAACTCTCAGCAATTGTTCTTTCAATGAGATATTGTCAGATAGAGCAACTTCATATTTTGAGATTATCTGCTCAATATGACCTTTCAGTTTTACTGTTACTATTTGACCCTCTATACTCATTATATTAACAATTCAATAGCAAAATTAACAATATTTTTGTATAAAAAAATAAAAGCCCCCACATTTTAGTAAGGACTTTTACTTTTCAGTTAGATATATAACTACAAAACGTTATAGTCAACCACTTTATCCATTCCAACATGTATAGCATCCTCATTCATTGGAATAAGATGATGATGCCTTTCAGGAAGTGATTTCTTGAGTCCTGCTACAACACTTTCCATTGAGACTACAGGCTTCTTTTTGAGGAATGCTCCAAGAACAATCATGTTGAATGCTTTAAGGTTGCCTATACGGGCACTCTCTTCAGCAGCTTCAATTGAACAAATATTGATATCTTTTCTTTGAGGATGTCTGGTTATTCCGTTGGGATCATAAATCAGGAGCCCGCCAGGTTTGACAGAGTTCTCAAATTTGTCCATTGACTGCTGGTTTAGAATTATTGCAGTATCGTATTTGGCCAGAATAGGGGAGCCAATCTTCTTGTCACTTAAAATGACAGTAACATTTGCTGTACCACCACGCATCTCAGGACCGTAAGATGGCATCCATGTTACCTCTTTATCCTGCATTATTCCAGAGTATGCAAGAATTTTACCCATAGATAAAACTCCTTGTCCTCCAAATCCTGCTATTATCAATTCTTCTTTCATATTGTCATTAGTTTTGCGTTAATGGTTTATCTGTCTTTCATATCTCCAAGAGGATAGAATGGGAACATATTCTCTTCCATCCATTTGTTGGCTTTTACAGGAGTCATTTTCCATCCCGAATTACAAGTACCTACTACCTCTACAAATGAAGTACCTTTCTCCATCATGGAATTTTCAAAAGCTTTCTTCAAAGCCTTTTTCAATTTTCTCACAGCAGCAGGATTCTGGGCAGACTGTCTTGTAACATAACAAGTGCCTTCCAACTGGGCAAGAAGTTCGGTAATTTTCAATGGGTAACCATTCAATTTTGCATCTCTTCCATAAGGAGTAGTTGCAGTTACTTGTCCAAGTAGGGTAGTAGGGGCCATCTGACCGCCTGTCATACCATATATGGCATTGTTTATGAATACAATCACAATATTCTCACCTCTGTTGCAAGCATGCATTACTTCAGCTGTTCCAATGGAAGCAAGGTCTCCATCTCCCTGATAGGTAAATACATATTTGTCGGGATTAAGACGTTTGGTAGCAGTAGCAAGTGCAGGTGCGCGGCCATGGGCAGACTGTTCCCAATCTATGTTCAGATAATTGTATGCAAGTACAGCACAACCTACAGGTGAAATTCCAATGGTCTTGTCCTGAATTCCCAACTCCTCTATAACTTCAGCAATAACCTTGTGGACTACACCGTGGGTACAACCAGGGCAATAGTGCATTATTGCATCTGTAAGAATAGGCGTTTTGGAATAAACCACATTCTCCGGTTTAATTATATCTTTAATATCCATAGTCCTCTATTTATTGAAATGTTTAACAAAAGCATCAAGAACCTCGTCTGGAGCAGGGATTATGCCACCCATCCTGCCATAAAATTCTACAGGAACCTTACCGTTTACAGCAAGTTTCACATCTTCAACCATCTGGCCAGCACTCATCTCAACTGTAAGGATTCCTTTTAACTGAGGAACAAGATCCTGTATCTGTTTGGCAGGGAAAGGGAACAGTGTGATTGGTCTCAAAAGGCCAACTTTGTACCCTGCTTCACGTGCCTGGTCAACTACAGCCTCACAAATTCTGGACATGCTGCCATATGCAACAAACAAATACTCGGCATCATCGGTCATATATGTAGCATATCTTACTTCATTCTCCTCTATCTCCCTGTATTTTGCCTGAAGTCTGACATTTGTCTTTTCCTGGACATTAGGATCCAACGCAAGCGATGTGATGTGATTTCTGTCCCTGTCTGGAGTTTTGCCTGTCAAAGCCCATGGACATTCAGCCTTTACCTGTTCTGCAGTTCTTCTAGGTTTCATCTCCCTCATTTCCACTTTCTCCATCATCTGGCCGATAACGCCATCAGAAAGTATCATGGTTGGTATCCTGTATTTGAAAGCAAGATCAAAGCCCAGACCTACATGGTCATACATATCCTGTGCAGAAGCAGGAGCCAGTACAATCATCTTATAGTCTCCATGTCCACCACCTTTTACAGCCTGAAAATAATCTGCCTGGCTTGGCTGGATTGTACCCAGACCAGGGCCACCCCTCATAACGTTAACAACAACACAAGGGAGTTCGGCACCGGCGAGATAACTCAAACCTTCTGCCATGAGGCTAATACCCAGACTGCTTGAAGAAGTCATTACCTTCTTGCCGGTACTGGCGCCCCCATATACCATATTAATTGATGAAGTCTCACTTTCTGCCTGAAGGACAACCATACCGGTTGTTTCCCAAGGCTTCTGTTCCATCAATGTCTCCATAACCTCTGATTGTGGAGTGATAGGATACCCGAAATAACCGTCAGCGCCACACCTTATGGCACCATAGGCTATTGCCTCGTTACCCTTCATAAGAATCTTTTCTGCCATATCCCTTAAAATTTATATTTTTACTCTATACACTGTAATTACGGCATCCGGACACACTGTAGCACAGTTTGTACATCCAATACAATTTTCCGGATTTTCCATATAGGCATAATTATATCCTTTGCCGTTAACCTGTTTTGACAATGCAATTGTCTGGGTAGGACAGTTTGCAATACAAACACTGCAACCCTTGCATTTCTCGGTATCAACCACTATAGCTCCTTTTACTGCCATATCTGATATTATTTAATGTTTGTCAATTATTTTCCGCTGAAGAATCCGAAGCCCTGCTTAATTCCCTCTATTGTTGAATCCCATCTCAAAAGTATTCCAATTATCAGTATGATGCATAAAAGCACCATGCCTTTTGCAGTAGGGCTCAACTGCTTGAAATCATCTGCTAATTTAGTAAATTTTCCTTTAATCATTATCATTTTCCTATTCTGATTCTTGCATCAACAGCTGTTACGCTTATGCTGTTGCCAAGAATCGGGTTAAGATCCATTTCCTCTATTTCCGGAGCTATTGCACATAGTGAAGAGACTCTGGAAACCATATCTGCCAACATTCCTTCATTAACACCTTCCAAACCCCTGATTCCCTTGATTATCTTGTAACCACGCAACCGTTTTATCATGCTATGGGCAATTTCTGTAGAGAAAGGTGCCAGATGAGAAGAAACATCATTTAAAGCTTCTACAAAAATCCCGCCAAGACCGCACAGGACAAGGGTTCCAAAATCACCTTCCTTCTTGGCTCCAATGAATATTTCAGTGCCGCAAAGCATAGGCTGAAGCATGACTGCTACAGTATCTTTTATCTTCATCAACCTGTCAAATTCTGCAAGGAGCTGAGAATTGGCATTAACATTTAGGACAACACCTCCTACGTCAGTCTTGTGCACCGGACCGACTACTTTCATTACCAGAGGGTAACCGGTCTTCTCAGCCGCAGCAAGAGCCTCTTCCGGTGTGGAAACTACAAATTCCAAAGCCCTTCCTATTCCTGCAGCATCCAGAAGTTTCTGAACATTTGCAGGGGAGAGATACCCGTCAGAAGATGAATCAACCACGCTTCTAATAGCTAAAACATCAATATCCCGATGAATATAGTCATCATCTGTCATATTGTCCTTCACCATATTGGCAAATGACCTCCCGAAATCGACCTCTTCCGTAAAACATATACCTCCCATCTGCTGAAATTTACCAATAGCTTCACCAGCATTCACCACCGAAGTGAGAATTGGATATATTGGTTTAGGAGAATCCTTCATCTTCTGAAGAACGAACTGATAGACATCTGAAACATCAACAAGACCGGGACTTCCAAATATCACCGCCATACCGTCAATCTGGTCAAAATCATTGTTGCAAGCATCTATGATGTGTCCGAGCTGTTCTTTAGTTCCTGTTGCAAGAAAATCTATAGGATTGGCAACTGATGACCCTGGATAAAGCTTTGAGAGCAATCTGTCTGCCTTTTCACCACTCAAGTGCGGAATATTTATACCATTGCTGCTGAGAACATCGGTAAGCATAACGGCAGGACCACCGGCATGAGTTATAATTGCAATGTTGTTTCCTTTAGGTGCAGGCATTGAGAAAACAGAAGCCATATTGACAAGTTCAGTCCTGCTATATACCCTTATGATACCCGCTTTCTCAAACAGAGCTGTAACTGCTTTATCGGGAGTAGCAAGGGCTCCGGTATGAGATGATGCAGCCCTGCTTCCTGCATCACTGTAGCCTGCTTTGATGGCGGCAATCCGTGCCCCTTTGGAAATCAGGGACCTTGCATGCTTCAACAGCTTCTTTGGATTTGAAATGTTCTCTATGTACATCAATTTTACAGGAGAACTCTTCCCTGGAACATATGTATCATCGAGATATTCAAGGACATCTTCAACTCCTATCTGAGCACTGTTGCCTACGGAAAACACTTGCGAGAAGTTCAACCCCCTCTTGACAGCAGCTTCCATAATGAATACAACGGTAGCACCTGAACCTGAGACTATATCTATACCATCTGGTGAAAGATTGGAAACAGGCTTGGTAAAAACTCCTGCATAGAAATTTGTAATGATTCCAATACAATTGGGACCAATCATTGAAGCTCCATATTTATCAACTGTCCCAACCAGTTGTCTCTCCAAAGCTGCACCTTCCGGGCCATCTTCATGAAAGCCTGCAGAAAAGATTACAATACCTTTACACCCTTTGTCCCTACAAAGTATTTCTACTGCAGATGGAGCCGATTTTGCCGGAATTGCCAGTATGGCACAATCTACATGAGGGAGGTCATCAACACTTCTGTATGATTTTACCCCCTGCACGAAGTCATTTTTAGGATTAACTGCATAAAGAGTACCTGAATAGCCTGTATCCAGCAGATTCTTAAGCGCATTGCCACCCGGTTTTGATGTATCATCAGATGCACCAACCACAACAATACTCTCTGGAGATATCAATTCTTTAGCAATCATCTTTTAAATCATAAAATTTATAACAAAAATAAAAATAATTTCTTATGAATTCATATATTTGTAAAGAAAATTTCAACAACCATGAACTTTTATATTGTAGATGCTTTCACTTCAGTACCATTTGGAGGCAATACCGCAGGAGTTGTAATACTCCCGGACAATTCGATTTTTCCCGACGATATTCTGATGCAAAAAATTGCAGCAGAATTGAGATACTCTGAAACTGCATTTGTAATAAAAAACACAGACGGGGACTTTACAACCAGATATTTCACTCCTGAAGGAGAAGTTGACTTATGCGGACATGCAACAATCGCCTTATTTACAGTATTGATTGAAACAGGAGCTGTTAAAAAAAGTGATATGTGCATCAACCGTACGAAAGCCGGCAACCTTAAAGTTAAGATAGATGATGATATATGGATGGATATGGCTGCACCAAAATATATCGGGAAGATAGAAACTCCTGAAGAACTGTACAGGATAATGTCAGGGAAAGAGATGGAATCACTCAAAGGATATGTTCCGGAAATAATATCAACAGGGCTTCCCGACATAATTTTACCTGTATCAGATCTTCATGAACTGAACAGTCTCAGACCTGACATGCAGGCACTGGCAGATTTAAGCAGGGAGCTTGGTGTTACCGGTGTTCACGCATTTGCAATAGAAAAGGACAATTATACAGCACATGTAAGGAATTTTGCCCCTTTGTATGGCATTGACGAAGAATCTGCTACAGGCACAGCTAATGGTGCTCTTACATATTACCTGTATAAGTACGGAATTGTAACACCGGAAAACAAATGCATATTCATCCAGGGTGAAGCAATGGGACGTGCATCTGAAATTTCAGCTGCAATTTCAGAAGAAGGTTCTGTAAGAGTTGGTGGCAGCGGAAAAATAGTTGCAAGCGGAACACTTCACCTATAATGGCTTTAAGAAAGTTCTTCTGCAATATAGGAACATGGCGCTATACGTTCAATCTCCTTGTTGAAAGAGAACCAATGTCTTGAATTGCAAATATCCACAAAATAATACTTGTATCTCGGATCCCCTTCTACAAAGAGGGGATTCTTTGTATTTGCATCATTGATATCCCATTTTACAAAAGATTGAGCAGGCTCCTTTTTGATGGATAGTCCATTCTTTACCCATTGCAAGGAGAGAAAAGGAGTCATTTCGCAAGCAAAATCTCTGCAGAAACGGTATAGGAGCAAACCACGTCCCTCAAGACTTAACGGTTGGGAAACGAGATCTCCATCATATAAATAATCAATCAAACGAAGCAGAAGCTGCCTGTTGCCTCTAAAAATTTCCCTAAAAGGAATACGCCATCTGGAATCATTATACCACAAGTCAAGTGCTCTGGAAAGCACCATAGCTCTGCCAAGTTGCGAGTATGAGATTGATGGTGTCTGAAGCACTTCGTAAGGTGGAACAGGTGAATGGCGCAGACCATAATCACCGGCATATAAACAAAAATGTGTCCCTGGCAGAAGCTTAAGGAGCTCAAGCTGAATTTCTGCCGGAGAAACCTCCATCAATTGAAGAGTATCGTCAACCAATGAATCAAAAGTATATCCCGGCAATCCTGCAATAAGATCTGCATGAACTTCAAATTTTCCGCATCCGATAAGGAATTTCAGCCCCTCAAGGGCATTGGTACATGAGCCCTTTCGTGAACACATGTCCAAAACATCCTGCTGCAATGTCTGGATACCGGCTTCAAGATGAAGGAGACCTTGGGGCACCTCTGCCAGAATATCCTTCAATATAGAAACTGATGAACCGTTTGTAACAGTATGAAGCAAAGCAGGATGAACTTCTATGTGGAATTTCAACTTACCTGCAAACTCTTTAAAAAGTGTTATAAGTTCAATAGCTCTCCCCGGATTGGCATTGAATGTCCTGTCAAGAATTCTGACTTCGGCAACACCTTTAGCCACAACTGAATGCAACAATTCCCTCAATTTATCAACAGGAATGTCCTGTACTTTAACTTTCTCAATTCCACTTACACAGAATCTGCAGGAATTGAAGCAACCTCTGGAAGTTTCTATCTGCACAAATGATTTGTCCCATGAAAACAGGGAAGAATCCATAGGTGGAGACAAGGAAGAAAAATCCTTGACATTTACTGTGTTGGATGAATAATAATTATCGCCATCAGTCCATTCAAATCCCGGAAGATTTTTCCATTGATTGTCACCATTGAGGAGAGAGATGACAAATGAATTGAAAATCTCTTCCCCCTCACCTTTAAATACAGCAGTAACAAAACTGTTTTTTCTTAAGAATGATTCATTGTTGCCAAGGAACTCAGGACCTCCCAAAAATATCTGCACATGGGGAAGAAGTTCTTTTATTCTGCAAAGAATTGATACAAGATATTCTATGTTAAAAAGCCACGCTGTGGCAAATATAAAGTCAGGACAAAGAGAAAGCGACTCTTCAATAATTTGTGCAGGATTGCTTTTAATGGTTCCACGAACAACCTGCATATTGCACTTTATTCTCACTTCATGTTCCAGATTTGCGTGTAAAGCAGGTAAAGCCAGCGAAGAATGTGACCATGATGAATTTATATCTAACCAAAGAAATGCCATAACAATTTAAAATATGTGCAAAATACAATAAATTCCTCAAAACAGATAAAGAAATGTTATCTTTACATATCTAAAACCGATATTTATGGGAAACATTTTGCTTAAAGGGATTCTTCTTGACTCCAGAACCAAGGATATACTCATAAAAGGGAACAGGATTGCCAAGATTGAAGATACAATCCACCTTACTGATGAGGAAAGCACCCTATGCAAGGTACTGGATTGTAAAGGTAAAGGAGCAGTACCGGGGTTTGTGAACATGCATACCCACTCGGCAATGACACTGACAAGGGGATACAAGGAGGACACAGGACTCCAGGAGTGGTTGCAGCATATTTGGGCTGTTGAAGCAAAAATGGACCATGATGCCATATACTGGGGTACCAGACTTGCCTGTCTTGAGATGATAAAGACAGGCACTACCTGCTTTTATGACCAGTACTGGATGCCTGAAACAGCTGTAAAAGCGGTGAAAGAAATGGGAATGAGGAGCGTACATGCATATGTGGCCCTAAACCTCAAGGATGAATCAAAAAACGGTTCCATAAAAGAGGGGATGATAAAGATGTATGAAGAATCGCTCCAATGGGGAGATATGCAAAAGATGTCGGTTGGTGTGCATGCCCCATACACAGTATCTGACAATCTGATTAAATGGTGTGTTGATTTTGCAAGAGATAAAGGGCTGACCGTACATATACACATGTCAGAAACGGAGCAGGAAAATCTGGATTCAATACAATTGAACGGATGTACACCATTTGAGCATCTGCAGAATCTTGGGGCATTGGGCCCTGAGACAATAGCTGCACATTGCGTTTGGCTCAGTGACAACGATATTGATATTATGTCAAAATATGGCGTGACAGCAGTACACAATATAAATTCAAATCTCAAGTTGGCATCGGGAAGCAGGTTCAGATACAATGAATTGAAGGAAAAAGGGGTAAGGGTTTGTCTTGGCACTGACGGTTGCGGGTCCTCAAACAATTTGGATATGAGGGAGGCTATGAAAACTGCCGCTCTGCTGCAAAAAGGATGGAGAAGGGATCCGGAAGCATTGCCGCTGGATGAACTTATGCAGATTGCAACTGCAAACGGTGCAGATGCTCTTGGAATTGATGCCGGAAAGATAGAAGTTGGCAAACTGGCTGATATAGCCATTGTTGATATGGACAATTACGCATTTGTCCCAAATATCAATTTCCACTCAAATTTCATTTACTCGGCAAACTCATCATGTATTGAGAGCCTCATATGCAACGGGGAATTCATTATGGAAAACCATATAGTTGAAGGGGAGAGGGAGATCATTGAAAATGTCAGAAATATATGTGAAAAACTTTATAAATTCTAAAAGATATGGATGAAAGGGTAAAAAAGATATATGAAGCGGCAGAGTATATAAAAGGTAAAATAGGGGATGTCAAACCTCTTGCCGGAATAGTTCTTGGAAGCGGACTCGGAAAACTTGCCGAACTGATTGAAGATCCCATAATTGTTCCTTACAGGGAAATACCCCATTTCCCGACATCTACAGCAGTAGGTCATAAAGGAAATTTCATATCGGGAAGACTTGGCGGAAAACAGGTTGTTGCCATGCAGGGGAGATTCCATTACTATGAAGGTTACACAATGGAGTATGTCACCCTCCCGATAAGGGTAATGAAGGTGCTGGGGATAGATTATCTTTTTGTATCAAATGCTGCAGGGGGTGTTAATTATGACTTTAAGGTGGGTGACCTGATGGTGATTAATGACCACATAAACCTCCTTCCCAATCCCCTCATAGGCCCCAATATGGAGGAGTTCGGTACCCGTTTTCCCGACATGACACACCCATATTCGCCAAAATTGTGTGAAATGGCAAACGAAATTGCTTCAGAGGTGGGAATTGCCCTTAAGAAAGGTACATATCTTGCAAGCACAGGACCTACTTATGAAACACCTGCAGAATATAAATATTTCAGGACAATAGGGGCAGATGCCGTTGGAATGTCAACTATACCTGAAGTGATTGTGGCCCGTCATTGCAGTATTCCTGTATTTGGTGTTTCTGTCATTACTAATGAGGCACATGACGATTATGCTCCAGATTATGTAAATGATGGTGACGATGTTGTAAGGGCAGCTGATGAGGCTGCAGACAAGATGTGTCTGCTATTTACAAAAATGATAGGGAGATTATAGAAGATGATAAAGAATTTGATTTTTGATCTTGGTGGAGTTCTTGTAACGCTTGATAGGGACAAGTGTCTGGAAAACTTTTCAAAGAACCTTGGTTTTGACAATTTTGGAGATTATCTGAATTCATATGCACAGAAAGGGTTCTTTGCCAAATTTGAAAATGGAGATATTGATGCCCCGGAATTCAGAACTATTGTAAAAGGGTATTGCAATAAGGAGAATATAAGTGATGAAGAGATTGATGCTGCCCTCAATTCATTCCTGTTGATTGTTGAACCATATAAGGTAAGACTGTTGTTCAAACTTAAAGAGAAATACAACCTTATGCTGCTGAGCAATGTGAATCCTATTGCTTGGCAAAGATGCTGTGATCTTTTTTTTGAAGCAGAAGGTGCAGACATTGAAGATGTTTTTGAGAAACTTTACCTCTCATATGAGATGAAAGAATCAAAACCATCTGAGGCCATATACCGCAAACTGTTTTGTGATTCAGGTGCAATTCCTTCTGAGACTTTGTTTATAGATGATTCTCAGGCAAATATTTGTACAGGAAAAGAAATGGGGCTACATACTCTCCTTTATGATGTAAAAGACAATCTGGAAGAGAAAGTGAAGGAAGAACTGATAAAGTTGGGGGAACAATGGTAAAGTTTTTCAGTCTGAGCAGTGGGAGTAACGGGAACTGTTACTATATAGGCAATGAAGAGAGCGGACTCCTTATAGATGCAGGAATAGGGCCGAGGACAATAAAAAAAAGATTGGCTGAGTATGACATTTCAATAGACTCGGTGGATTTCATCCTGGTTACACATGATCATATTGACCATATAAAAGGGTTGGGAATTGTTGCAGAAAAGTTCCACAAACCTGTGTATGCAACAGAAAGGCTGCATGAATCACTGGATAGCCACAGTTGTACAAGATGCCGTCTTAAAGGGTGTGTAAGAAAGACAACCCCTGGAGTTGCAAGTACTTATAAAGGTGTCTCCTTTACACCTTTTTCAGTACCTCACGACGCCACAGACACAGTTGGATACCACATAGATTTCTACGGTGTAAAGTTTACTTTCATCACTGATATTGGTGAAGTTACTGACGAGGCTATAGAATATTGCAAGAATTCACAGATAGTAATAATCGAGAGCAATTATGATCTTGACATGCTTCTTGGAGGTCCTTACACTCCAGAGCTCAAGCTAAGGATTATGCAAGGGCATGGGCATATTAGTAATATACAGGCTGCCAGTGCAATAAAGAGATTTTACCATAAAGGTATATCCCATATATTTCTATGCCACCTGAGCGAAAACAACAATACTCCCCAAAAGGCATACAACTGCATAAAGGGGGCACTGGAATCAATCAATGTTGTTGTAGACAGCGATGTTGAACTCAATGCCCTGCCCCGAAAAACCTTATCAGAACTATTCAGTTTTTAGAAGACCAGTTTGCTGGGATTGTATCCTCTTGTACGGAGAAAGCCGAAGATTTGATCGAGAGTAGTGCCATCCAGAACCTTCTTCCTTGAGAGTATCCAAAGCAGTTTGCCATTGTTTCCGCTAACAACAGAATATGAATAATCAGGAGATAACATTATGATATTATAATCTGAAGCAAACCACCAGAAGAAACTTACCCTCAGATGTGCCGGATTGTTCATAGGCTCAGGCTGGAAAGCTGTCCCAAATATCTTTTTTTCTTTTCCATGGCGGTTTATCCCTTTATTTTCAACTTTTACCGTTTTGTCGGGAAGAAGGGTATAACGTGTAGAAACATCAAGGAGACCTCTCTCAAAAATATTTTCATATCTGGCAATTTCATACCACTCACCCATATATTTTGAGATATCAAAATCTTTTACAGTTCTTTTGTGGCTAGTCTTAGGGGTAATTTCCATCGTTTCCATAGAATTTTTCTATAGAAACAAATTATAAACGGATATGGTTTAAGAAATTTAAAGGAGAGAGTCAAGATTACGGGCAATCTGACTGTAGGTGGGGACAGGTGAATCTGTGTAGATTGCCATTACTTTACCATTTTTGTCAGATATATAAACCCTCGGAATTGTGGCTAATGCAAAGAGCCCAAAAATTTCTCTCCCTTTTTGTGGTGAATAGGGCATGGTATAGCCGTTGGTTTCCCAATAAAGGGAAATGGAAGAATCTTCTTCAGCCCTGCTGATTAGAGCAAATTTGACCCCCTTGAGGGTGTATTCATCATAAGCTTGCTGAATATGGGGGAGCGTTATTGTGCAGTCAGGACATGAAGTGTTAAAGAATACTATACAGGAAATACCGTTGCGGAGCATATCTCCGGTAACGGTAGAACCGTCATTCATTACTGCTGTAAAGTCCGGAAGATAATCTCCCAACCCAATAATATTATTGTCAGGAAGAGTTTCATCTCCGGAACATGATATGGTTGCCAGCGGAAGAAGGAATGTGAGGATGATATATAGACTATATGGTTTCACTGGATATTACTCTTTAACAATATTGTATAATTGAGGATTCTGTGGCTCTTCAAAATCCTTGTTTACCAATCTGAGAGTATCACCGTCAACTATCTTGAAATATATTGTATCATTACCAGGAGGAGGGAGAAGTCTAAGGAAAAAAGAATCATCTTTGCTTGTCCTTACAACCTTGCCGTCTGCATAGAGTTTTATATCAATGCCGTCCCCTTCACCATCTATATATATTACTGTAAGCTTGTAATACCCTTCGGGCTGCAATGCAAGTATATACTCAATACCGGGGCAATCTGCGCATGGGAGAGTCCCTTTCCATACACCCTCCATTTCAAACTCCTTATGGGAAGTCTTTTTATTTGAACCGTTATTGCCACATGAAATGAGGGCCAAAAATAAAACAGCTAAAATCAAATGTATTTTCATATCATATTATTTATAATGTGAAGATAAGAAATGTTTTTTATAAGTGGGAATAAAACTCTAAATTTGCTAAGAATAACAATTTTGACAGATGAATGTTTTACCCAAGTTTTCAGTTATAATACCTGTGTATGACAGACCTCATGAAGTAAAGGAACTTCTTGACAGCCTTTCCCGACAACATAACCGGGAGTTTGAAGTGATTATTGTAGAGGACGGTTCATCTGTCAAGTGTGATGTGGTGTGCAAAGATTATTCCGGCCTTATTGAAATAACATACTGTTACAAAGAAAACGGAGGACCGGCACAGGCCCGCAACTGGGGTGCAGCAAAGGCAAAAGGGGAGTGGCTACTTTTCTTTGATTCTGACTGTATTATTCCTGACCACTATTTTGAAGCTGTTGTAGGGGAACTTGAAAAATGCGAATGCCAACTATTTGGAGGAGCAGACCGTTCCCATCCGTCATTTACTACATTACAAAAAGCTATAGACTATTCCATGACCTCAATAATTACTACAGGTGGAATAAGGGGAAACAGGAAAAGTGCAGACAAATTCTATCCCAGGACATTCAATATGGGTATAAAGAAGAGTGTATTTGATGAAATCGGGGGATTCTCCAACATGAGGTTTGGTGAAGATGTTGATTTCAGTTATAAAGTAAAGGAGGGGGGATATGACAGCCGTTTCTTTCCCGAAGCATGGGTGTACCACAAGAGAAGAAATACATTAAAAACTTTTTTCAAACAGGTATTCAATTCAGGAATAGCCAGAATACACCTTACGAAGAGACATCCCGGAACACTCAAACCGGTACATATGCTTCCTGCTCTATTTGTACTTGGGTGTATATTCCTTATCATGATGTCAACTATTTTAAGTTTTTGGTTTTTATTCCCGATAATTCTGTTATGTCTGATAATATTTACAGATGCAGCAATGGACAAGAGAGGTTTTAAAACTTCATTATATGCTATAGTAGCCTCATTTACACAGCTTTCTGGTTATGGTACCGGATTTTTGACAGGATGGTGGAACATTTGTGTGCTTGGTAAGAAAAACTATGCAGCCTTCGTTAAAAATTTTTACAGATAATTTTTTGTAGATTTTAAATATTATTCTTTAATAAAATTTGGTTTATTAGAAAATTGTTGTATCTTTGCAAAAGAAACAAGAAGATGAACAAACGGAACATTGGATTGTTTAGTAAATAAGTACGGATACAAATATTAAAAAATTTATAATTATGGCTACAAAATTCTACAAATGCCGCCACTGCGGTAACGTTATCGGTAAAGTTGTTGATTCTAAAGTTCCAGTAGTATGCTGTGGAGAGAAGATGGAAGAGCTTGTTGCAAACACAGTTGATGCAAGTGTAGAGAAACACGTTCCAGTTGTAACTAAAATTGACGACTGCACAATTAAAGTAGAGGTAGGAAGTGCACCTCATCCAATGACACCAGAGCACCACATTTCATTCATCTATGTTGAGACAGAGAATGGAGGAATGAAAATAGATGTGAAGAACAGAGAGAAGGCAGAAGCAGTTTTCTGTACTTGTGCAGACAAACCTGTAGCAGTTTATGAGTACTGCAATCTGCATGGTTTATGGAAAACTGAACTATAAAAAGTTGAGTTGTATAATTAAGTAGGGCCCGGTTTTTTCCGGGCCCTTATTTTATACTTTGAATTCAAATTTATCACCCATAAGAACTCTTGGCAGATTACATCCTATATAGTTTCCTATAATAGCCCAGAACCAGGCTCCCAAAATCCACCAATCCCATTTTCCCTGCAACGCAGCAAGGGCATAATAGAATGCATCAGCAACGCAGTGTGGCAATCCGCAAAGAATAAATACAGGAACGCCAAACAGAAGTGGGAGATAATGTTGTTTCCGGGCACCATAAACAGCCAAAGTCATTATCATTCCTGTTCCCGACGAAGTGACCAGGAGTGCATGCCAAGATGCAGACTGTCGGGAAGAAAGGATATTTGCCAAGTTTGAATTGACTGCTTCATTTGAGACATAATATGCAATAAATGCTGCTACAATACACCCAAGTGCATTGGCTGCCAGCATTAATATCAGTTTTGGAAAATCTCTATATGGGAGGTATCCGGATTTGCCTGTATAGAGTTGCGCACTGCACATTACAACACTCAAAAGTCCGAAAGCAAAAAGTACGGCTCCTGCCAAACCGCCTACTCTCAAATAAACAAGTCCACCAGTCCCTATCAGCAATCCGGCAAAGAGAGACATTAAAATAAAGTTTTTCATTTCAGAGAATTTTTTCCAAAATTATTAAATTTGTAGCTATAGAGCAAATCATAAAACTGAAATAGCATATGGACAGACGTAAAATGCTGAAACTTGCAGGAGCTGCAATGGCAGGTTCAGCAGTATTGGGAACTGATGCCTTTGCAGGCAACAGCCCATTTACCGGAAATGCAGCAAGTTCACCCGGTAAAGGTAAAAAAGCAATGATAATTGGCGCCCATCCCGACGATCCCGAGACTGGATGTGGTGGGACTATAATGGTTCTTAAGAAATTAGGGTATGAGGTAGTAGTAGTTTATATGACCAGAGGTGAAGCAGGTGTACCAGGGAAGAGCCATGCAGAATCATCTGCAATGAGAATGAAAGAGGCAAAAGAGGCTTGTGAAGTTTTTGGTGTAAGACCTATTTTCATGACCCAGATTGACGGAAGTTCAGAGGTGACCAAAGAGCGTTATGCAGAGATGAAGGAGGTTATTGAAAAGGAGAATCCGCAACTTGTATTCACACATTGGCCAATTGATTCACATAGGGACCACAGAATATGTTCTATCCTTACTTATGATGCATGGAGACAACTCAAATATGGGTTTGAACTATATTATTATGAGGTGATGAGCGGGGTGCAGAGCATGATTTTCCACCCTACAGACTGGGTTGACATCACAGAATTTGCAAATATAAAGAAAAAGGCAACCTACTGCCACAAATGCCAGAACCCTGAAGATTGGTATGATGAGTCTCACGGACAGATGGAGATATTCCGAGGCATGGAACACAACTGCAAAAGGGCAGAGGCATTCATCCATATCCGCAGGACTTCCAGCGACATAGAAGAATAAATACCTCAAAAATAGGAATCGGCAGAATATTGATTCTAACAGCTCGAAGTCTCCTCTGCTTCGTCATTTCATGAGAAATAACTCGCAACCGTCGAATTATGCTGTCAGTATCAATATTCTACCGGTTCTTCTATTCATTCATTTATCCGTTATCTTCTATTCTGCTGTGTAGCTAAAATGGCAGGATAGCCGGGTTTGACAGGAATTCTTGCATCATCCATTGCAGCATTTAGGGCAAGCCATGCAACAATAACAGCATCAATTCGCAAATCCTGTAGAGAAAGTCTCTCATAAGTATCCATTACGGTATGATATGTACGTCCATACTCAAGAGGATCCTGGATGAACTGATATGCAGGAAGCCCTAAACGGTTAAAGGTAACATGGTCTGTGCTTCCGGTTCTCCTCAATGAAAGTGTATTGAAACCAAGCGATTCAAGAGGTTGCATCCATGCCTGGAAAAACGGCACAGCCATATCATTCTCTTCCAGATAGATTCCGCGGAAACGTCCGGAGCCGTTATCCATGTTCAAATAGAGAGCAAAATCATCATATCCAGGCAGTGCCTTCTTCTTTTCATTGTCATATAATTTCAAATTGGCATAACCTCTTGAGCCATAAAGGCCCTGTTCCTCACCACCCCACAATGCAAGACGGATAGTACGTTTTGGTTTTATACCCAACTCCTTAATTATACGTAAAGCCTCTGTCATAACAATACATCCAGATGCATTGTCTGCAGCACCTGTACCACCATGCCATGAGTCAAAGTGTGCACCTATAAGAACGACTTCATCTTTGAGCTTTGGATCTGTACCGGGAATCTCAGCAATTACATTATTGATCTTGGTATTGGCTGTAAACTCATTCTTTATATTGAGTTCCATCTCAACTTTTTCGCCTTTTTTAACCATTCTTACCATTCGGGCATGATCTTCAAGAGGAAGAATTATCTCGGCAACCGGTTCTGGCTGGCCAGCTTTATACTGGACACCTCTTGAAGAAGGTACATTGAATGAACCGCCTCCACTAACAACTGCAAGAGGTTTCTCTTCTTTTATATGGTTATTGACAGCACTCTGGAGCTCTCGTGCAGAAGGGTTGAAATTATATGAATACCTCCTGCCAGGAGATGTTGATGCTCTTGAATCCAATTCCATATCAGCCAATTGCTCATCAGTATATCGGGAAGCAAGGGGGGTAAATTTGATTTCATATGTCTGGGTTGAAGGCATAAGAACTATTTTACCGGCCAATTTTCCTTTGAGGGCTTCAACCTCACTGAGATTTTTTGGATCAACAACAATACACTCCCCTTTAACCAGGCCATTAGTACTTCCACTCCAGGCTTTTGGATTTGCTGCAAAACTGCAATAGTAAGGGGATGTCATTGCAACATAGTTCATTTTATTGTCCCATCCCCCTTTGGGAAAATCATAAGCAAATTCAATTTTCACATTAGAAAAGCCCATCTCCTTCAATTTTTCCACCATCATCTGTTCTGCTCTTACTTTCAATTGCGAAGCGGCAAGTCTTGGCCCCATATCATCTGTCATGAACTGGGCAAGGGATTCGATTTTAGATTTTGAAAAACCCTCATTTTTAACCTTATAGGCTAATTCATCCGGAAGGCATGTCTGTGAATACGCTGCTGTATTTGCCAAAACAAATAGGGCAACAAGCAAATTTACAACTCGTTTCATTTTAAAAATCATTATTTTGGTTATACTTTATAACTTGCATTAAGAGATTGTAAATATATCTCGTTTTGGAACAAATGCAAAATTTTATAACAACCAACCACATTTATTATTAAATTTGTTGAAAATTTAACCTAATTTATGAAAACCAAGAATCATAAGGCACATCCATGGCATGGTATAAGCCAGGGAGCAGATTTTCCAGATGCAGTCAGGGCATTCATAGAGATTGTACCTACAGACTCAGTAAAATATGAAGTTGACAAAGAATCAGGTTACCTTACATTGGACCGTCCCCAGAAGTTCTCCAATATAGTACCTTCGCTATACGGATTCCTTCCAAAGACATATTGCGGCCCTAAAATGGCTGAGCTTACAAACAAGGCACTTGTCCGTACAGATGTGGACGGTGACGGTGACCCTCTTGATATTTGTGTACTTACAGAGAAAGATGTAACCCATGGTGACATTCTGGTTAATGCAAGACCTATAGGCGGTCTCAGACTTCTTGACCATAACCAGGCAGATGACAAGATTATTGCAGTATTGAGGAGTGACGCAGTGTATGGACATATGACAGATATAGACCAGGTCCCTATGGATATTATCCGCCGTCTTATCCACTACTTCAGTACATATAAAGATATTCCAGGGGAGCACACAAGCCGTATGCAGTTCATTTCAATTTATGGACCTGAGGTGGCAAAAGATGTGATTCTCCGCTCAATGGAAGATTATAATGACCTTATAAACCAAGAATAGTCCTGTAATAAAAAGGACTAATAACCCAACGACTTGAAGAAAAACTCCCTGCGTAGATTGTCGGGAATGGAATAGGAATCTATGCGGGAGTTTATCCCTTCGTAGAAGAGGTTATCCTGGAGATTGCACACATATAGTGTATCAGACTGTGACAGATATAAAGTATTGTATCTGATGTCAAGATTGTCCTGCACTCTTAAAGTATATTCCAGAGCCACTTCAACTTGTGTGAGATCCAACAGATCCCTGCAAAATACATAAAGTCCATATTCCTTGAAATTGCCATAAAATCCCTTGGCAACTTTCTCTATCTTGCTTTTGAGGATACGCTTTAGAGGCTGGGCCAACAACCAGTAATCCTCTTCCTTGTACCCTGTATAATTCATACCAGGCAAACCGTAAGCATATCCGGTATCAACTATTCTCTGCATATCTTCCTTCTGATATTCGTTAATATGCATCCCGGCCAGTTCCTTAAGCAACTGGTTTGCATTATGCTTGTCAGGTTCCATGGCACGGGTAACCTCAATGCCAAGAGAATTGTCGGGAAGCTGGAGATCCGGCCTGTCCTTATTCTCCAACGCACTGTAACGGCTCCCCAGAATTGTTTCAAGGGTAAGATGGGCATAACGCTCAAAGAAACAGGTATCAAATTTCCTATATGCCATAGTGTTATTGTTTCAGATGTAAAGTTACAGAATTTTAACTACATTTGTATAAGATAAAACACACTAAAATGAAAACTATAGCAGCATTAACTATGGCTTTACTGGTAATGGGGAGTTGTGCTCCAAAACAGGAGATTCCTGCCCCAAGTGAACAATACTACAGAGATGTGGTAAAAGAGCTCTCTTCTGCAGAATATTATGGAAGGAGCAATTATATGAACGGCACAATTAAAGCCGGAGAATTCATTATTGGAGAAATTGAGAAACTTGGAATTGGAACAATTCCGGCAGATGTAATTGAGAAGAGTTGGGAAGGGAAGACCAGACCTGAACTCCACTCCCTGCAACCGGAATTCAAGAGCCTTATTACCCCTTGTAATGCCCGCAGATGGGAAGGGGCACCGGAAAGCAGACTTGCATACCTTCAGCACTTCAACCACCCTCTGAATGCACAACGGGGCAAAGTGGAGATGACAGTTGACGGAAAAACTCTCCGCAACACAATTGACTACACACTCAAGGAGTTTTCACCTTCATTTGAGGGAGAACTTGATATTGTATATGTAGATGACAAATACATTACTCCCGACAAATTCTGCAATTATCTGAACTCTGGAAAATTCCAGGACAAGGCAGTTGTAATAAACTGGGACAAGTTTAGGGAGACCATGTACACATACCCAGGAATAGAGGTTTACAAGACATACTTTGTACCGCTTACAAAAGTAGGGGCACTTATCTGCAAAGGAGAACTGCTTCCTTATTTCAAATCTCGCAACCATTTCAATACCCCTATGCCGGTATTCATAGTGGATGAATCATTCCCGGAGAATGCCAGGAAGGTAAAGATTGAGACACATGCAGAGATGATTGACAATGATGCACACAACATTATTGCCTACATTCCTGGAAAATCCAAGAGCAATGAACATTTTATCCTTGCATGCCACTATGACCACCTTGGCATTTGCGGGCCGGATGACATCTTCTATGGTGCAAACGACAACTCATCGGGAACAGCAATGCTTTTGAACCTTATGAGACACTTTAAGGCAAACCAGCCTGAGCACTCAATTGTATTCATATTCTTTGATGCTGAGGAGAACAACCTTCTCGGATCATTCTTCTATGCAGACAATCCTATGCTTCCGCTTGAAGATATCAAATATTTTGTAGAACTTGATATGATTGGAGACAACGGAGAGAACATCTACTGCCAGATTTCAGACCAGGGAGAGAGAGGTCTTGAGTGCCTGAACGCAATAAACGCATCTATGGAGAAACCGTTTGCAAAACTTGACCGCCATCCAATGGATGATTATGCAGACCATTACCCGTTTGGATTAAAGGGTGTACCGGCAATCTATATTGAACTGGACGGCGATACCAACAAGAATTACCATTCACCAAGGGACACTTACGAAAATTTCCACTCGTGCAATTTTGAGAGAATATTCAATCTTGTAACAGGATTTGTAGATAATTACAAATAAGATATGTCTGCAGTAAAGAAAATACAATACACTGGATTGAACTTCCATGAAGTGAAACAGATGTGCGGAGACATGGTGTTGGCTCCGTACATCTGTATGGGTTTTTCTATGCTCTCTTTGTTTACAGAAGATGGATTTGTATCTGTAAATGAAGGAGATACTATAGTTATGGACGAAAAGGGGAATTTCTCTGTAGAGAAATGACCCTTAGTCCAGAACTTCTTCGTACATGTAATAATGGCACTCTGCCATACCAAGTTTCTGATACACTTTCTGGGCAGAATAGTTGGTCTTGTCTACATAAAGGCGGATCTGGGTAACCCCCTGCTCCTTGGCCATCTGTTTAATTTTCTCATACATAGCCCTGTAAGCACCCTTACCCCTGTACTCAGGCTTTACATAAACACTCTGTATCCACCAGTACCAGCGGTTTGTCCAGTCGCTCCACTCACGGGTAAGCATAAGGCTGCTGATGGCCTGCCCGTCAACACTGCAGACAATATAGGTACCTTTCTGCGGATCATTAACGGCAGCGGTAACACCAGGCAGAACGGTCTGTATATCCAGAGTTGTCCCCTCAGACTCCTGAGCCATATCAACCTGAAACTGTGCAATTGACTGAATATCTTTTGTTGTTCCCACAACAACATCGTAATTGATTCTATCTTTAATTTCCATAGTATTAATATTTTGCTGCAAAGGTAACAAATACTTTTATGAACACCACATTTAGAGGTACTGTTGTGGCTAAAGGGCTCATAGCGCGGATGCTGAGTACCGGAAGCATGCTTTCTTCCACACAGAGGATATCTGGTGTGGATGAAGTGCGGTGCGCTGCAGCATTTGTCCTCAAAATGGTGCTTCTGCGTGGATGGAGTGCGGTGCGCTGTAGCGTTTGTCCACAAAATGGCCATTCTGCGTGGATGGAGTGCGGCGCGCTGCAGCATTTGTCCACAAAATGGGTATCTGGTGTGGATGAAGAGCGGTACGCAATGGGATTTGTCCACAAATAGGGTATCTGGTGTGGATGCAAAGTGCCCGAAGATTGCTCTTGTCCACGAAAAAGGTATCTCCTGTGGATGCAGTGTGCCCGAAGGATGCTTTTATCCTCGCAGGGGGTATCTGGTGTGGATGCAGGGGAATTGTCGGGAAGAAAATGGAAATTACATTGGGGAGGCGACATCTGCCAATGTGGCCCCAACAAAAGAGATGAGTATCTGAGGTGCAACCTCTATCTGAAGCCCCCGGACACCGGCACTCACATAAATAGTCTCAAAATCTACGGCAGTTGAGTGGAAAAATGTCGGGAAAGGCTTCTTCATTCCAATAGGGGAGCAGCCTCCGCGGATATACCCTGTAACCTGCAGCAGATCCTTCATTGCAATCATCTCAACCTTCTTGTTTCCGGATGCCTTGGCCAGAGCCTTAAGATTCACTTCACAATTGCCGGGAACAACACATACAATATAACCGGTTTTGTCGCCGTGGAGCACCAGGGTCTTGAATACCCTTGCAATATCCTGCCCAAGACTATGGGCAACATGTTGGGCAGCAAGGTCATTCTCATCAAATTCATACGGAATAAGGTTATATTTTATACCTGCCTTATCCAGAAGGCGGGCGGCATTGGTCTTTTCTCTCTTCTTAGCCATAATTACCGGATATTACTGCATAAATCACACAAGGCAAAATTACTCTTTTTCTAATCAAATTACTATCTTTGGCCTCAGATGATATTGAGAAACATCGTTCCACTAAAAATACAAATTATGAAATCCATTAACCTAATCATTTCAGTACTGGGCATTGCTGCACTAATATCATGCAGCCAGCCTGAAAACACACCAAATGAAACCAATAAAGATATGAAAGCAGAGAATCAGGTAATTGAAAACATCATGACCCGCAGAAGCATCCGCAAATACAAGGATGGTCCTGTAGCACGTGAAACAATGGATAAAATTCTAGAGTGCGGCATAAACGCACCAAGCGGAATGAACAGACAGAGTTGGGAAATAAGGGTAATTGACAACCCTGAAACCGCTTCCAAGTTCAAGGAGGCAATGGTAAATGCCAACAAGGATATAAAACCAGAAATGGTAGAGGGATGTTTCCGTGGCGCCCCTACACTTGTATTCATAGCAAATGACCCGTCATATGACTTCTCTCCAATAGACTGCGGTTTGCTCTCAGAAAACATCATGCTCTCTGCATGGTCGCTTGGAGTAGGTTCAGTTTGCCTTGGCAGCCCAATCCGCTTCCTCGCAAAATCACCGGAGGCAACCCAAATGCTGGGATTCAGCGAAGGTTACACTCCAATCATTTGCATTGGTTTGGGTTATCCCGACGAAACTCCTGAGGCAAAACCTCGAGACAAGGCTAAAATCAAGTATTTGCCATAAATGCAGAATAGCAATAATAAGCAGGAGAATTGTACGGAGAGCCGAATTCTTGTGGTATTAAATCAGACCATAGGCATATAGGCCGATCAATTCAAGAGAAAGGACATAATGTCAGATTCTTACCGGTATTAATCTGCTCACATACAAAATTGCCAGTACAATAAATGAATCATTTAACCATAACGATCAAACAAGCACTCTATAAATGAAAATTATAGGAGATAAAGTACAGGACGGAATTAGGATAGTAACCGCAGCAACCGAAGGGGTATGCTCAGTGCAGATAAACCTTGCTCTGCAGGGTGACACAATAGTAGATGCAATGTTATACGGCGGATGCAACGGTAATCTCCAGGGAATCTGTGCACTTGCAAGAGGACAAAAAATAGCTGACATAAAAGAGCGCCTTAAGGGAATCCGTTGCGGCAACAAGGCAACCTCCTGCCCGGATCAGTTTGCCCAAATGCTTGAGGCACTGATGTAAACAGACACATTCACGAACTGCCTCTTTTGCAACTGGAACACATTATTTGAAAGTGGAACTGCATCAAATAATGCCGGTTTTGCTGCTTAAGCCTTGTGTTTGAGTAGTGAACTGCATCATAAATAGCTGATTTTGCAGCCGAAACTATATCTGAAAGTGGAACTGCATCAAATAATGCCGGTTTTGTTGCTGGAACCATGTTTGAGTAGTGAACAGCATCATAAATAGCTGATTTTGCAGCCGAAACTATATCTGAATGTGGAACTGCATCAAATAATGCCGGTTTTGCTGCTGGAACCCTGTTTGAGTAGTGAACCGCATCAAAAATGGCTGATTTTACAGCCGAAACTATATCTGAATGTGGAACTGCATCAAATAATGCCGGTTTTGCTGCTTAAGCCTTGTGTTTGAGCGGTGCACCGCATCAAAAATGGCTGATTTTACAGCCGAAACTATATCTGAATGTGGAACTGCATCAAATAATGCCGGTTTTGCTGCTTGAGCCTTGTGTTTGAGCGGTGAACCGCATCAAAAATGGCTGATTATACAGCCGAAACTATATCTGAATGTGGAACTGCATCAAATAATGCCGGTTTTGCTGCTGGAACCCTGTTTGAGCGGTGAACCGCATCAAAAATGGCTGATTTTACAGCCGAAACTATATCTGAATGTGGAACTGCATCAAAAATGGCTGATTTTGCTGCTGGAACCCTGTTTGAGTAGTGAACCGCATCAAAAATGGCTGATTTTACAGCCGAAACTATATCTGAATGTGGAACTGCATCAAATAATGCTGATTTTGCTGCTGGAACCCTGTTTGAGTAGTGAACTGCATCATAAATAGCTGATTTTGCAGCCGAAACTATATCTGAATGTGGAACTGCATCAAATAATGCCGGTTTTGCTGCTGGAACCCTGTTTGAGTAGTGAACCGCATCATAAATAGCTGATTTTGCAGCAGTACTGAAAGTAAAAGAGTGAGGTTTCTTTAAAAATACCAAGAAAAATAATTATATTTGCAATGCTGTTAGGGGTGCTGAGCCACAGGAGGCAAAGCTGAGAATATACCCTATGAACCTGAAATGTATAATGACAGCGCAGGGAAACGGTATTTTACATTATTGGAATTTAATTATTGCAAATATGCCGTATCACCATAATGATACGGCTTTTTTATTTTTACTTATGGGATACGAAAGTTTTGATATCTATGCCAATGAATATGATTCCTGGTTTATAGAGAACAGCAATGTGCTTGAGACAGAGGTAAAACTTGTTGCTTCTTGTCTGAATAATGCTGGTAATGTACTTTCAATTGGTTGCGGAAGCGGATTATTTGAGAAAATTATAGCAGACAAATATGGCATCTCTGTAAAAGTAGGTATTGAACCTTCTGCAGCAATGGCTGAAATTGCCCGCAATCGTGGGATGGAAGTTACAGTGGGAACAGGAGAAGAAACAGATTATGGGGTGGAAAAATATGACACAGTACTGTTCAACGGATGCCCCTGCTATATGCAGGATCTTGGACTTGCATTGCGCAAAGCATATGGGGCACTAAAAAAGGGGGGAAAGGTTGTTGTGATAGATGTCCCTAAAGAGAGTGCATACGGTCTCCTTTATAATCTTGCACTTTCAACAGGCTCGTGGGACCACCCACTGCTTGAGGGGTGTGTTCCTTTAATGCCGTATCCTATTGAACTTGTAAAACAGGCCAAATGGCGCACTACAGCAGAAAAAGTCAATTTGATAGAGGAGGCAGGTTTTATGGAACTGGAGTTCTCACAGACCCTTACCGCATCTCCATGTTACTCACATAAAACAGTGGAGGAACCGGTAAAAGGATATGATAAGGGATCATATGTTGCAATAGTTGCATATAAAAAATAGAGGAACCAACCAGGGGATATGATAAGGAATCATATGTGGCAATAATTGCCTATAAAAATAGTATCGTCATGATTGATATTGTACGTCTTAAAGAGAATTTCCGTGCAGTGAGGGAAAAATCCCCTTTAGTGCACAACATTACAAACTATGTGGCAATGAATTTCTCTGCCAATGCATTGTTGGCAGCCGGTGCATCTCCGGTAATGGCACATGCTACAGAGGAGGTGGATGAGATGGTGCAAATTGCCGGAGCACTGGTTATAAACATTGGCACATTGGATGCAAAGTGGATAGAATCCATGATTATTGCCGGCAAAACAAAGCATAAAACAGGTGGAATAACTGTATTGGACCCGGTTGGAGTTGGTGCTACAACATACCGTACAAAAACTGCATGGAGAATAATAGATGAGTGCCATCCAAACATTATAAGGGGAAATGCTTCAGAGATAATGGCATTAATGGATGCAGAGATTAAGAGTAAAGGGGTTGACAGCAGTTGCAGTTCAACCGATGCATTAAATTCTGCAAAGATGCTTGCAGAGCGTACTGGAGCAGTAGTAGTTATCAGTGGAGAAACTGATTATATTACAGACGGAAAGAGAGTTGAAACCATAAGGAACGGTTCGCATCTGATGCCTTTGGTAACAGCAATGGGTTGTACAGCATCTTCTATGGTAGGGGCATTTGCTGCGGTAAACCCGTCTAATCTTCTTGAGGCATCCCTGCATGCAATGGCACTTATGGGTGCAGCAGGTGAAATTGCTGCAAAAAAATCAGACGGACCTGGCTCATTATTGACTAATTTTGTGGATACATTATACAACATTACAGAAGAGCAATTGGCAGAAACTGTAAGACAATAAGACAACCAGAAGGTAAGACAGTAAGAGCCAAAAGAAGGTAAGACAGTAAGAAAACAAGACAGAAAATCAGTTAGAGAGTTATAGAGTTATAGAGTAAAATAATGAAAAACGGATTAAAACTATATCTGGTAACGGACCGTTCCCTTTCATTGGGGAGATCTCTTGAAGAGGTTGTTTCAAAGGCAGTTGAAGGGGGTGCAACAATGGTGCAGTTGCGGGAGAAGGAGGCTTCCACCAAAGAGTTTGTGGAACTTGCACAAAGGGTTAAGGAGATTCTCAAGCCATACAATGTGCCTCTGATTATAAATGACAGAATTGATGTAGCCCTTGCAGTTGATGCAGAGGGGGTGCATATTGGGCAGAGCGATATGCCATACAGCATTGCAAGGGAACTTCTTGGTCCTGACAAAATCATAGGACTTTCCGTTGAGAATATTGATGACCTCCTGCAGGCAAATGACCTTGATGTGGATTATGTGGGGATTTCACCTGTATTTGCAACCCAGACAAAGACCGATACAGCAAAACCGTTTGGAATAGAGGGATTGAAGGAAGCAGTGAGAATGTCAATCCACCCCACAGTAGCAATTGGAGGTATGAACAGCACTACTGCTGCAGAGGTAATGCAGACAGGATGTGACGGTATAGCGGTAGTGAGCGCAATCTCTTCTGCGCAAGATATTTGCGGTGCTGCAAAAGAGTTGAAGGAAATTGTTGATGCAAATGCCAAGGAGAGTTGGTGCCAGGAGGTATGGAGGAAATCCAATAAAATATACAAGGCAATTCTGGGGCAGAAATTCATTGGGGAGTTGTCGGGAGGAACATTGGAATTGAATAAGTTTGCAAGTTACATTGCACAGGATGAACACTACCTGAAAGGGTATTATGCACATATGCTCACTGCAGCGGAGATGATGGATACCCCGCAGAACAGGGAGATGTTCACAGCAATTGCCAAAAGCGGCATGGAGGGGGAGAAACTGATGCACGAGTTTCTGATAGAAAAATACGGAATCAATACAGATGTGCCGGTTTCTGAAGTGACCAAGGGTTATGTAGATTTGATTCAGGAGGGTATTGATACCGGTAACAGATGTCTGGCACTTGCTGTTATGCTCCCTTGCATGTGGATCTACAACCGTGTGGGGCAGCACATACTTAAAATTGCCAAAATGGATGAGAATCCATACAAAGAGTGGATTCTGGAGTATGGAAATGAAGAGTTTACCCAAGGGACAAGAGCCGTATTGGACATTATTGACTCATGGGCTGCCAAAGCAGACAAACAGACCCGTGAAAAGATGACATATTACTACCTGAAGGCTGCGCTGTATGAATATGCCTTCTGGGATTATGGTTACGAGGGGGAAGGTAAATCTTATGATTACGCAAAAACACTTGAAGGATGGATTTAAAGGAATTGGGCGAGTTTGGCCTTATTGAGGAGATAAAACAGGGGATTGAAGTTCCACAGGGGTATCTGGGAATAGGGGATGATTGCGCTGTAATGCCTCAAAAGAGCGGTATGGAAACCCTTGTGAGTACAGATATGCTCATAGAGGGGACCCATTTCCTTATGGATGACATAAGTGCTTACCGCCTGGGGTGGAAAAGTGCTGCGGTAAATATCAGCGACATTGCGGCAATGGGGGGAAGATGTACCGGATCATTCCTCTCCTTTGCACTCCCGAAAGGTTTGGGCAAGGAGTGGACAGACGAGTTCTTCAGGGGCTACAAGGAGATTTCCGCAATATATGGATGTCCCCTTCTGGGAGGTGATACAACCTCTTCTCCCGACAGATTATGCATAAGTGTTACAGTTACCGGAGAGGCCCCTGCAGGAAAATCTGTAAAGAGGAGCAATGCTGCAGTTGGGGACCTAATATGCGTTACAGGGAACCTTGGAGACTCAGGGTGCGGACTGAAACTTATCCTTGAGGGGTGCGAAAGGGACGCAGATGCTGAGAAACTGATTGCAAGGCATTATCTTCCTATTCCAAGAGTAAAGGAGGGAATGGAAATTGCAGCAGCCGGGGCATCGGCAATGATGGATATCTCGGACGGTATAGGTTCAGACCTGCGCCATATACTTAAGGAATCGGGAGTAGGGGCAGTGGTTGATACCGGTTCAATTCCTGTTTCAGATGAGATGAAGCGCAAGTGTGCCCAAATGGGTTGGGATGCATTGGAGATTGCTACAAGCGGCGGGGAAGATTATGAACTGCTCTTTACAATAAGCCCGG
>SUYX01000062.1 GCA_015060225.1 Bacteroidales bacterium | reverse complement strand
CATCCGGGAAGTCCTTGGCAACCTTAAGGAACTCCTTTACACCAAACATATTGCCGTGGTCAGTAATGGCAAGGGCAGGCTGGTTATCCTCAGCCGCCTTCTTGAAATGGGCCTTTATACTGGCCTGTCCATCAAGGATGGAATAATATGTATGTACGTGCAAATGAGCAAATGCCATAATCAATAGTTCTTTTGAGATTGTGGGAGTTACAAAGATAATAAACAAAAAAGCCTCCCGCAACACAAAGCAGAAGGCTATAAAATTTATTTATCAACAACCGTTACACCAGCGGTGTACCTGTCATGCACTCCGGCTGTGCAATGCCCATCAATTTAAGGATTGTAGGGGCAATGTCTGCAAGGATACCGTCCTTAACCTCTTTTACATCTCCATCCACAACAATGAATGGTACAGGGTTAAGAGAGTGTGCAGTATTAGGTGAACCGTCTGCATTTACAGCGTTGTCTGCGTTTCCGTGGTCTGCTGTAATGAGTACGGTATAGCCGTTTGCAACTGCTGAATCAACTACATCTTTTACAAGGCCGTCAATTGTGGTCACAGCCTTGGTAATTGCCTCATATACTCCGGTATGGCCAACCATATCGCCGTTTGCAAAGTTGAGAATTACAAGATCCTCTTTCTTTGTGTCAAGAACCTTTATAAGTTCAGATGCTACCTCAGGGGCACTCATCTCAGGTTTGAGATCATAGGTTGCAACCTTTGGTGAGTTTACAAGTACGCGGTCCTCCCTCTCAAATGCAGCCTCACGTCCGCCTGAGAAGAAGAATGTTACATGTGCGTATTTCTCGGTCTCGGCAATTCTGAGCTGGTTCTTGCCGGCTGCAGCAACAACTTCACCAAGGGTAAGCTGTACATTCTCTTTATCAAACAGGATGTGGAGACCGGTAAACTTGTCATCGTATGGGGTAAGACAGCAGTAGTACAAAGGCATTGTCTTCATCTCCATCTCCGGCATGTCTGCCTGGGTAAGTACGCTGGTAATCTCGCGGGCACGGTCGTTACGGAAATTGAAGAAAACTACTGCATCACCTGCAGAGATTGTAGCGGTTCCTTCAACTTTTACAGGTTTGATGAACTCGTCTGTTACACCTGCTGCATAAGAAGCCTCAACAGCCTCTGCAGGATTTGCAACAACTTCGCCCTGTCCGTTTACAAGAAGGTCGTATGCAACCTTTACGCGGTCCCATCTCTTGTCGCGGTCCATGGCGTAGAAACGGCCTATTACTGAGGCAATCTTGCCTGTAGATTTAGCCATATGTGCCTGCAGCTGCTCAATGAAGCCTTTACCGCTCTTAGGGTCGGTATCACGGCCGTCCATGAAGCAGTGTACATATACTTTATCCAAGCTGTACTCTGCAGCTACATCAAGAAATGCGAACAACTGGTCAATTGAACTGTGTACACCACCGTTTGAAAGCAATCCCATAAAGTGGAGGGCCTTGCCGCTCTCTTTAGCATAGTCATATACAGCCTTTACCTCCTTGTTCTCCAGCAAAGTCCTGTTCTGGCAAGCCTTGTTTATCTTTACAAGGTCCTGGTAAACCACGCGGCCGGCACCAATGTTAAGGTGACCCACCTCAGAGTTTCCCATCTGTCCTGCAGGAAGTCCTACATCCTCTCCGCTTGCAGAGAGTTGCGAGTGTGGGTATTTTGACATAAGGGCATCAATATTTGGCTGCCCGGCAGTATAGATGGCGTTGGTTGAATCGTTTTTTCCAATTCCCCAACCGTCCAGAATCATTAAAAGTACTTTTTTGTCCATTTTATTTATTAGTTTTGTTATTCATTTATATCTCTTTGGCTGTAATGCAAATTTACCGCCAAACGGCCGCAAAGTTAATCAATTATGAGAGAAAAGAGAAAAGGTAAAAAGGATGCCGGCAAAAAAAATGGCAAAACCCGCAGCAGTGCAGGAAGAAGGAGCACCAACCGCAAAATAATTGAGATGGTGGAGGGTACAGTACAGATGACCCGCGAGGGGTATGGATTTGTTGTTGTTCCCGACAGAGAGGATGACATCTATATTCCACAGAACAGAATGCTCCACTCTCTAAACGGAGACCTTGTAAGGGTTGCAGTTACCCGTAAAAAGGATGCCAAACACCGGAGCGAAGGGGAGGTTGTGGCAATTCTGGAGAGGAGTGCAAAACCATTCATCGGGATACTGCAGATACTTGGAGAACAGGGCTGGGTAATTGTGGAGAGCAGGGTGATGCCTTATGACATTAGGGTTCCTTTAGATGGCGTGGATGAGGATGCGGGGTGGAAGAAGGTTGCCGTGCAGGTAGTGGATTGGCCGATGCATTCAGAAGCACCTGTCGGGAAGATAATTGATATCCTTGGAGAACCGGGGGAGAATGATACAGAAATGCATGCCATTTTGGCAGAGTTTGGCCTTCCGTACAGGTTTGACCCTAAAGTGGAGGAGGCCGCCGCAAAGATTCCTGTAGAGATAGATGCAAAAGAGGTAAAAAGGCGCAAGGATATGCGCGGAACACTTACATTCACCATAGACCCGGCAGATGCAAAGGATTTTGATGACGCTGTTTCGCTACAGGAACTGGAGAACGGGAATTATGAAATTGGAGTGCACATTGCAGATGTTACCCACTATGTAAGGCCGCACGACATCATAGACAAGGAGGCCTACGAAAGGGGCACATCTGTATATCTGGTTGACCGTACAGTACCTATGCTGCCCGAGGTGCTTTCAAACAATCTCTGCTCACTGAGGGCAGGGGAAGACAAACTCACATACTCGGCAGTTTTTGAAGTTACCCCAACCGCAAAAGTGGTGAAGAGGTGGTTCGGGCGCACCATAATAAACTCAGACCGCAGATACTCCTACGAGCAGGCCCAGGAGGTGATAGATACCGCCGGGGACTACACTCTCAAATATCTTGGAGATATGGGCAGCGGTGTTGCAACCAAAAGCATAAAGGTTTCTTCCCGACGGAGAAAAGGGGAATCCTTCTCCGACAAGGATGTTGCCTGTGCAATCCTCACCCTGCACGCCATTGCAGGAAAACTGAGGGAGCAGAGGTTCCAGAGCGGCTCGATAAGTTTTGAGCGTCCTGAGATGAAGGTTATTGTAGATGCTTCCGGCAAACCTGTAGATGTGGTACAAAGGATAAGCAAGGAGGCAAACTGGCTCATTGAGGAGTTCATGCTACTGGCCAACAAGGAGGTGGCTACATGTGTAACCAAAGGATTGCGTCTGAAGGAGCCTACATTTGTATATAGGGTCCACGACGAGCCGGATTATGACAAGGTGAGAAACCTGAAAGATTTTGTAAAGCATTTCGGATACCAGATGGGCTCAGTAAACAATGCCCGCGAAGTGGCTTCAGAACTGAATGCCCTGCTTGAGAAGGCGAAAGGGAAACCGGAGTGCGGTGCAATAGAAATAATAGCCCTCCGCTCGATGGCAAGGGCCAAATACTCTACAGACAATGTGGGGCACTACGGCCTGGGATTTGAGTACTATACCCACTTCACCTCCCCTATCCGCCGTTATCCCGACATGATGGTACACCGTCTCCTTACCCATTATCTGGACAAAGGGAAGAATGAAGAGAAGAACCGTTGGGAAGAGTTATGCAAGCACTCCTCAAACAGGGAGCATCTGGCTACAGAAGCCGAAAGGAGCAGTATCAAATACAAACTTGCAGAGTACATGCAGGATAAGGTGGGACAAGAATTTGAGGGCTCCGTATCCGGCATTACCGAATGGGGAATGTATGTGGAGATAGAGCCTACCAAAGTTGAGGGAATGGTAATGCTCAGGGAGATTAAGGAGGATTTCTTCATCTACGACGAGAAGAACTATTGTCTCATAGGAAAATCTACCCGAAAACGCTTCACACTGGGTGATAAGGTAAGGATAAAGGTCTCCAAGACCAACCTGGAGCAGAAACTCATAGACTACACACTGGTTTGGGACCCCGAATGGAACAAGATTTCATCAAAGAAAAAGTCTGCCAGAAAGAAATAGAAATTGGAGAGGCTATAACCTCTCCAATTTT
>SUYX01000031.1 GCA_015060225.1 Bacteroidales bacterium | reverse complement strand
AGCATTCCAAGATAGTTACGCCAGCTCAGGCGGTCTCAAGAAACCGACTATCCAAGATCTCCCGCACATTCCGACAGCTCTCCGATTCCCAAATTAACCAGTGGGAGGTCTTGGCTGGTCATCTTAAGGGAATATCCACATTCGGCCAGGCAGCAAGCCTGACTGCCCACAATGCATTTGTCCGCATCAACTCCAACCGTGCAATGGTCGGCATGCCTCCGCTTAAAGAGGCTCCGGTGTATATGGCAGATGTTCCTGAAGTGATTTACGAAGATCTTTGGATTTCTCCTGATATGATCGTGTTTACCGGTCTGGAGGTTCCGTCAGATACGTACAGACTAGTTGTAAAGATGTCACCAGCTCAGAGTCCTGGAACTTCTTCGGGTTGGAGCAAGACTGTGATCGTGGCTCCGGGTATTATTGACGACTGGGGCGAGGCGAATATCACAAAGCTTTTCACAGAGACTATCGGTGTGGCTCCGCAGGAAGGACTCAAGTATTACCTGGAATGTTGGTGGCTCGATACTGAAACAGGATTTACGGGAGAAAGCATGTGGATATCAGCAATCTGCAAAGAGGGTTCTACAGCTTATAATCAGGAATACAGTCCACGTGCACGTGTAACCTTGAATGAGGTTTCAGAGAGTGAAGGCTTCGAAAGTCTTGATTTTGAGCTTTCGCATGGTTCTACAATTCTTTCTGTGGATGCTTCGTACTCAAACAATACAGGTGTGGCTTCGGGTGGATTTACTCTTAAAAAGCCTATCGAGAACCTTCCGGACATCACTTCCTGGACATTAGCAAGATGTTCTAATCCAGACCGTAATTGGTTCGCAAGGCCATGTTTGTTTACTGTATGGACTAGCACCTGGAGAGGAGAAACAGAAGGTACATTCGCTCATAGAGCTGGCCAGTATGAAAATGAATATGTCGAGTTGTTTGGCTCGGCTCCAGTATTTAAGAAATAACGCTTGACGACTATGATTACATCAACAGGAAATAATTTTGGAGCAGGTCAGATCACGCTCAAAGATTTTCAGAATGAGAAGGTCTTGGTTTTGAATGGTAAGTTTACGTTCAACAATAAGAGCGAGGCTTTCAAGGCTGCTACTGTACTCGAGATCTATGTGCCGACATTGTCAATTCCCAAAAGCGGAATGAGTGGCTGCTATATACAGTTCAATGTGGATGGCAGACTTAGTGGAACTACAATCAAGACATGGGTAAAAAACCGCAATACCATCTGTCTTGAGAAACTTGACTACTGGTCAGACCAAACAGATGAATATACTATCTACTTTGCTAATCTTTATGTTCCCAAAGGGCAGAGAGGTGTATTTGAGTTGTGCCAGAGTACAAGGCTAACTTTGACCAACACAACATCTGATAACCGATATGACTATTATCAGAGCTGTTATATCTGCGATGATTGGTGCATGCTTGCACTGATGACTGACTCCTACAATACACGAATTGAAAATTCAGACGATGTTGTGACACTTGGGGGATTTCCTGAGGATGTAGATGCCGAATTGCCTTTTGTGGGTGACAATATCAATGGAGTATTGGTCTATGGAACAGACATGCTCAAGGCCACAATCAAGGATTCTACACTCACTGTGCATCAGGTTCCATTCGGTTGGGGCGGAATGCCACGAGAACATTTCATATTCGGAGTATTTATCAGAAACAGATCAGTAGAGTAAATAAATATGCCAAAGATGTCCCACATAGAAATCACACGTCTGCAGGGCGGTCTTGCGATTGCCAGCTTTGCTAGCGGGGTTGTCATTGCGATGGTGTGTCTGTTCTGGATCGAGCCGCTTGGAGAGATTACATACTCTGCGATCTCGATTGTCAGTGAGCTTCTGGTTCTCTGCGGTGCGATTCTCGGTGTGAAGGCATCATATGACATCAAGTTCCACAAGTTTGAAGCGGAGCTGCTGAAAAAGGCAGACCGACACGAATAAAACCAACCTATGAAAAACTTTATACTCGTTCTTTTCTCTGCCTTGTGTGTAGCCTGTGCGACTGCCCGCCAGGCTGCACCATCAGAGAAGATCATCACTGAAACCCGTATCGAGACGGTGTTTCAGACAGACACGGTCTTTCTTGAAGTTCCCAGGATCGTAGAGAAGATCGTTACTGCTGATACTATCTCTGTTCTCGAGAACGACTTTGCCCGCTCAGCTGCAGAAGTCTCTGATGGTCTGCTATCTCATTCCTTGGAAACAAAGCCGGTCAAACAACCGGTGGAAGTCCAGACGAAGATCGTCTATCGTGACAGTGTGATCTTCAAAGATGTGGTCGTATATGAGACCGTAGAAGTGGAGAAAGAGTTGACCGGCTGGCAGTCCTTCAAGATGAAGATGGGTGGCTGGTTCCTCGGAATCCTCATCATATTGATAGTGTTCGCGATACTATATATTGTTAAATTCCTTAAACCTTAAAACTATGAAGTACGTTCCTTCAATCGCCTTCGACGAAATGTCAGGCTCAGCAAAGGGTGTAACCGCAGCCAAGGTGCGCGGTCGTAAGTACATCCGCAATCGTGGCTACGGTGGATCAGTCCGCACAAGTGCACAGGCAGCAGTGAAGTCAATCTTCAAGCAGCTCTCACAGAGTTGGAAGAACCTCACCAATGCCCAGATCCTCGCATGGAATGCCCTGGCACAGACCCAGGCCGGAAAGTCAGTTCTCGGAACATCCGCAAAGATCTCCGGAGCCAATCTCTATTCACGTCTGAACTACTGGATCGTGTTCTGCGGTGGCGAAGCCCTCTCCAACCCTCCTGCGCTCCAGGGTGTTGAAGCTCCGACCGAGGCCGTAGTAACCCTTACCCCAACCAAGTTCACCTTCGAGCTTGAGAGCGAACCCGAGAATGTTCAGGATCTGAAGCTCATCATCCAGGCCTCAGCCCCTCAGTCAAACGGTGTGACCCGCGCCTACAGCAAAGCCGTTCAGATCGGTGGAGTCCTCGAGGCAGTAACAGAGGAGTACGACATCAAAGAAGACTACGACAACAAGCACGGCGCCCCTAACGCCGCCGCTCCAAAAATCTTCATGAAGTACTTCTTCGTGAACACCAAAACCGGCGAAAAATCCGGCGAAATGCTCACCATGGTCAGACTCGACGAAGACGCACCTGTAGAGGGAGAGTAATCCTTTTCCACCTGAATTTTATTGACGAAGCCCGCAGCGGAAAATTCTCCGCTGCGGGCTATTTTCATATTAAACAATCAGCAATCACAGCCGACAAACTTATTCAAAAACACAAAAAAACTCAGTAGGATATTTTGGGACTATACCGAAAAACTGCACAAAAAATCTTATCTTTGTACCGGAAACCGTACGGAAATTTAACGAAATTTTTGTACCTCTCTTGTACCTCATAAAAACAAAAGAGCTCTAACTCTTTGATTTTTAATCATTTAAGAATTAAAGCTCTTTTTGTGCGGGCGAAGGGACTCGAACCCCCACGTCGCAAGACACTAGATCCTAAGTCTAGCGCGGCTACCAATTACGCCACGCCCGCGTTCCGTATTGGGACTGCAAAGGTAGGAATATTTTTTACAATTGCAAATTTTTCCTACAAGAATTTATTTCCTACAAAAATCAGCAACCGTAACGGAGTTTATTCCTTGTAAAGTATCATGCTGGCCCAGTTGTCAATATCCCTGCTGAAAACCATCCTGAAACCCTTTTCAACTGCACATTGCTCAAGCACAGGAATATCCTCTGTATAAAATCCGCTCAAAACCAGCACTCCACCGCTGCGCATTCCTCTATAGTAAGTATCCATATCCTGCAACAGGATATTTCTGTTTATATTGGCAAGGATAACATCATATTTGTTTGCCTGAATAAGCGAGCCGTCTCCGTAGAGGGTATGCACTGCCTCTGCCAAACGGTTCTTCCAGGCATTCTCCCTTGCTGAATTTACTGCAACTATATCCACATCAATGGCATGTACAGCCCTTTTTGCCTTCATTTTGGCAGCAAGTATGGCCAACACACCTGTACCGGTTCCCATATCAAGCACCTGTTTGTTGCGCAAACTTCTCCATTTCCCTCCCAATGCACCTGATGCACCGCACAGGATACCGCTCGCCTCCCCTTCTCCGTTCAGATCCAACAAAGCCTTCACCATCATTGTAGTTGTCTGGTGATGCCCGGTTCCAAAAGCCATCTTTGGCTCAATGCGGATATTATATTTGGTCAACGGCAAATTGCGGTGGAACGGAGCCTTTACGGTTACAAGTCCGTCTATGAAAATAGGCTCAAAGTCAGATTCCCATGTCTTGTTCCAGTTCTCTTCCTGAATGAATGATGTGGTATATGAAACAGAAAACTCAGAAGCACCGTTGTCAAAGAAGCTCAACACGGTCTTCAGGTTCTGCTGATTGAAATTATCCTGCCCAATATAACCCCTCAGGAGAGGCTCCTCCGTAGAGAAGCTCTCAAAAGGGATATCATCCAACATAGCCATTACAATCTCCGCGTACTCCTCTGTATATGGAGTAATCTCTATTGCAACCTCTATGTAATTCATTTCTTAGAAACTTTTTGCAATTGCTACAAAATCATCTGCAACCAAAGCGGCACCACCAATAAGGCCACCGTCAATGTCTTTCTGTGCAAACAGCTCTTTTGCATTTGAAGGTTTGCAGCTTCCGCCGTAAAGGATAGTGATCTCCTCTGCCAAAGCCCCGAACTGCTCAGCCAAAGTTGCGCGGATGAATGAGTGAATCTCCTGAGCCTGCTCACTTGTAGCGGTCTTGCCGGTACCAATAGCCCAAACCGGCTCATATGCAATTACCACACTCTTCATCTGCTCTGCAGAAAGGGTAAACAACACCTCTTTAATCTGTGAACCTACAACCTCAAAATGTTTGCCGGCCTCTCTCTCCTCAAGTTTCTCACCTACACAATAGATTGGAGCAAGCCCCTCGCCAAGAGCCAAACCAATTTTCTTAACCAATTTTGCATTGGTCTCGCCATAATACTCCCTTCTCTCAGAGTGGCCAAGAATTACATACTGCACCCCTACGGAAGCAAGCATCTTTGCAGAAACCTCACCTGTATAAGCACCTTTAACCTCATCTGCACAGTTCTGTGCTGAAAGGCCAATTGAAGAGCCCTCAAGAACAGCACCAACCGAAGAAATGTGTACGAAAGGTGGAGCAACAACCAATTTAACATCAGCAGGCACCTCTGATACTTTTGCCAATACATCTTTTGCCAACTGTACACCCTCTGCAACTGTGGTGTTCATCTTCCAGTTTCCTGCAACAATTTTCTTTCTCATAATCTCTTTATTTCTTGTTATTTGTCATTTTCATAAAATCGGGTGCAAAAGTAATAAAAGTATCCCGATAAAGCAACGCGCCATATCGGGATACTCCATATTTAAAATGCAAACTATTTCCTCAAAAATTCCTCAATTGCCGATGCAAGACGTTTCACACCCTCCACGAGTTTCTCATCATCCATGAATGAATAGTTCACCCTGAAAGTGTTCTTTCCGCTTCCGTCGCAGAAGAATGCCTCACCAATTACAAAAGCCACATTCTTCTTGAGGGCAATTTCAAACAGTTCCCCGGCATCAAACCACTCAGGCAGTTTTACAAGCAGGAAGAGGCCTCCGTCCGGTTTTGTCCAGGTTACACCTTCCGGCATATACTCCTCAAATGCCTTGAGTATAAGATCCCTCTTGTGTTTGTACATCTCTACTGTACCAGCAATGTTCTTTTCAAACAACCCTTTCTTAAGATATCTTGCAGCCACACACTGGTCAAATGTAGGGGAACACAAATCTGCAGACTGTTTTGCCAGGTTTATCCTATGGATGAACTCTTTTGGAGCTACAATCCAGCCAAGTCGGAAACCAGGGGCAAATGTCTTTGAGAATGTACCCAAAAGGATTGTACGCTCTGGTGCCATTGAATATATATATGGCATATGCTCACCCTCAAAACGGATCTCCTTATATGGGCTGTCCTCAAGGATGAGGATATCATATTTTCTTGCAATCCTTACCATATACTCCCTCTGCTCCATTGTCATTGTAAGGCCTGTAGGGTTCTGGAAATCAGGGATTGCATAGATGAACTTAGGTTTCTTACCGGCAAGGCACATTGCCCTTACCACAGCCTCCAGTTCCTCATCCTTCTCTGCTCCAACAAGTTTTGCCTGATAAGTGGTGAATGCCTGCAAAGCACCAAGGTAAGATGGAAGTCCGCAGATTACAATATCACCCGGATCAAGCAACACCTTAGCAGTAAGGTCAATCGCCTGCTGCGATGCTGTAGTTATAATTATATTGTCCTTATCTATATCCAAACCGTCCCTCACATATCTTTTTGCCAGTTCTTCCCTCAATTCCCAGTTGCCGTCTGTTCCGCCATACTGCAGAGCCTTTACCCCCTCTTCTTCCAAAACTTCCATCATAATTATCTTCAGGTCCTCAATAGGAAAAGTTGCAGGATTTGGGAAACCGCCTGCAAATGAGATTACACCAGGCTGGTTAACAACATTCAACAACGCCCTGATTGGAGAAGGCTTCATGCATTTTGCACTTTCCGAAAGGAATTCATTGAAATCAACTTTCATATCTGTAATTTTTAAAGTTTCAACCAAATTCTATACAAATATAATAAATTAAAAAATATGGCAAACCAATTATGCCAAATTATAAGCAATAATACCCTAAAATTATTACACATATTACACTTCAAAGCCAACGCCATGTATTTTTACACCAAACCTGCCATTTTATTATTTTTTTGTAAATTTGTAGTTTAACATGTTCATTATGCCGGTACTGAGAATTACAAAAGAATTCAGATTTGAGGGGGCACACGCCCTCCCAGGATACGATGGAAGATGCAGGAATCTGCATGGCCACTCATACCTGATGTATGTAACAATAAAAGGCGAACCGCTCAACGGCACACCATCACCCAAGGAGGGTATGGTTATAGATTTCAAGCAATTGAAAGCCATTGTAAATGAATACATAATAGACAAATTCGACCACGCCCTCGTCCTCCGCAAAGACGCACCGCTTATGGAGGAGATATCGGGAGAATACAGCAATGTGGTGGTGGTGGATTTCCAGCCTACCACAGAAAACCTCATATGCTACTTTGCGGAGGTTATTTCAAGGAACCTTCCCCCACAGGTCGAGCTTTTCAGCCTGAAGCTTTACGAGACTGCAGGCTCCTTTGTAGAGTGGTATGCCTCAGACAACAAATAACAGGAACATCATGCAGAAAATTTTCCTTATAGACGGACACTCACAGATTTTCAGGATGTACTACGCCTTCATGAGGCGCCCTATGGTAAACTCCAAAGGGGAGGACACATCCATCCTGTACGGATTTACAAAAATGCTCCTTGAACTTATCTCCAAGGAGCAACCTACACATCTGGCAGTGGCATTTGACCCCCCTGCAAAAACTTTCCGCCATGAAGCTTATCCGGAGTATAAAGCAAACCGCAGTGCAGCACCCGAGCTGGTAAAGGCAGCACTGGAGCCGCTACAGGAGATTCTTGCAGCATTCAACATCCCTGTTGTAATGATACCCGGCTACGAGGCAGATGATGTTATAGGTTCAATGGCAACCCAGTGGCAGAATGATGATTCACAAATATACATGGTTACTCCCGACAAGGATTACGGACAGCTCATCTCCCCAAATGTATTCCAGTACAAACCGGGGAAAGGGGGAAATGAGGTGGAAATCATCGGGAAGGAGCAGGTATGTGAACACTACGGGATATGCGAACCACAACAGGTAATTGACATCCTTACCATCTGGGGCGACTCATCGGACAACGTACCGGGAATAAGGGGTATTGGAGAAGTTGGAGCAAAGAAACTAATAGGGAAATATGGTTCACTTGACAACATCATTGCCCATATGGGGGAACTCCCTGCCAAGCAGCAGGAATCCATAAACAGCTCACTTGAACAGATACAGATGAGCCGCTTTCTGGTAACCATAAAGACAGATATTGTACTCCCTATACAACTGGAGCAGATAAAGATGCAGGGGGCAGATCCGGAAGAAGTTTCCAAAATCTTCAACCGCTATGAGTTCAATTCACTCAGAAAGCTTCTTCCCGACAATTTCCTGATGGCAGCATCTTCCGGAGCCATTCAGCCAAAGGTTGCGGAGAGCACAGAAGAGGCTGCAGCCGTTGAAGTTCCACAGTCCATGGAGGTATCCTCAAGGGAACTCGCAGCAATGGCCACAAAAGAGGGAGAAGTGGCTTTCACCTTTACAACCTGCAACGGAGCGGTACTGGGATGCAGTGGAGGATATGCTTACGCACAAGCCAAAGAACTGGCAAAGTTTGCCGCAATATTTGAAGATGCAAGCATAGCCAAGACCGGATACGGATTCAAACAGCTGTACAAGCAGCTTTGGGATAAAGGTATAAACCTCCGTGGAGAGATATACGACATTGAACTCATGCACTATATCATAAATCCCGAAAGGAGTCACAAGGAGGATCTGCTGATCAAAAGCTATTTGAATGTGGATATTGAAACAATTGCAGCCTCTTCTGTTTCCGGCAACAAAGAGAAGAAGGATGAAACTGAACATGACCTCTTCTGTGCAGCAGAACCGGACCTTTTCTCTGCACTTTCTGAACCGGAAGAGGTGAAAGGGTTGTCACAACAGGAGAAAGAACTGTCGGGAATAAAATGTGCATTATTCCTTCAATTGCGCAGGAAAATCCAGCAGGAACTTGCTCAGGCAGGGCAGGAAAACCTTTATAGGGAAATTGAAGCTCCTCTTGTGGAAGTACTGGCAAATATGGAATACACAGGGGTAAAGATTGACACCGGACACCTGAACCAATACAGTACTCTCCTCTCACAGGAGCTGGAACAGATTGAAGCCCAGGCAGTAGAACTTGCAGGTGATACCACCATAAACCTATCTTCTCCTAAGCAGGTAGGGATTCTGCTATATGAAAAGCTGCAACTGAATCCAAAGGTAAAGAAAAGCGCCAAAGGCAGCTACCCTACAGATGAGGAGACTTTGAACGAGATGCTCCACCTCCACCCTATTGTAGGAAAAATACTGGAGTACCGTGGCATAAAGAAGCTCATCTCAACCTACACAGATGCCCTGCCACAGCTTATAGACCCTGCCACAGGAAAAGTTCACACAACATTCAACCAGTCGCTTACAGCCACAGGAAGATTGAGCTCCACAAATCCAAACCTGCAGAACATCCCAATCCGCACCCCAAGGGGTCGCGAAATAAGGAATGCATTCATCCCTTCTGATCCCAACGGATTCATAGTCTCTGCAGATTACTCCCAGATAGAACTCCGTCTGATGGCCCATATGAGTGGAGACCCGCACCTTATAGATGCATTCAACAGAGGCATGGACATCCACACCGCCACTGCGGCCAAGGTATTCAAAGTATCAGAAGACGAAGTTACCAAAGAGCAGAGGAGCAGGGCTAAAACTGCCAATTTCGGCATCATATACGGAATCTCCGCATTCGGCCTCTCCCAAAGGTTGGGAATGACAAGGACAGACTCCAAAGCCCTCATAGAGGAGTACTTTGCCAGCTATCCAAAAGTAAAGGAGTACATGAACAACATGATTGCAATGGCCAAGGAGAACGGATATGTGCAGACCATATACGGTCGCAAGAGGTTTCTTCCCGACATCAATTCCCGCAATGCTGTTGTGAGAAATTTCAGCGAGAGGAACGCCATAAATGCCCCTCTTCAGGGAAGCGCAGCCGACATCATAAAGGTTGCCATGATAAACATCTACAAACGCATTGCTGCCGAGGGGCTGAAGAGCAGGATGGTGTTGCAGGTACATGACGAGCTGGTATTTGACACCATTGAAAGTGAAGTTGGACAAATATCCTCCATTGTAACCCAGGAGATGGAAAATGTAATAAAACTGAGCATCCCACTTGTAGCCGAGTGCGGCAAAGGTAAAACATGGCTGGAGGCACATTAAGTTTATGGAAGAAACATCTCATAAAGGACAGCTCAAGAGGGATCTTCCCGACAAACTGCTGATAAACGCTGCTTTAGAGGGGGATCAGACAGCATATTCCCTCCTGGTACAGAGGTATAAGGAGGGACTTACCCTTTATGTGAATGAATTGGTGGCAAACCTGAAAAACTCCGAGGGGATAATCGAACTTGCAGAAGAGCCCCAGGATATAGTACAGGAGGCTTTCCACAAAGCCTTCCAGTCTCTTGACACCTACTCTCCCCAATACAGGTTCTCAACCTGGCTGTTCAATATTGCAAAGAACACTGCCATAGACTATGCCCGCAAGAGAAAAATTTCCATTGGAGCAAATCTTTCACAGGAGAACCTGCACGGGCTTGCAAATATTGGTGCTGGAATAAAGAATTCCCCTGAAGACAAACTTATAAGTTCCCAGGAGTACAACACTCTAATAGGGATGATAAACTCACTGGACGAAAAGTACCGCCAGCCGGCCATTTTGCGGTTCATAAAGGAGTATGAATATAACGAAATAGCCCAAGAACTTAATCTTGAGCTAAATACTGTCAAAACCCGGTTAAAGCGGGCCAAAGAATTGCTTAAGAAGATGAACAGCCTCTGATTATTTCAGCATCTGGTCTATCTTTGCTACAAGGGCTGCAAACTCATCCTCTTTATAGAGTCTGGTCATCATTACAATCTTACCCTCTTTATCAACAAGGACATTGCGGGTAATGCCTGCATCTCTCAATGCATATTTAGCAAAAATGTCAGCACCGGGATCCAATGCCAGAGGGTATGTTACACCGGTCTTCCTGCCAAACTCTATTACAGTCTCCACAGGCTCATCCCTATCTATACCTATAAGGGCAAAATTTGGATTGTCCTTATGCTTGAGCCATATATCCTTCTCAATAAATGGCATCTCTTTTCTGCAGACCCCGCACCAGCTTGCTGTAAACTGGAGCATTACAACCTTGCCTCTAAGTGCAGAAAGGGTAACCTCCCTGCCGTCTGTAAGCTTGCAGGTAAAATCCGGTGCAGTCTCGCCCAATTTTACAATATATCCCACACTGTCAGCCTCAACCGATTTGGTTTCCGCTTGAGTGGCCTTCTCAGCATTACCGGCACCTCCACCTACAGCAGTTGCACCTTTCTTTTTGTCGGGAGAACATGACATTACAGTCAAACCCAATACCAATAGAATAAATAACCTTTTCATCTTGTCCTGTATTTTTTACAAATATAGTATTTTAAAACAAAAATGCCATTCTTTTCAGAACGGCATTTTTATCACTCTATCCAGGGAAAGATTAGAATCTGTCCTCAGAAGATACAGTCAATTTTTTTCTACCTCTACGACGTCTTGCAGCCAATACTCTGCGGCCGTTAGGGGTTGACATACGCTCACGGAATCCGTGTTTGTTACGGCGTTTGCGCTGTGATGGTTGGAATGTGCGTTTCATATTATGACAATTTTATAATTTTCCAATTGGGAGTGCAAAAGTACGTTTTAAAATTGTAAATACCAAACTTTTTTTATTTAGGTATATAAATAACATACTTCTCCTTAAAGAACTCGTCCGCAAACCACATCTCTATAGGGCAAAAAGTCATCTTTTTCTTCTCTATCCTGCATTTTGAGGCTGCATTCTCCAACTCCTGATACAGATTTCCACCAGGATTAAGATCTCCACCTTTGAGATAAATCACCCCCTTGCCGTATTTTCCCTTAACCCAAGGGAGAAAATTTCCCAGATCTGTAACTGCCCTGGAAACTATGAAATCAAATTTCTCATCAATCTCCTCAGCCCTCGCCTTTACAGCCCTCACATTTTTCAGTCCCAAAGCTCCTGCAACCTCTGTCACCACCTTTATCTTCTTCCCTATGGAATCCACAAGGAGAAAATCCACATCAGGGAACATAATGGCCAATGGGATGCCGGGGAAGCCCCCTCCGGTACCCACATCCATCACTTTGGTGCCCGGGGTAAAAATCTCTGCCATCTGCGCAAATTTTGCTATTGCAAGGGAATGGAGCACATGATGCAACTGCAACTTGTCTATATCCTTGCGGCTTACAACATTTATCTTGCTGTTCCAATCCTCGTACAGAGGGGTAAGCATCCCAAACAGCTCCTGCTGCTCGGGTGTAATATCTTTAAAGAATTCTTTAATCATCATTCATCCTCCTCCAGGACTTTACTCATTGCATAATTGCGCCATTTCTCTATCAATGCAAGCATATCTGCCGGTATCTCATTCTCCAGGAATATGTGTTTGCCTGTAACAGGATGCTCAAAGCCCAATGTCTTGGCGTGCAGGGCATGGCGCGGCAACAACTTGAAGCAATTGTCAATGAACTGCTTGTATTTGCTGTATATTGTACCGTTGAGAATCCTGTCGCCTCCATAACGGTCATCATTGAAAAGCGGATGCCCTATAGAGTTCATATGAACCCTTATCTGGTGTGTCCTCCCGGTCTCCAGCTTGCACTCAATGAGGGTTACATATCCGAACCTTTCCAATACCTTATAATGGGTTACAGCATGCTTGCCAATCTCACTATCGGGAGCAAATGCCTTGAACCTCAATCTGTCATTTGGGTCCCTCCCAATATTTGCATTTATGGTTCCGCAATCCTCCTTCACATTTCCCCACACAATTGCAATATACTTCCTCTCAATTGTATGGTCAAAGAACTGTTTCGCAAGCCCCATCTGCGCCTGGTCATTCTTGGCAACAACCAATAATCCCGACGTATTCTTGTCAATCCTGTGCACAAGGATACCCATTCTCTCATCAGTGGCATCAGGCCCCTGGCTGACTCCAAGGTGGAAAGCAAGGGCATTTATGAGGGTTCCGCTGAAATGTCCGTGGCCCGGATGCACTACAAGTCCTGCCGGTTTGTTCACTACCAGCAAATCTTCATCTTCATATGCAATATCCAAAGGAATGTTCTCAGGCTTTATTTCAAGGCCTCGCCTCTGGTAAGGCATTACAATGGTAATCAGATCATTGGGCTTGACCTTATAATTTGCCTTTACAATCTTGTCATTTACCCTTACATACCCAGCATCAATTGCCAGTTGAATCCTGTGGCGTGATGTCTTCTCCATATGCTGGGTAAGATATTTGTCCACTCTGAGAAGCTTCTGTCCCTTGTCAACCGGAAAACGGTAATGCTCAAACATGGAATCAAGCTCCCCCTCCCCATCCATCTCTTCATCCTGTCCAGGAAAATCCGGATCCAGTTCTTTCTGTTCTATGTAATCGTCAATATTTGAAAAGTTGTCAAATATGTTATCTCTCTTCTTCCTCTGCTCCATCAGACTCTGTTACAGGTATTAAAGATTTGTCCAAAGTAAAATATACAGAAACGGCAGCTCCATACCTGGCGGTATGATTTCCCTTACCCATTGCTGTCTCCTGCCTGTAGGCAAAAGCTGAAAGGGAATCCTGCAATGTAGAAACTGTAGAATCAAAATACACCTTCCCCATATTAAGGGAGTTGTCAATAAGAAAATCCTTTACAATAGGATAAGGCTTACCTATCACACTCGGAACAAGGGCTACACTGTCCGCCTCATTCAGACCAAGCCTGAGGTCAATCACACTCTCGCTCTGAAGCTGTGTTCCTGGTTCTATCGGTTTACCCTCATAAAGCTGTGCAAGGACATTGTTGGTTGCAATATCGCGAACATATATAAGTTTTCCCACCTTAAGCTGGGAGGAAGAGAGTTCAGACTGGGCCTGCCTCAATGAGAAGCCCACCAGAGAAGGCATACTTACCATTTTAGGGCTGTTTGCATTTATGGTAAGGAGGATACGCCTGTTTCTCTTCACCTTGCTCCCCTCCAAAGGATTCTGCTTGTATATGGCTCCGGGCGACATCCGTACAATATATACAGAGTCCGTCACCTCAAGCCTCAATTGGAGTTCATCTGCAATCTTCCGGGCCTGTGCAAGATCCATTCCTGCAAATGACGGCACTTCAAGCTCCTTGTTGTGCCTGGTTATCACATCAAGCATTGAGAACAGGAAAAAGACCACAATACATACGGCTGCAGCAGCCATATATATATGCTTGGAGAGCCAGTTCCAATACCATTTTTCAATCTTCTTTTTGGTTGCCATACTTATACTTTTACGGGCACTTGCCAAAAATGCCGCTATATCCCACAAATATATGAAAAAAGTTGCACAGAATTCTTAAAATCCCGTGCAACTTCCATTTCCACAACATACTCTTACCTTCTGCCTGGGCCTCCCATCATAGGGCCTCTGCCCATTCCGCCTCTCATTCCGCCTCTCATTCCACCTTTGCCCATATCTCCAAAGTTACCGAACCTCCATGTAAGGGTAACCATGAAGTACTGCCCCAAGGTATTGTTTGTCACATTCTGTATATAGTTCTCATTAGTTGTAACTGATGTATTCCTGCTCTGTTTCAAAATGTCATATATCTTGAACTTCAAAGTTGCAGCATTCTTGAACAATGTCTTTGCCACCTCTGCATTCCATACTGTTACAGGCTCATCGTATCCTTCATCAAACCCTTTGTAAAATGTGTGGTCAATATCCGATTTCAAGTTGATTCCTCCAGGAATTGTAAGGTTAATTGAACCTGTAACAGCATTTGTCCATCTCTCTACATCCTCCATAGATCCAACAGAATACTGCGCATTCCTGTAATTCACCCTGCCACCAACTATAACCTCAGCCCAATCATTCCTGTAAGTAAGTCTCAACATCTGGAAAATGTTCAGGTTCTTGGTCTCATTCTCCACAAAATCCTTCTGCTCCCTCACATAACTGATTCCATTATTGAAGCCGACCCTTGTAAATGTATTGAATGTAAAGTTGGATTTGCCTATAGGACCATTGTACATGATTCTACCGTTAATTGAGTACACAGCCTTGCCTGTATTCTCATATGTTGAAATCTGTACACCATCATCTGTATAATACTTCTTTGATACAATATCGTCCTGTGTATATGAGAAGTCAGCTCCCACATTGAACCAACTGAACTTCTGCCTGTTGTTCACCTGATAATTCGTACTCAAGGAGTGTGTGAACTCGGGTTTTAGATCAGGATTACCCTCAACCCTGTACAAAGGGTCCGAGTTGTCATTTACAGGCATAAGCTGGTTTATTGACGGCTGGGTTGTCCTTCCACGGTACCTTACCCTCAACTGCTTGCTATCAGAAAAACGGTAGTCTATTCTGGCAATAGGGGTAAAGTTTGTTACAGTATATGACGTATCCTGTCCCCTGCCTACACTCTCTGTCCTGGCCGGCTGTATTGATGCTCCAATTGAGATATTGTACTTCTCCTCCTGTTTCATGAAGTTCAACTCCGCCTGCTGTGTAAAGAATGTATTCTCATAATTTGTAGAATAATCCTTGTCCAACAAAGAATAATTGCCGTTTGCATCCTTATTGTAAGTATTCTTCTCAGAATCTGTCACTTTATTGGTAAACCTGTAGGCTCCCTCTACAAAGAAGTTCTTTCCCAAGGGCTCTATGTATGACAATCTCGCTGCAATAGTACTGGTAGAGCTTTTTCTTGAAAAATACTGGTCAATTACTGCAGTTGAATCTACCAGGTTGTTCTTGAAGAAATCGGTCCTTGAATAGTTGAAACCGTCAGACTCGTTGTTTGAAAAGTTCAGGTTTACGCTCAATGACATTGTACGTCCCGGACGGTCAAACTTCTGTCTCCACAAGAATCTTGAGCCAATGTTGTGGTTGTTATTGTCTCCATAGTTCCTGCTATAACCCTTGTTGGTTGAATCCATATTGGTACGGGTATTGAACTCATTGAAAGATTCAAAATCACCCCTTCCGATATTGAAGCTTGGCCTAACCATAAAAGAAGACTTGTCAGTAAGTTTGTAGTCAAACTCCCCACCAAAACGGATACCGTCAGAATAGGTCTTGTCATAGCCGCTCTCATGGTTATATAAGGTTCTGTCGGGAGAAAGCATTGTCATTCTGTCCTTGGTCTCCTCAATCAGACGGTCTCTGCCGCTATACATGAGATTACCCTGAATATCCGACTCCTCCCTCTTGAAATTCTTGTTGGCATTGATACCGCCCATCCATGATGTGGTTATACCTCTTCCTGTCCATCCTCCACCGCCACGCATCTGGCCCATCATGTTTCCTGCCACATCTGAGAAACCGCGGTTATTGGTATTATTACCGTTGGCAATGATGCTTATCTGGCTTTTGTCTGTAAAGCGGCCAATCATTGCAGCACCTTCATACTTCATGTCTCCACCGCCAACAAGAGGATTTCCTGCACCTCCACCAATATTTCCGAACCACCCCTTCATCATGCCTGCCTTTATTCCCAAATCCAACACAGTCTCTTCATCACCGTCATCTATACCTGTAAACTGGGCCTGCTCCGATTTTCTCTCAACTACCCTCAACTTGTCAACTATTTTGGCTGGAATATTCTTGGTTGCCAGGTTAGGGTCGTCAAGGAAGAACTCCTTGCCGTCAATCATAATCTTGGTTATGGTCTTTCCGTTTGCTGTAATGTTGCCTTCTGCATCAACCTCTACACCAGGAAGTTTCTTAATAAGCTCCTCAAGCATATCTGTATCTGATATCTTGAATGAAGAAGCATTATACTCAATTGTATCCTTCTTTATCACCATTTGGTTCGCCCTGCCGGTAACCATTACGGCATCAAGCATCTGGTTATCCTCCGAAACCAGGAGTTCACCATACTCGTTGGCACCTCTCTTTATATCAAATGTGAAGTGCTTTCCCTTGTAGCCCATATACTCAAAGGTAATGGTTGCTCTTCCTATAGGAAGCCCTTGCAATACCACCACACCCTTCTCATCTGTAAGTGCATATTTTCTTGGGGTTTTGTCACCAATATATTTTGCGTGCAAAGTAGCAAACTCTATAGGTTCCTTTGTAAGGGAATCCAATACAATTGCCCTGAAATATGTACCTTTTGCCTTGGTTCCCACCTGTGGGTCATCCTCCGCAAAAGCGGAATTGAACGCACCCAAAACGCATAAAACTGTTATAATTGGACCAAAAAATCTTTTCAACATTTCCTTTATATTTTCAAACACACTATTTGACTCCTTCCAACGCCAAAAGTTAAATTGAAGCCAAACAAATTTCATCTTTTTATCCTGGCCGGATTGGATTCTACAAACTGTTCCCAACTTCCCGACAATTTTTTCTTTCCCCCAGTCCCTCTGGCTGAAGCCGCAAGGATAGGACTTGAAGAATGATAATGGTGGCACAATGCAATAGCCAACGCATCAGTGGCATCCAGATATTCCTGCGGGATGTTTATCCCCAACAGCCTTTGGGCCATCATTGCCACCTGTTCTTTTGAAGCTGCCCCCTTCCCCGTTACCGCCAGCTTTATGCTTCTTGGAGCATATTCAAAAATAGGGATATCCCTCTTTATTGCTGCAGCAATCGCTGCTCCCTGCGCCCTTCCCAATTTCAGCATCACCTGCACATTCTTTCCGTAAAATGGTGCCTCAATTGCAAGTTCGTCGGGATTATATTTTCTTATAATCCCCATAACCTCCTCAAATATAGTACGTAAAGTAACAAAGTGATCCTTTATCCCCTTAAGGTTCACCACCCCCATATCTATATATTCAACCCCACTGTCCAAAACACGGATAACCCCAAAACCCAAGATTCGGGTTCCGGGGTCTATTCCGAGTATTATCTTGTCTGTATTCTTCACTGAGCAATTAATCTATCCACTCAAATCCTGTATACTCCCTCAATGCAGCAGGAATATGAATCCTGCCCTGCTCATCCTGATTGTTCTCAAGAAGTGCTGCCAGGATTCTTGGCAGAGCCAAAGAACTGCCGTTGAGAGTGTGGGCCAACTGTGTCTTGCCCTCCTCATCCTTATATCTGAGTTTCAAACGGTTTGCCTGGAATGACTCAAAGTTTGAAACTGAACTTACCTCCAGCCAGCGCTGCTGAGCCTCAGAATATACTTCAAAATCGTATGTAAGTGCAGATGTAAAGCTCATGTCACCGCCGCAAAGCCTTACAATTCTGTAAGGCAATTCAAGTTCCTGAAGGATTCCCTCAACATGCTTAACCATACCGTCAAGTGCCTGGTATGAGTTTTCAGGAAGTGAAAGCTGAACTATCTCCACCTTGTCAAACTGGTGCAGACGGTTCAAACCCCTTACATCCTTACCGTAAGAACCTGCCTCCCTGCGGAAGCACTGAGTATAGGCGGTCATCTTTATAGGGAAATCTGCCCTGTTTACTATGCAATCCCTATATATGTTGGTTACAGGTACCTCAGCCGTAGGAATCATATAGAAATTGTCAATACCCACATGGTACATCTGCCCCTCCTTATCAGGAAGCTGACCTGTAGCATATGCAGATGCCTCATTTACAACTAGTGGCGGCTGAACCTCAAGATAGCCTGCTCTGGTATTGCGGTCGAGGAAGAATGATATAAGTGCCCTCTGGATTCTTGCGCCCTTGCCTTTGTAAACAGGGAATCCTGCTCCGGTAAGTTTCACTCCCAAATCAAAATCAATGATATCAAGAGATTTTGCAAGTTCCCAGTGAGGTTTTGCATTTGCAGGAAGCTCCGTTTTCTTACCCCCCTCCTTTACAATTACGTTGTCCTCTGCAGTTTTTCCGGCAGGGACCTCTGCACAAGGTATATTTGGAAGCAATACAAGCAGATCATTCATCTGGTTTGCATATTCCTCCATCTTAACTTCCAACTCTTTGGACTGCTCCTTAAGGGATGCTACAAGTTTCTTAACCTCCTCGGCCTCCTCCTTCTTGCCCTGTTTCATGAGCATACCAATCTCCTTTGCTTTAGCATTCTGCTGTGCAAGTACAGAATCAAGCATTGTCTGGGTTGCACGTCTTTGTGAATCTGCCTCAAGGATATCCTTTACAGTCTGGGCAGCATCAAAATTTTTCACAGCCAGTCTCTCTATCACAAAATCAGGCTGTTCCCTTAATAGTTTCAGAGTTAACATATTGTGTATTTTTAAGCGTCATAAAATCAGAAAAGGCACCCTTGTAAAGGATGCCTTTCTATTGCATTAGTTAGGGCAATCCTTAGTTCTGATAAGGCATTACCGAAACATAAGACTTACCCTCTGCTTTCTTTTTGAAAACTACAACACCGTCAATTAGTGCGTATAGAGTGTGGTCTTTACCCATTCCAACGTTCAAACCTGGGTTGTGTACTGTACCTCTCTGGCGAACGATGATGTTGCCTGCCTTGCAATTCTCTCCTCCGAAAATTTTAAGACCTAGTCGTTTGCTTTGTGATTCACGGCCGTTCTTTGAACTACCGACACCTTTCTTGTGAGCCATAAACTTCTAAATTTTAAAAATTAAGCAATTGATTCAATTTGGATTTGTGTCAAACACTGGCGGTGACCGTTCAATTTCTGATAGCCTTTACGACGTTTCTTCTTGAAAACAAGCACCTTGTTACCTTTAACGTGGTCAAGAACTGTAGCCTTAACTACTGAACCCTCTACGTAAGGAGCGCCAACTTTAACAACACCCTCGTTGTCGGTTAATAATACTTTTTCGAAAGAGATTGAGGCACCTACCTCATCCTGTAGGCGGTGTACAAAAATTTTTTTACCAGCCTCAACTTTAAACTGTTGTCCTGCAATGTCTACGATTGCGTACATCTTATTTTGTTTTTACGGGTTATGACAGTAAGCGGTTAATCTTGTTAATTAACTCTTATTCAGTAGCTTAACTATCTTTTAATATTTATTGGACCACAAAAGTAACACTTTTTATCCATTACACAAAAAATCTTTTTAAATTAGCACAACATTTTTGAGCATTCGGCCATGAACAAAGAGAACATTGTAATACTCAGCGGCGCAGGAATAAGCGCAGAAAGCGGCATACAGACATTCCGCGGCGGCAACGGATTATGGGACAACTACAATGTGGAGGATGTAGCCTCCATAGACGGCTGGCACCGCAACAGGGCCCTTGTACTTGAATTCTACAACAAAAGGCGCAAGGAACTTGCAAAGGCACAACCCAACTCAGCCCACATTGCAGTGGCAAAACTGGAAGAGAAATACAATGTAACCGTAGTTACCCAAAATATAGACGACCTCCACGAGCGCGGCGGCAGCACCAACATAATCCACTTGCACGGAGAGGCCACCAAAGCCCGCAGCGAATTCTCAGATTACGGCCCCACCTACCACATTGGCTACAAGGAACTCAACATTGGAGACCTTGCTCCCGACGGAGGGCAGCTCCGCCCCCACATCGTGTGGTTTGGGGAAGCAGTACCTGAACTGAGCCGAGGTGCCAGAGCCGTTGAAAAGGCGGATATCCTTGTAATCATAGGCACTTCACTGAATGTATACCCTGCCGCAGGACTCGTACACTATGCAAAAAAAGGGTGCAGAATCTACCTCATAGACCCTGCACCAATGAATCTCAACATCCCAAACTTCCAACAGATCCAGGCCCCTGCCACCGAAGGTATGGCCAAACTGCTGGAGATACTGGGGGTATAATCAGAACTTGCATCCCAATGCCAGAGTAAACACCTCCGGCCTCATGGCATCCTTGTTTATATTGAACCTGTCAGATGCATACTTGCCGTAACTGAAACTGAGCGACAATGCGCCGTAGTTTACACCCACGCCACCTTTAAGGATAAGGTACCCGGGATCATATACTGCAACACCAAAATCCTTGTCAACTGCCAGAAAATCATATCCACTTGGCCTTTTGCTTTCCATTGCATACCTATAATCCGGCTCTACAAAAAAATCTACACTCCATTTATTGTAGAGCCTGAAATTATATCCAAGATTTATAGAAGCACCTAAGCCATATTCCTCTAAATCAGAAATAAGCACAACACCATACTGCCTGTCAACATTTACAGAAGGATCAATACTAATATGATATGCCTTACAATACTCCATATAATAGTAAGATAATTTAGGCTCAACATAAAAGCCTCCATATATTGGCTGTTTATACAATAGTGATACCCTATGGCAATTAAAATCCTTTACATAAATATACTTCTTTTGGTTTTCGTAATGATAAGGGAGGCGCAAATCACTAACTCCAGGGTCTACCATTTCTAATCCATATTCAAAACCCCATTTGCTACCTGTTTTCTTCTGTGCAAAAGACTGCAATGAAAACATACAACATAATGCAACAGCAAATACAATCCTTTTCATACATCAGACTTTTTAATTCAACTTGTTTTCAAAGTTATAAAAAATTTTCTGAATATTTCCTGTCTCACCTATAGGGGTATCCCAAAATGTTGCATTAATTTGATTGCTTGGAAGATAAATTCCTGCTTCATCCATTCCCCCAACGCCATAACTTCTTGACATATAAAATCTTCCATCATAACTTGAATGTGCATATCCCCAATTCATTCCCCAATATGTATATTCAATCCTTCCCAATTCCAACACTTTATCTTCTCCACTTGCAGACTCTATAAACAAATTTGGATCATTTGCATAATACTCCTGCTCACTTACGATATAATCTGGATCCCATCTGTACAAAACTCTATAAAAAATTTTTTCTACACTATACCTATCAATAATATAAACATGCTTATTTGTATCAGGTCCTATTTTCATTGAAGTATAAACACACACCGGAGATCCTTCCAACAAACTGTTATACACCCTATACCAATCATACCCGTTATATGACTCATAATCCAATTTACCCCAATCAAATGCATCTTCTACGCCATCTATTGAAATTTCAGTACTGCCCACACCATATCCTACATTCATTATCTGCTGACCTAAATATCCCAACATCAAGGCTGTCTGGTCATAATTTTCATCCGCCATACTTAACGCCATTGTAGGCCATCTCAAGGCATCCATAGCACCAGGCTCATCTTCACCTGGGTATGTGGTGGTTCCATTCCCAGGCCAAGCTATAGTAGGAAATTCAACTCCCATTGCATTATTTTTCCTATAATGATGAATAATCTGCCCTGCGGCAACAACCGAACACCCTACAGAAGATTTTTCTCCATTTATATACGGCGTAAACATATTCCAAGGTTGGTTTTGTGCCCAAAATGCCTTTATAATATGAGGAATTTGCGTTACCTCATCTACAAGCACTGAATCAACAGGTCTCCACATTCCAATAGTAAAACATTCAGGGCCACCTACACCTCTTGGCATTATTGCTCCACTACCTTCTTCTGGTTCTGAAATAAATGCCCAAGTTGGGTTAACATTTACAGGATCACTATTCTTTAACTCACTTATATATTCCATTACTCCCAACACATCAAAATCTGATGTATTACAGATACCTGTTTCTGCTTTTATCATTACCGGTGCACACCTTTTATCTCCGGCAATTATATCCCAACCATCTTCATACTGAATGCAATAAGCCAAAGTATCCCCATCCTCAACCAATGGTATAACACTGTGCTGCCGCTTACTTTTTCCCGACAATCTAAGATATTTCGCCAGGAGTCTGGAATCAACATTGTAGTCAACATCATCCTGCAAAGAGTCAGAAGCTCGCGTAAGTGGAACGCTCTGCTGTTCCATTACTTGATTAATCTCCTCCTCATAGTGTGATGTACAAGAAACAAACATTAGAATCCCCGAAACTAATGTAAAAAGCAAAACAGTTTTTTTCATTGCGTTAATCTTTAGAGGTTAAAATAGACCATTGTATAAGAAAGGACATATGCAAGTGTTGGCAGCTATACCTGAATACTATTAATTTGGAAGTTAACTAATTTTTATTTTTATAAATTCAGGAAACTCTACAACAACTTTCATATGTCCTTATTGAGAAATCAATAAAGTTCAAGATTACCTGTATAAACCTTATTGCCAATTGTTATACAGATGATATAATTGCCAAGCCCCATCTCCCTAATATCAATTGCTGCATCCTTATCTCCAGGCTGCAGATACTCCGTTTTAATCATTCCCTTATTTACATTCATTATCTGAATGGAAGAAATCCCCTCAGGAGAATCTGTTTCAACATTTATTGTTTTACAACAATAGTAAGCATCTATTTGAAGTGACAAACTTCTATGAGGATTAGTGGGCGTTTCTGCACTCACATTGATAGGTTTATAATTATCAGGCATTTCATTTTCATCTGCCAATAACAAAAATGGAATTAGAGTACAAACTAGCGTAAATACTGTTGTTTTAAAATATTTGGTTATCATAGCATAAATGTTTTACGTTTACGCAAAATTACAGTATCATTGTTTTAAGCCAACATGAAACATTATTGATTTATCTAACTATTTGAAAGCATATCATCTTATATTTCAGACAATTAAATAAGGTGTTAGACATTCCAAATCTAACACCCTTTTTAACTATCCCATAGTTAGTTGATAATCAACCACTTCTGCTCTCCAGCAACAAAATTAACAACAGGCATCAGCACACTTTGTACAAAATCAACAATATCAGATACTTACAATAAATGTCTTAACACTATGTCTTTCTTTTCATCTTTTACAATCAATAATTTCTCTTTAATCCTCTTTTTCTTCATATAAATATTACCCGTAGAATTATTGGTAAAGATACTTATTGCTTTCGCCGAAAAACCAGCATAGAAATAACAAAGAAGCCTCAGATCCATTTCTCCAAGTTCTGGCAAAATCTCTCTTGTTGTTTGCATTACATTATCCTTGTACTTATTTACAATACCCTCCAGTTGGGAAAGATATTTCTTGTCTGAACTCAACTTCTCTATTTCTCCTGTCACTTGCCTATATATGGCATCCTTATCTTTTTTACTACCATTGTCGCCTTCCCCTTTTTTGGACAGCCTATAATTAGACTGGTTAGTTAATAATTTTGTATTGTTAAGGTTCTGTGGATTGTCTCAGATAGGCCTCAAATAGCGTTTGCAGGATTGTTTGGCAAGG
>SUYX01000030.1 GCA_015060225.1 Bacteroidales bacterium | reverse complement strand
GCCCTGCTGGCATATCTATTGCCGTGTTTTCTCCGCTTACCAGTTGTTTTGCAGTTGTTACATATCTGTTGCCCGGCCCAAAAATCTTGTCAACTTTCCCAATCTCTTCTGTGCCGTATGCCATTGCCGCTATTGCCTGTGCCCCTCCAATTTTATATACCTTGTCTATACCACACCTTTTTGCCGCATAAAGCACTTGAGAGGCTATTTTTCCCCCTTTGCCGGCTGGGGTGCACATTATCACCTCCCTGCATCCTGCAAGTTTGGCAGGAATGGCCAGCATGAGTACTGTAGAGAACAAGGGTGCAGAGCCTCCCGGTATGTACAGCCCAACTCTCTGTATAGGAACAGGTTTCTGGCAGCACAGTACCCCTGGGGCAATATTTACCTCAAGTGGCTGCGGTATCTGGGCACTGTGGAATTTGGTTATGTTTGCTGCGGCTGTTCCAATAGCCTCTTTCAGTTGGTCCGAAATCTCTTTTTCTGCTTGCACAAACTCCTCTGCCGTTACCTCAAACCTTTCCGGACAGTAGCCATCTATCCTCTTTGATATCTCCTTAAGTGCCTTGTCACCCCCTTCCTTTACCTCTGTGAGGATCTGTGCACATTGTCCTGCAATTGTTGCATTGTTCTGCTGTACCCTCCTGCATAGTGCATCCCATTCCCCTGCAGGCGGATTGATGTAAATTTTCATCTTTTAAAGTATTATTTTGTCCAAAGAAAGTACCAATATTCCCTCAGCACCTATTGCCTTCAACTGTTTTACCTTGTCCCACAATTCGTCTGCCCCAACTACTGAGTGCAGTGAACACCATCCTTCTGCTGCAAGTGGCAATACGGTAGGGCTTCTCATTGCAGGGAGTATCTGCAGCGCTTTCTGAAGATTTCCCAAAGGGATATTCATAAGGATGTATTTTTTGCGCAGGCTAATCTTCTCAGACTCTATTCTGAACAGTATTTCGTCCAATATTTCCTTCTCTTGTGCTGCAAGATCTTTGTTGGCAATAAGTACCGCTTCTGATTCAAATACCCTTTCTACCTCTTTCAATCCGTTTGATACCAATGTCCCTCCCGACGATACTATATCAAATATTGCATCTGCAATTCCTGCTGCAGGGGCAATCTCTACTGAGCCTGTTATAACCTCAATGCGCGCGTCTATGTTGTTTTCATTGAGGAATTTCTGCAGAATGGCAGGGTAGGAGGTGGCTATCCTTTTTCCGTTGAAATACTCTACACCTGTATATTCATCCCCTTTTGGGATGGCCAGCGAGATGCGGCACCCGCCAAATCCCAGTTTGCACACTATCTCTACATTGCACCCCTTCTCTGCAACCTCATTCAGCCCTACTATGCCCAATTGGGCTGTTCCACTCTCAACTACGTGAGGGATGTCATCATCCCTAAGATACAATACTTCTGCCGGAAAATTTGCAGCATTTGAGAGAAATTTTCTCTTGTTGTTGTCAATGTCAATGTCAATGCTCGAGAGCATTTTTATGCTCTCTTCGTTCAGTCTTCCTTTTGTCTGGATTGCTATTCTTATCATATCTTTCAGTTTTTGTCGGGAATAAAAAAAGAGGCTTTCCAATTACGGTAAGCCTCCAATAAATTATAGGATATCATCCATTATAACCCACAGGCATACCGCATCATATTGCTCAGAATATGATGGTGCAGATGCATATGGTTTGAAATGAATTGTCTCATCTTTCTCTTGTCTATCATTGCAAATGTAAACAATTATATCATTGGTTGTACCAAAAAAACGATTTTTTTGTATATTTGCAAAATGTGATGTCCAAAACTCATTTGCCATGGTTGAGATCTTCTACAAATCAAAAGGACAGATAATTTCTTCATCTGATATTGCCTATCTTGAAGAGTTGGGTTTTGACGATGTTTTATGGGTGGATCTTTTTGAGCCCACAGGTGATGAGAAGAGGGCAGTTGAGGCATTCCTTGAAACAACCCTCCAGAGCCGTGCACAGGCAGAGGAGATTGAGAGTTCATCCCGTTATTCGGAGACAGATACAACAATCTTTGTAAATACCAACTTCCTTATTCCAAGTCCCGACGAATATAATATGGAGGCAGTATCCTTCATCATCTCTGAGGGTATCCTTGTTTCAATAAGGCAGGTTCCATTGCGTACATTTACCGACATGAAGCGTAGGATTGGTGTCTCATACAAGCTCTATCCTACGGGCTATCACATCCTTGTTGCAATTTTAGAGAGCAGGGTAGACCTTGATGCCGATATGATTGAGCTTATGGCCAAAGAGATTGCCCAATTCAGCAAGAGTGTAAGTGCGGGAGAGTCTGTAAATGAGGATTTCCTTTTGGATATCAACTTGTTACAGGAGAATACAATGTTGGTAAGGGAGAATATCATTGATAAGCAAAGGATGATTTCCGCTATTCTTAAGAGTGACAAGTTCCCAAGGGATGTCCATGCAAAGCTTAATGTACTGATTAAGGATATAGCCTCGCTTTTGAACCATACAAACTTCAATTTTGAGAGGTTGGAGTATCTGCAGAATACTGTGCTTGGTCTTATCAATTTGGACCAGAACAAGATTATGAAGATTCTCACTTATGTTTCGCTGCTGTTCATGCCACCTACACTTATATCGGGAATATTCGGTATGAACCTTGGTCTCCCTATTTTTGGGAGCAGGTGGGATTTCCTCTATGTTTTGGGTGTGATGCTGGTTTCTGTGATTATTGCTTCTATCCTCTTCAGACGCCGCAAGATGCTCTGACCCTGTTTATCTGCAGGATTTCCACCATGCTTTAATGTCAAAAGGTACTTTTGAAGGGTGCTTTATGAGGTTATGCACTATGTAGTATACTTTTACTGCAACATAATGGAACATATTGGAGTGTCTGCGGAAGAAACGCCTGAATGAACGCTGCACAATCAGTTCTCTCTCCATATTGCTCCAGGTGTTGGTACTGCATCCTCCTCCGTAATGGAATACTGGAACCTCAAGCATTTCAATCTTTATATTCTGCTTCCAGAAACTGTAGAAGAGGTCTGTATCTTCCCCATACATGAAGTAATCCTCACACCATTTTCCTACCTTCCCGAAGTTTTCTCTTGAAACTATTACAGATGCACCTTTGCACCAGAACCGGGCCCTTCCCCTTGATATGTTCCACCAGAATATGTCCCTGAGCATGGGGATTGCCATTTTGCCGTTTTCTACAGATCCGTCCCGGTTTATCAGTGGTGTTACATATACATTGTCGGGATTAAGGATAACCTTCCTGTAATCTTCATCTGCCCCTTCCTGCAATTGGGTATCAGGGTTAAGGAAATGGAGGATTTCCCCTTTTGAGCGGTCAGCTCCAAGATTGCACCCTTTGGCAAATCCCAGATTCTCTGTACTCCGGATGAACCTGAACCGGGAATCCCCCTCAAATGTGCCGCACAGTGCAATGGAATTGTCTGTAGAGTTATTATCTACCACTACAGTTTCATAATTGGCAGAAAGCTTCTCCTTTATGCTTGTAAGGCAATTGTAGAGCAGTTCCCCGCTGTTGTAGTTTACAATAATTATGGATATCTGCGGCTTCATCTCTTTATTTTCAATATTTTAAGTGCCTGGTCCCTCACATCCCTGTACTCCTCCGATTTATATACAAGTTCATAACTTGCAACAGTTATTGCAAATCCGGTGGCCAACTGCAATGCCAGAACCGGCAGGGCACTCCATTCTACAAGATTCCCCACATAATATACAATAATGCCCATAAATGATGCAATCATTATGTACGGGGCAATATCCTTTACCTGCATCCATACAGTATATGGTATCTCTTTTGATACAAACGCAGCATGAACCAGATATGATACCACAGAAACACCAACCATTCCCCACAACATCACCTTAATATTGAATATTATACCCAATGTTACAGGTATTGCGGCAAGGAGCGTCTTTATTATTTCAAGTTTCAGCGTTACAGAAGATTTTCCGTTTGCATTGAATACATTTACACTTCCAAGAATAAGGGGGAGGAATATTCCCGACAAACCCAGTATCCTCAAGTATTCCCCTGCAGGGAGCCATTTTGTCCCTATGAGCACCTCTATCATTGCATCTGCACAACCCAGAAGCCCCATAACCAGTGTGCCGGTAAGGAGTATTGTAAGCCTTGTTATTTTGCGGTAAACCCTCACTTGTCTCACCGGATCATCCTGAATGGTACTCATTACAGGATATCCTACCCTTTGTACCACCTGTCCTATATTGGAGGTTACCATACTCTTGAATTTCTCCGCTCTGGCAAAGTAGCCTACAGAAAGGGGGTTGTAGAGTTTTCCAATGGCAAATGAGTATATCTCGTTCCATATTACACTTATAATAGAACATGCAAGAAGCCTGCTCCCAAAACTGAACATCTCCCTGAAGCTGCTGAAAGAAAAAGTGAAAGAGGGTTTCCATTTTGAGAATACCCACAGCAGTATGCTTGTCACACCCTGTTTGGACAGCTGTTGCGCTGCAAGGCTCCATACACCCCATCCATCAAGGGCCATCCATATGCTTATGACACCGCTGGACAATGATGCTGCGAGGGATATCATTGCCTGGGTGCGGAAATCTATCTTCCTTATGAAATTCACCTTCTGCACCTGGGTGAAGGAGAGGATTATTACCGAGAATCCCATAACCCTTACCAGAGGTGTGAGTATCTCTTCATTCAGATATGATGCAATTAAAGGGGCTGATAAATGGAGGATTGCATATATTATTGCTCCAATTATAAGGTTGGTGTAGAAGACCGTGCTCAAATCTTTGTCAGTAACCTCCTGCTTCCTTATGAGGGCTCCGCTGAATCCGCTGTCCATAAGGGTATTTCCCAGGGCGGTGAAAATGGCAATCATTCCTATAAGTCCAAACTCCTCAGGCGAAACAATCCTGGCCAAGATTATGCTTACAACAGCAGTAATGCCGGCACCAAGGAAATTGTCAACAAATCCCCATCCAAGCCCTTTGGCAGTTTTTTCTTTTAGTGTACTCATACCAGTTCCCTGTATATAGAAATCATTTTCTCCACATTGTCTTCCCACCTGTATTTGCTGCATACATTTTCACGTCCGGCCTTGCCCATAGACTCTATCAGTTGCGGATTGTCTATGAACTTCTGTATTGCATCTGCTGCCGCCATATAGTCTTTGCGTGGTACAATGAATCCTGTCTTACCGTCTTCAATTACCTCCCTGAAACCGTCGGCATCAGATGCCACTACAGGGCATTCGCATGCCATTGATTCTATGGCAGAGACTCCAAAACTCTCAGAATTTGACATATAACAGGTTATGGAGAACTTTTCAAACTCCTGTGGAAGGGAGTCATTTGGAATGAACCCCCTGAAGTTTACTTTATCGTCTATTCCCAAAGTCCATGCCAAAAGGTTAAGTTTCCCATAATGTGGCCCTTTACCAATGAACTCAAGCGAGCAATCTGTATTGGGGTTCCTATGTACCACCTCTGCAAATGCCCTCAATATGTATTCATTCCCATAGTTGGATGAGAGGCTCTTTACACTTCCTACAACAAATTTTTCTCCGGGCCTTGCTTTACTCCTCCTGAAGAGGGATGTATCCACCCCAAAAGGTGTTATTTCAATATCCTTATTTGTGTACTTGCGGGTTTCCTCAGCCATCACATTGCTTGTGGAGAGAATCTTGTCTGCCTTGCCCAATGTGAATTTTACAAGCCATTTGTGGAGTATGGATTTCTTTGGGTAAATATATACATCACTCCCCCATACAGATTCAATCAGTGGATGGAATCCGCTGAGGGCCGCAATAAGCGAGTAGCTTGTTACAAAATGGGAGTGGAGTATCTGCGGATTCTCCTCCTTTATAACCCTCTTCAGATCCTTTATTGCCTGTATATGTCTCCAGATAGGGTAGAGTATCCCGTAATTCTCCCTTTTGTAGTTGAAAAGGTCGAAATAGTGGCACCTGATTCCCTTTGATGAGTAGAAATCCCCTTCGTATGGAACTATGGAGTAGAGTACAATCTCCACCCCCTTCTCACTGAGGGATGATACCCACCTCTGGGTGTGTACACTCTGGGCATCCGAAACAACAAGTACCTTCATTTTCTCCTTATTCTGCAAATTATTTCTTCTTCCCTACAATTTTGTTGTACATGAGCAATCCAATTATGCTGAGAATTCCAATACCTGTGAATATCAGCCACAACAGTTGCGGTTTGCCCATCTGCTCCACAATCCTTACATACAGGCTTGCTCCAAGGAAAGAACCTATTGAACTTCCAATAACTCCGTAAAGGAAAGAGTATCCCATATAAAGTGCCTTTTTGTCGGGAGGAGCAATGATTCCAATATATGAAAGGAATTTTGGATGGGTGGTCATTTCTCCAAGGGTGAATACCATTAGTCCAACTATGAATACCCATGGTGAACCGCTGATGCTGAGGATACCCATTCCAATGGTGCCGAATCCTATTCCCATGATCATTGTAGGTAGGGCTGGCCAGTTCTGAACGAGTTTTGATACAATGAGCTGAAGGCATATGATTACACCTGCGTTAATTACTGTTACGTGTTCTGTATCAAATTTCCAGTTGGGATTATCCACAAATATCCCCAGGAATGAGTTTACTGCATTATCTATAGGTGTCATATCCACATATTCCTTAAGGTACCAGAGTACAGTCCCGTACATCTGGAAGTAGAGAATCCAGAAGCCTGAGTAGAGGAAGATGAGTACAATAAACTTGTAGTCTTTCAGAACTTCAACAATACCTATAAGGAGTTCCTTAATGCTTTTTCCCTGTTTGGGAGCGTTCAGGTTTGCCGCAGGCTCCCTGTAGAGGAATGTATTTATGAGCATAAGGATGCATCCTACCGCTGCCGCCATATAAAATATGTTGTGGTACCCTTTTGCCTTTAGCATTGGAACCAGGATAAGGGGTACAAGGAAAGCACCAAGGTTTATTGACCAGTAGAAGATTCCAAAACCAAGGGTTGAGTTCTCCTCAGTTGTGGATTTTGCTATTGTTCCAGATATTACCGGCTTGAAGAATCCTGCGCCAACTGCCATAAGAAGCAAAGATGCGAATACCGGAATGTATGATCCGGTTATTGATGTAAGAGCGTATCCACCTGTGATGCAGGTGAATGCAAAGAAGAGAATCTTGCGGTAACCGTAACGGTCTGCAATTCCTCCTGCAATTATCGGGAGGAAATAAAGCAATGGCTGTATTGTTCCCATAATTGTCCCGGCCTGTGCCTTGCTGAATCCAAGACCCCCTTCTTCGCCTGTAAGTACCAGATATACAGAGAGTACAGAGAGTACACCATAGTAGGCGCCCCTCTCAAAGAACTCCATTACAATTGCTACCCAAAAATTTCTTTCAAATCCTTTTTTACCCATAATCTTATTTTATTTTCTGTTATATTACGCTTATTATAATCTGCTTTTGCTTCTCAGTTTCTGCTTTTGCTTCTCAGTTTCTGCTTCTGCTTCTACCTCTGCCTCTGTTTCTACTTCTACTTCTACTTCTACTTCTACTTCTACTTCTACTTCTGATTTAATGTTCCTATAATCCAGTTCCACAATTCGCTCATCTGCTCGGGATATGTCCAGTGGCCAATATTTTCACCAATGATAAGCTCTTTAGGTGCTGTAATGGCGTTGTATGTGGCGCGTGTGCTGGTTGGAGCACAGGTGATGTCATTATATCCGTAAAGGTAGTGGATTGGGTTTTTAAGGTTTCTCGCAAAGTTTGCCACATCATAGTAACGCATCATCTCAATATTCTCTTTTGTACGATTGCTCTCAATTTTAAATGTGTGAGGCCAGCCGCCTGCTCTGCCATTACAGTACCCCTCAATATCGCATAAAGCAGGGAAATAAGCTACAGAAGCCTTTATTCTATTGTCAAGTGCAGATGTTACAATTGATAGGGCACCACCTTGGCTGCCTCCAAAAGTGCCAATATTTCCATTGCATTGTGGAAGTGAGAGGAGAAAGTCAATTCCCTTTACACACCCCAAATATACCCTTTTATAATAATAGGTATCCCTGTTCCCAAGATTGATGCTTGGGTAGTCTGCCAGTATCCCGTTTCCAAGATCTGAATATACATTTGAAGGCAAGTTTACTGCTATGCCGTGGATTCCCAGTTCAAGGATGATAGCCCCTTGTGCTGCGTGGGTTATATCACCACCTTTTTCACCTATCCCTGCCCCTGGAAATCTGAGGATTGCAGGGTATTTTCCCTCTTTGGCTGGCATGGTAAGCATGCCGTACATTTTGGTGCCGCCGATATTGCAGTATGAAATGTGATAAACGTTTACATCTTTAGTGCATCTGTCGGGAAGAAGTTCCATAGTTGGCTTGAGATCAACTTTATGCAGTTTCTCAAGGTTATTGCTCCAGAATTGCTGAAAGTCTTTTGGTATTTTTACAGTTGGTTGCAGTTCCTCAGGCGAGAACCCTACAGTGCCGGTAGTGGAGTATTTTTTTCCATTGTGAGTGATGGATGTCTTTATCCTAAGATAGCCAGGTTTCTTCATGGTTCCGGCATCAATTGTGCCCTCGGTTCCATTTAAGGTAATCTCTTTGTTGGTATGCGGTGCCATAAGGTCTTCACTTATCTCATAGCTAATTGTAGGGTTTACCATTGCAACTCCCTGGTGCAGAGCCATTACTTTAAACTTTGCTTTTTCACCTTTCTTGTAAACAGCATCCGAATCATTTGGTATAAGTATCACCTGAATTTTTTGTTGTCGGGGTTGGGCAGTAGCTGTTATTGTTGTAAAAGTGACAGCAATTATAGCAAATATCAGTAGTGAAAAGAGTTTGGTCATATTCTTGGATTTTCTCTTATGGTTGTTAACAATACAACATACAAAAATAGAGTTATTTTCTTTTAACACAAAAATCCCCTCCGTAGTGAAATACCTTACTGCGCTGGGAAAGTAGCTGTCTGCGCGGTAAAAGGTATCATTCTCCGCTCGGGAGGGGAAAATGTTGCCTCCTGCGCCGAGAAATACCCTCGTTTTCCGCTCGGGGTACTATGCAAAGCCTTTCTGCGCCGGAAGATGATTCTCTAATTTTTTGTGGACGCTCTTTTGAGAATGATTATTGTAGAAAATGTGTGAATATCTTGTATTATTATTATTTTTATTATATGTTTGAGTAATTTTTAAACTTATAATTCTCTTTTATTATGAATAATGAAAAATACGAAGCGGTGGTTTACGAATCACCGGAATTAGATGTACTTATTGTTGAAGTAGAGAAAGGATTTGCTGCCAGTGTTCCAGGATTTGGAGATGGAGGAAGTTATTAACAATTCAAAATGTAATTTATGAGAAAATTGTTTTGTCTCTTGAGCGGTTTATTAGCAATTGCTTTTACCTCTTGTACAAATGAAGAATTGGATCAATTTGATCTTCAATCAGCGCAAGGAACAGTAAGTATTCAGGCATATACACCTGCTGATACTCCGGATACCCGTATTACTTTTACTCCAAATGGGAATAAAATAGATTTGGCTTGGGAAAGGGAAGAGTCTTTCTCGGTTATTCATGTAAACCAGAATGCAATCTTTTCAAAGAATACTGATGGAAATACTTTTACAGGTACATTGCCTGAAAAAGAGGGAAACAACGATTATTATGCTGCATATCCTGTGACAACTTCTACAGATATGGAAAGCGTACCGTATGATCTTACTCTCCAGACAGGACAGCTCAATAGCGAACTTACCTATATGCGTGCCCGATCTGCAGACGGATCTAATTTTTCATTTGAACATTGCGTTGTTATTCTTAAAGCAACTTTTAGTGGACTCCCTGCAGGTTCCAAAATTAAGCAGATATATGTTACTACTAAAACACCTTATGTAAAGGGTAATTATAGTCTTTTTGATGGAGAATTTAAGAATGGCGCTTCCAATAGAATTTCCATTCATTTTGCAACTGCTGTTTCCACTGATACTCCTGTCTATATTTATTTGCCGCCTATGAACCAAGCTGATAAGGAACTCTTGTTTGAAGTTACTACGGATGACGGCAAGTTTTATACTGCAACGTTAGAAGGAGAAGCAGGTTTTGATGTTCCTGCAGGACTTGTTTTCAGAGCCTCGGTCAGCTTGGCCAATTCTACTCCATATCTCACTTTTAGGGCAACTTCGATGCAGAAGTTTTCATTGATTGAAGTTAATACAGGGGGTACTTATACCCTTGACCCATCATTGCAATATCAGGTTGGTGATGGTGAATGGCAACAGTTGACTTTTGAGAATACACTTATTGCCTTTGGTGGAAATATTGGAGACTTGCGTATCAGAGGAAAGAGCATCAATGGTACTGCCGACGGTTCTTCAAATGCAGATAGAGGTTCTTATATAAAATTTGACTATGACGTTCCTGTTGTCTGTACTGGAGATATCCGCACTTTACTCGATTGGGAAAACTACACAACTGTTTCAACATCCAGTGCATGCTTTAAAAAATTTTTCTATTATTGTACACAATTGATTTCTGCACCGGATCTTCCTGCTACTCAATTGTGTAATTACTGTTATGCATACATGTTCCAAGGGTGTACGAATCTTGCAGTTGCTCCAGTTTTGCCTGCACCTGCCCTTAGTACTAGTTGTTATTCTAATATGTTTAATGGATGTACCAGCTTGAAACATGTAACTATGTTGGCAACATCAATTGGATTTTTTGATCTTTTTAATTGGATGGCAAATGTTTCTTCTACAGGTACCTTTGTAAAGGCTCCAAGCATGAACAGTTTAGAGTCAGGATCAGACGGTATCCCATCTGGTTGGACTGTTGTAAACTACGGTGAATAATTAAGGATGTCTGCAGTCCGGCTCCGGCAATTGTCCACGGTAGTGGGCTATTTTGTGGATGCCTGCCGTCCGGCTCCGGCAATTGTCCACGGTAGTGGGATGTTTTGTGGATGTCTGCCGTCCGGCTCCTGCAATTGTCCACGGGAGTGGGCTGTTTTGTGGATGTCTGCAGTCCGGCTCCGGCAATTGTCCACGGTAGTGGGCTATTTTGTGGATGCCTGCCGTCCGGCTCCGGCAATTGTCCACGGTAGTGGGTTGTTTTGTGGATGCCTACTGTCCGGCTCCGGCAATTGTCCATGGGAGTGGGCTGTTTTGTGGATGCCTGCCGTCCGGCTCCGGCAATTGTCCACGGGAGTGGGCTGTTTTGTGGATGCCTGCCGTCCGGCTCCGGCAATTGTCCACGGTAGTGGGCTATTTTGTGGATGTCTGCAGTCCGGCTCCGGCAATTGTCCACGGTAGTGGGCTGTTTTGTGGATGCCTGCCGTCCGGCTCCGGCAATTGTCCACGGTAGTGGGCTGTTTTGTGGATGCCTGCCGTTAGGCTCCGGCAATTGTCCACGGGAGTGGGCTATTTTGTGGATGTCTGCTGTCCGGCTCCGGCAATTGTCCACGGTAGTGGGATGTTTTGTGGATGTCTGCCGTCCGGCTCCTGCAATTGTCCACGGTAGTGGGCTATTTTGTGGATGCCTGCCGTCCGGCTCCGGCAATTGTCCACGGTAGTGGGCTGTTTTGTGGATGCCTGCTGTCCGGCTCCGGCAATTGTCCACGGGAGTGGGCTGTTTTGTGGATGCCTGCAGTCCGGCTCCGGCAATTGTCCACGGGAGTGGGCTGTTTTGTGGATGCCTGCTGTTCGGCCCCGGCAATTGTCCACGGGAGTGGGCTGTTTTGTGGATGCCTGCCGTCCGGCTCCGGCAATTGTCCACGGTAGTGGGCTGTTTTGTGGATGCCTGCTGTCCGGCTCCGGCAATTGTCCACGGTAGTGGGCTGTTTTGTGGATGCCTGCTGTCCGGCTCCGGCAATTGTCCACGGGAGTGGGCTGTTTTGTGGATGCCTGTCGTCCGGTTCCGGCAATTGTCCACGGTAGTGGGCTATTTTGTGGATGCCTGCCGTCCGGCTCCGGCAATTGTCCACGGTAATGGGCTATTTTGTGGATGTCTGCAGTCCGGCTCCGGCAATTGTCCACGGGAGTGGGCTATTTTGTGGATGTCTGCCGTCCGGTTCCGGCAATTGTCCACGGTAGTGGGCTGTTTTGTGGATGCCTGCAGTCCGGCTCCGGCAATTGTCCATGCTGGGAGGGTATTTTGTGGATGCGCACTGCCGGGGGGCGGCATTTGTCCACACTGGGAGGGTATTTTGTGGATGCGCACTGCCCTGGGGTGGCATTTGTCCACACTGGGAGGGTATTTTGTGGATGCGCACTGCCCTGGGGTGGCATTTGTCCACACTGGGAGGGTATTTTGTGGATGCGCACTGCCGGGGGGCGGCATTTGTCCACGCTGGGAGGGTGTTTTGTGGATGCGCACTGCCCTGAGGTGGCAGTTTTGCCGATATGAGCATTTTTATTAAAAAAATTTGGCCAACTGCCGAATAATCATTATTTTCGCGCGCTCAAATGTGTGGAGATACCACTTTCTCAATATGTTTGAGATTATAAATAATGTTTAACCCACTATTCAGTTAATTAAAAATTAAAATGAGTAACGAAACACAAAATGTTGCTGCTGAGCAGGTTGAGGCTCCAGTAATTATTGATGCAACAAAAAAACGCAAAAGCAATGCATCTGTAGCAGTTGACAAATTCGACTGGGATGCATTTGAGCAGGATACAGATTATGGTGTATCCAAAGAGGAAGTTGAGGCAAAATATGCAGAGACCCTTTCTTCAGTTATCGAGAACGAGGTTGTTGAGGGTACTGTAGTTGCCGTTACAAAAAGAGAGGTTCTTGTAAACATCGGTTACAAGAGCGAGGGTATCATCCCTGTAAGTGAGTTCAGATACAATCCTGAGCTTGCAGTTGGTGATAAAGTAGAGGTTTATGTAGAGAACGCTGAGGACAAAAAAGGTCAGCTTGTTCTTTCACACAAGAAAGCACGTTCACTCAGATCTTGGGATAGAGTTAACGAGGCATTCGACAAAGATGAGATTGTTAAGGGTTACATCAAATGCCGTACTAAGGGCGGTATGATCGTTGACGTATTTGGAATTGAGGCATTCTTGCCAGGTTCACAGATTGACGTTAAACCTATCCGTGACTACGATGTATTCGTTAACAAGACTATGGAGTTCAAGATTGTTAAAATCAATCATGAGTTCAGAAATGTTGTTGTATCACACAAAGCTCTTATTGAGGCAGAGCTTGAGGCTCAGAAAGCAGACATCATTGGCAAATTGGAGAAAGGTCAGGTTCTTGAGGGAACAGTTAAGAACATCACTTCTTACGGTGTATTCATTGACCTTGGCGGTGTAGACGGTCTTATCCACATCACCGATTTGTCATGGGGCAGAATCAACCACCCAGAGGAGGTTGTTGCTCTTGACCAGAAGATCAACGTTGTTATCCTTGACTTTGATGATACTAAGAAACGTATCGCTCTTGGTCTTAAACAGCTTAGCGCTCACCCATGGGATGCTCTTGATGCAAACCTTAAAGTTGGTGACACTGTTAAAGGTAAAGTTGTTGTTCTTGCAGACTACGGTGCATTCATTGAGATTCAGCCAGGCGTTGAGGGTCTTATCCACGTATCAGAGATGTCATGGTCTTCACACCTTAGAAGCGCACAGGATTTCCTTAAAGTTGGTGACGAGGTTGAGGCAAGCATCCTTACCCTTGACAGAGAGGAGAGAAAGATGTCTCTTGGTATCAAACAGCTTAAAGCAGATCCATGGGCTAACATCAGCGAGAAATATCCAGTAAACTCTAAACACACTGCAGTTGTAAGAAACTTTACCAACTTTGGTGTATTTGTAGAGTTGGAGGAGGGTGTTGACGGTCTTGTACACATCAGCGACCTTTCATGGACCAAGAAAGTTAAACATCCGTCAGAGTTCACTGCAATTGGTGAGAAACTTGAGGTAGTTGTTCTTGAGATTGATGCTGAGAACAGAAGATTGAGCCTTGGTCACAAACAGCTTGAGGAGAATCCTTGGGATGTATTTGAGACTGTATTTACAGTAGGTTCAGTTCACGAGGGTACTGTAGTTTCATTCAATGAGAAGGGTGCTGCAATTGCACTTTCTTACGGAATTGAGGGCTTCGCTCCTGCAAAAGCTCTTGTTAAAGAGGACGGTACAACTGCAAAAGCTGAGGAGAAACTTGACTTTAAAGTAGTAGAGTTCAACAAATCAAACAAGAAGATTGTCCTTTCACACTCAAGAATTGCAGAGGATGCAAAGAAAGAGGTAGAGGCAAAAGAGAACAAGGAGAAGGCAGCTGAGGCTGAGTCAACTCAGAAAGCTGTGAAGAAGATCAAAGCCAACATTGAGAAAACTACTCTTGGTGACATTGACGCTCTTGCAGCTCTAAAAAGCGAGATGGAGAAATCTTCAAAATAATTGATGGAATTTTCATTTCTTACAATGGGGACGGCTTCGGCCCTCCCCACTGCAAACAGATACCCAAGCGCTCACATCCTTACGGTTCGTGAGCGCTTGTTCTTGATAGACTGCGGAGAGGGGGCCCAGATGCAGATGCGCAAGTTTGGTATCTCATTTGCCAAAATAGACGATATATTCATATCCCACCTGCATGGAGACCACCTGTTCGGTCTCTTTGGGCTTCTTTCTACCATGGCCATGAGCGGTAGGACAGGGGATTTGCGCATATATGCCCCGGGAGGTTTTGAGAAGATTCTCTCATTCTTTATGGAGCAGTTTGGTGAAGGGATAAAGTACAATATCATCTTCAATCCAATCAAATGCAAGGAGCCTGTACAGATATATGATTCCCGACAGCTTGAGGTGTTTGCATTTCCATTGGTTCACCGTGGTGAAACATACGGGTTCCTCTTTAAGGAGAAAGCACCACAACTGAATGTCCACAAGCATCTGATTGGACCATACAAACTTTCCCTGTATGAAATTGCAAGGCTTAAAGAGGGGAGTGATGTGGTGAGAAAAGCAACTTTTAAAGATGATGACGGCTCAGAAGTTGAATATGAAGAGACTCTGAAGAATGAAGAGTTTACATATCTTCCGTATAAACCCCGCTCGTTTGCCTATTGTACGGATACTTTGCCTTTCAAGCGCCTTGCAGGATGGATAAAGGGGGCGGATATGGTTTACCACGACTCCACATACACAAAAGAGTATGAGGAGCTGGCAAAAACCACATTCCATTCAACTTCTTCCGCTGCCGCTTGTTGTGCTAAAGAGGCGGGTGCAAGAAAACTTGTACTCGGACACTATTCTTCCCGATATAAATCTTTGGAGACCATGCTTGAAGAGGCCAAAGAGGTATTTCCTGCAACGGAACTTGCCATGGAGGGTATGAAATTTGAAATAGAACTGGATAAATATAAGGAGTAATTATTATGAAAATTGGCAGAATCTTTCTATTGTTTGTTGTTTTGACCTTAAACAGCCTTTTGCTCTTGGGCCAGAACTCCAGAAATGATGTATCGGTGCAGGCCAACAAGCTTGGGCAGACACTGTTTTATATCAACAGGCTCTATCTGGATACTGCCAATATTGAAAATATTACAGATCAGGCCCTTGTTGCCATAATGAAGGAGCTTGACCCACACTCTTCGTATATTTCAAAAAAGGACATTCAGGCCATGAATGAGCCTTTGCAAGGAAATTTTGACGGTATAGGTGTTGAGTTTGCCCTTATAAATGACACCCTTACAATAAATTCAACAATTCCGGGAGGCCCATCCGAGAAGGTTGGTATAAAGGCAGGTGACAAGATTGTCGCTGTTGACGGTGAGGTGATATCGGGAACAGGACTTACAATAGAGAGGGTACACAAATATTTGAGGGGGCCTAAGGGTACTAAAGTAACAGTTTCAATAGTAAGGAGAGGAATGCCGGAGCAGATGGAATTTGTAATTACAAGAGACAAGATTCCATTGAACAGCATTGACTCATATTATGTTGCTGAAGATGATATAGTTTACCTTCGCCTTACCCGTTTTTCCGCTACATCATACAGGGAAATGCTGGAGGCTTTGAGCGAACTTGGGATTGTTCCTAAGGGGATTGTGCTGGATTTCAGGGGGAATCCTGGGGGATATCTTCTTGCAGCAATACAGATTGCCAATGAATTCCTGGATAAGGGGCAGCTTATAGTGTATACAGAGGGAAGAAGTGTAAAGAGGATGGATGAGTTTGCAACAGGTTCGGGTGTCCTAAAGAACATTCCGGTTGCAATTCTTATTGATGAAAACTCCGCATCTGCCAGCGAGATTGTTTCCGGTGCTATACAAGATTGGGACAGGGGTGTCATTATAGGAAGAAGATCTTTTGGAAAAGGTCTTGTGCAGCAGCAGATTCCTTTGCAGGACGGTTCTGCTTTGAGACTTACAGTTGCCAGATACCACACTCCGAGCGGTAGGGTTATCCAGAGCCCTTATGAGGAGGGGAAGAAAGATGAATATTATATGAACCTGGTAGAGAGATATAACAGAGGGGAGAATTTCAGCAGGGACAGTATCCATTTTGCAGATTCATTGATGTTCAAGACCCTTAAGGAGGGGCGTACAGTTTACGGTGGAGGCGGTATAATGCCGGATATCTTCATTGCACAGGATACATCCCACTATACCCCTTTCTATGGTGAGATCCTTAGAAAAGGACTCCTCACAGACTATATGAATGAATACTCAGACAAGCACAGGAGTGAGATCTTGAAGAAATATCCTTCTTTCAGGTCTTTCGAGAGAGGTTTTGCTGTTTCAGATAAGGATATTGCAGACTTCCTCGCATACTGTGCATCCAAGGGGGTAGAACCAAAAGAGGGTGATATGGAAATTTCCGGAGCTGAAATAAGGAGAAATTTCAAAGGGCTGATAATACGTTCTATATACAGTTTCAACAATTTTATTGAATTCCTTAACAGGGAAGATAGGGAAGTTCTGAAAGCGGTGGAGGTACTGAAGGGAAAGCAATAGGGTACAAAAAAAGGGTAAGCTGATTATATCGCACCGCTACAACCGCATACCCTTGCTGCCTTCCGGCCCTGGGGGAGTTTTGCAGGAGCTGGTCGTATAAGACTTACCCGGGCACAAAGGTAAGAAAATTTATTCATTCTCAAAATTTATTCGGCAGGGATATTGCTGAAAGAGAACGGCAGGAGGCTCTCTACAGAGCCAATTACCTGAACCTTAGATGCGGAGCCTACAATAATTTTTATTGGGGTGCCGCCCCTTTTCTGGCTCTCAACCATTACCTGTACGCATGCGGCACATGGATATGTAAGCTCTGAAGTGAGTTTCCCGTTTTGTGAACCGGCTATTGCAATAGCTTCAACGGGTTGCTGAGGGTACTTGTGGTGAGCATAAAAAAGTGCAACCCTCTCTGCACATAATCCCGACGGAGATGCTGCATTTTCCTGGTTGGACCCCGTTACAATATCACCGTTCCCCATTCTTACGGCAGCCCCCACATTGAAATTTGAGTAAGGGGCATATGATGAGGTTGTTGCTTCAATTGCTTTTTGAAGCAGGTTTTTCTCAGGTTGTGGAAGTTCATCCATTGAATTGTATTCCAAAAAGGATATGTTTTTGAATTTTTCTTCCATAATGCAAATCAGTTTTTACAAAGATACATTTTATTGTTACCTTTGTTAGTATGAGAACAAGAAATTTTACATTAGTGTTTATCCTGCTGCTCTTTTCTGCCCTTGGATTGTACGGGCAGAGGCTTACAAGGCAGCAATATATTGACAAATACAAAGATATTGCCATAAAGCAGATGCACAAACACAAGATACCGGCAAGCATTATCCTTGCCCAGGCATGTCTTGAATCAAACAACGGAAATTCTACCCTTGCAGTAAAGGCCAATAACCACTTTGGTATAAAGTGTCATGACGGATGGAAGGGAAAGAAGATAAGACAAAATGATGATAAGAGGAGGGAATGTTTCAGAAAATATGACAAGGCCATTGATTCTTTTACAGACCATTCCCTATTTCTTACCACCCGCCCAAGATACAATTCCCTCTTTGATCTCCCAATAACAGATTACAAGAGCTGGGCACATGGTCTCAAGGCTGCCGGTTATGCCACTAACCGCAAGTATGCCTCGCTGCTTATAGATATTATTGAAGAGTTTGAACTCTACAAATATGATACAGGAGAGGCATATGACAAATCCAAGGCCGGTTCCAAAGCAGCAAAACGGGCTGCAAAACTTCAGGCAAAACGGCAGAAGCTTGAAAAGAAAGCTGCAAAGGCTGCCAAAAGGGCCCAGAAGGCTAACTTCAAGTATTATGAATATACCGGGGAAACTCCTCAGACAACTGTAAAGACTTTGGCAGATGCAGTGCAGGCCCCTAAAGGTGAGGTGAACATCCTTATGTACAAAGTGAAGCAGGGTGATACCCTCTATTCAATTGCACGCAAGCATGGCATTACTGTAGATGACATTTACAGGCTGAATCCGGGAATCAAGGCTACGGACCTCAAGATAGGAACCGAACTCAAACTCAGATGAAAAAGGCAATAATTTATATAATAATAGGTGCTGTTTGTGGCGCGGCCTCTTTCCTTGTGCCACGTTATCTGAATGAGTATAAAAAATCTGTAGAGCAGAAGAGTGTGGTTTATATCCCTTTTGGAGCCACATACAGCCAGATGCTCGATTCTGTGGCAACAGCATTGAAGCACATGGAGCCGTTCAGGAAAGTGGCGCAGAGGGCAAATCTTGAGCATACATTCAAACCGGGAAGATATCTCTTTACTCCCGACAATTCCAACAAGGATATCGTGAGGATGCTGCAGAAGGGGTGGGAGAGCCCCATGATGCTTACCCTCAGCGGAAATATAAGGAATCTGGAGAGGTTGTCGGGAATATTGGGGAAGAGACTGGCATGTGATTCTGCAGATTTTTCACAATACTTTGCAAAAGAAGAGGTTTGGAAGGCCAACGGGTTCAGTAAGGAGACTTTTATGGCAATGTTTCTCCCCAATACATATGAGGTGTACTGGACAATCACTCCACAGAAGTTTGTTGAGAGGATGAAGAAGGAGTATGACAAGTTCTGGAATGAAGGGCGTACTGCAAAGGCCAAAGATGCAGGGTTGGATAAGGTGGAGGTTTCAATCCTTGCCTCCATTGTTTGTGAGGAGACAAATCATATTCCAGAGATGCCTGCAATTGCCGGAGTATATATGAACAGGCTGAAGAGGGGAATGAAGCTGGAAGCTGACCCTACTGTAAAGTTTGCTTTGGGAGACCCTACTGTAAAGAGGATTCTGTTGAGACATCTGAAAGTTGATTCTCCCTACAATACCTATCAGAATACAGGTTTGCCTCCAGGGCCCATTACAATTCCAAGTATCAGGGGGATAGATGCGGTGCTGGATTACCAGCAGCACAATTATTTGTATTTTTGCGCCAATGCCAATATGGACGGTACCCATAAGTTTGCAAGGAGTTTGTCTGAGCACAACAGAAATGCCAGGGCATATCAGGCAGCTTTGAATAAAATGAGGATAAGATAATATGAGAATAGCAGTCGGATTATCGGGAGGAGTGGATTCCAGTGTTGCAGCCCTTTTGCTCAAGAGGGCAGGGCATGATGTTGTTGCTTTGTTCATGCAGAACTGGCATGATACAACAGGAACCCTACATGGTGATTGTGAGTGGGAGGAGGACAGGTTTGTGGCAGAGATGGTTGCAAAAAAGCTGGATATTCCGTTCCATTTTGTTGATTTGAGTGACATTTACCGCCAGAAGGTGGTTGATTATATGTTCTCCGAGTATGAGAAGGGGCGTACCCCCAATCCTGATGTCCTTTGCAATAGGGAGATTAAGTTTGATGCCTTCCTCAAATGTGCCCTTGACCTTAACGTTGATTATGTTGCTACAGGGCATTACTGCAAGAAGGATGAGTTTGTTAATGAGAAAGGGGAGAAGATTTACCGTATCCTTGCAGGTGATGACAAGAACAAGGACCAGAGTTATTTCCTTTGCCAGCTTTCACAGGAGCAGTTGTCCAAAGCGCTCTTCCCGATAGGTGATATTGACAAGCCCGAAGTGCGCCGCCTTGCCAAGGAGGCCGGATTGCCAAGTGCCGAGAAGAAAGATTCACAGGGAATCTGCTTTGTGGGCAAAGTGGATTTGCCTATATTCCTGCAGCAGAAGCTCAAAGCTAAAGAGGGCAATGTGGTTGAGATTTTTGCGACAGGGCAGGAGAGGGAGCCTTATACACAGGCTGCACTTAAAGCAGGTGACTGTGTGGCTGATCTGCAGGGAAATGTTATTTCCAGATCAAATGAACTTGGAGAGAACTGTATTGATTATTCTTCTGAGGAACTTGTTTCTATGGCAGAGCCTCATCATTATACACCTGCTGATGGGAAGATTATTGGAAAGCATACAGGAGCGCAGTTCTATACAATAGGGCAGAGGAGGGGATTGAATATTGGAGGGCATAAGGAATCCATTTTCATTATTTCCATTGATATAGAGAACAATACCATTTATGTGGGAGAGGGGCATTCACACCCGGGGCTATACAGGAAAGGTTTGAAGATAGACAATTCCGAGATCCATTGGATACGGGAGGATCTGGCTATGGAGGTTGGTGAGCGTAGGAGATATATGGTAAGGATACGCTACAGGCAGCCTCTGCAGCAGGCAACTCTCTATCGGGAGGAGGATGGCCTTTACATTATCTTTGACAAACCCCAAAGAGGTATCTCAGCAGGACAGTTTGCAGCATGGTACACCCCTGGGGAAGAGGAGATGATTGGGAGTGGTGTAATAGGCAGGTAATAAGACAAAATGTCGTCTTATATCGTCTCCTCGCAGATTTTTCCAATCTTGTTCCTGTCATACGGGCGCTCTACCCTTATGTAGTTGCCAGTATAACCGTACATCATACCACCTTTTTGGGTTGACTCAAATAACACCCATTGGGTGGTATTTTTATGTCTGGCAACATACTCTTCATGCAATTTGTCGGAGAGGGAAGTCAATGCCTCCACCCTTGCACTCTTGGTTGCCTCATGTACCTGATCAGGCATTTGTGCCGCTGGGGTATTTGCCCGTCGGGAGTAAGGAAATACATGTATGAATGCCGGTTTTATGGTATCTTTCAAGAAATTGTAGCATTTGAGAAACTCCTCGTCTGTCTCTCCGGGGAATCCTACAATTACATCTATTCCAAAGAAGACATCTCCCATTATACGGCGCACCATTGCAATCTTTTCTGCAAACATTGCAGTTGTATAACGGCGGCGCATAACTTTAAGCACTGCATCTGAACCGCACTGCAGCGGTATATGGAAGTGGTTCTGGAATTTGGTGCCGGAAGCAATCCACTCTATTATATCCTCACGCAGCAGATTGGGCTCAATAGATGAAATCCTGTATCGTTCTATCCCCTCAACAGCGTTAAGGGCCTTTAGCAGATCCAGAAAATCCTCTCCCGTAGTACGGCCAAAATCTCCTGTATTTACACCTGTAAGCACAATCTCCTTAATTCCGCTTGCTGCAATGGCCTGTGCCTGCTTTACAAGGGTTGCAATAGGGAGATTTCTGCTCTTGCCCCGCGCAAGAGGTATTGTACAATATGAACAATGGTAGTTGCAGCCATCCTGCACCTTAAGGAAAGAACGGGTACGCTCACCATGTGAGTATGCCGGAAAAATTGTCTCTACCTCATTTATTGCACAGGAATATGAACGGGCTGTACCCTGTTTTGCCGGAATTTCACTTACAAGTTGGAAAACATCCCCCTTGCGGTCTGCCCCCACAACAAGATCCACCCCCTCAATTGCCATGATTTCGGCAGGTTTTAGCTGGGCGTAGCAACCGGTTACGGCAATAATTGCATCTGGATTCTGTTTGTGCAGTTTTCTTATGGCCTGACGGCATTTCTTGTCGGCATGTTCAGTGACACTGCATGTGTTTATGACATAGATATCAGCCGGCTTGCTCTGGGGAACTCTCTGATAACCTGCATCCAGGAACTGATGTGCTATAGTTGATGTCTCTGAAAAATTAAGTTTGCAACCAAGGGTCACAAAAGCCACAGTCTTGTTAATTGTACTTTCCATCAGCTGACAATCTATAAATCCATTGTTACTCTTGAAGCATAAACCTGTCCTCCCAAAGGGGGATTCAGCTTGTCTATCTGAATATGGGCATTTTCTATATACGGGAACCTCTCCTTCACTGCATCCAGAATCCTCCTGGCAACATTCTCCAGCAGATGGGACTTAATTGCCATTTGCCCCTTTATCACATTGTAAACCTCCTGATAATTGAGGGCATCCTCTATGTTGTCTGTCCTTGCAGGAAGAGACATGTCAGCCTCCGCCCAAAAATTCACTACAAATTTATTCCCGATAATCTGTTCTTCCTCAAAACATCCGTGGTATGCATAAAACTGCATCCCTACAAGTTCAATTCTATTCATCTCAACAATTTATCCTAATAAAACAAAAACACAAGGGCGTTTGCCAATCTCAAGCGGAGCTTTCTTCCATGAGGCAACATCCTTTGTAATGATGGTTTGTGTAGGCAGGGTAATATCTGCAGCAACACATATGCGTGTGCGTGGAGAACACACCGCCAGCAAATCTGCAAAAAGCTGGCCGTTGCGGTAAGGGGTTTCAATTATTATCTGGCTCTGTTTCAATTGTGCAGAAACCTTCTCTATCAATTTTATCTTTGCCTTGCGCTCCTCCGGTTTAACCGGCAGATAACCTGTAAAAGCAAAACACTGGCCGTTCAATCCGCTCCCCATAAGGGCCATCATCAAAGAAGAAGGGCCAACGAGAGGGCAAACCTCAATGCCATGCCTGTGAGCCAAGTCCACCAATTGGGCACCGGGATCTGCAACTGCAGGCAAGCCCGCCTCTGAGATCAGTCCCACATCATTGCCATCCAACAATATCTTTACATACTCCTCAATCTGTGAAATTGGGGTATGCTCATTAAGCTCATACATCTGCAGCTGCTCAATTGAACCTTTGAGCCCTGCACGAGAAAGATATCTGCGCACAGTCCTGAACTCTTCAACCACATAATGGTTAATGTTCTTAAGAAGATCCAGCACATGGGAAGGGATTACCTCCGCAGGATCATTATCCCCCAATGGGGAAGGAATAAGATATAATTTTCCACTGCTCATAGGGAGCAAAGGTAGGGAAAATTATCTAACTTTGCAGTATGGGAAAAATTACATTTTTAGGAACAGGAACATCTCAGGGCATCCCGATGATAGGTTGCAGTTGCCATGTATGCAAATCTGCAGACCCGAGGGACAGCAGACTCCGCACATCTGCCCTTGTTGAAACAGACGGATTCCGTATCCTTATAGATTGCGGTCCCGATTTCCGCCAGCAGATGCTCCGTGAAAACATATCAGACCTGGATGCAGTAATCCTCACCCATCAGCACAAGGACCACACAGGGGGATTGGATGACATAAGGGCATTCAACTACTTCCGCAAGGCTGCATTTCCCATATACGCAGAAGAAAATGTACAGGAATCCCTTAAAATGGAATACTCCTACGCATTTGCAGAGCAAAAATACCCGGGCGTACCTGAATATTCCCTTCACACCATAGATGAAAATCCGTTTACCATTACCAAAACTCTTCCCGACGGATCTGTCGGGAGTATGGAAATTACCCCTATAAGGGTATTCCACTACAAACTCCCCATATTGGGGTTCCGTTTTGGCAAAATGGCGTACATAACAGACGGGAGCAGCATTCCTGCAGAAGAATTCCACAAACTTCAGGGGCTGGACCTGTTGATTATAAACACAGTAAGAAAAGAGAAGCATATCTCCCATTTCTCGTTGCCTGAGGCATTGGAGATAATAGAAAAGGCAGCCGCTCCACGCAACTGCCTCACTCACCTTTCACATCAGATAGGAACACATCAGGAACTGCTCGAAATCTTGCCTCCAAATGTACAGCCGGCATACGACGGACTGCAGCTGGAGTTTTAAGTATTTTATTCCAGGAGGCTGAAGTGAACCACAAAAGCCGGACAAAAATTGGGGGCAATTTACCTGCTGTTATTGCTGCCAATCCATCATTGCAGGTCTATATCAACTGTAAAGACCTCCAAATTTGATAATGTCCCAGAAAGTGTGTCCGTGAGGGCAGAATAAAAATATGTCTGTAAATTTAAAGGTCCCAAGAACAAAGAATGTTCAACTTTAAAAATACAGACATATGCTTAGTTTTACAAAGGAACAA
>SUYX01000029.1 GCA_015060225.1 Bacteroidales bacterium | reverse complement strand
AAACGATGATGAGTATCTATGCGACAAGGAGGTGGCATATATGCTTAAAGTCAGCCGAAGGACATTGAGCGAATACCGAAGCAATGGCACATTGCCTTACTATGTGCTCGGTGGAAAAGTTCTGTACAAACGGAGTGAGATAGAGCAAGCGTTAAAACGGGAGTACAACGGCAAGCACCTGATGAATAACAGCGGATAAACCTATCTATATTTTTGGAGGGAGTGAAATTTACCGCTTGCCCTATATTCATCTGTTGCAAAATAATAGTGCCCCTATGGATAGAAGCAAGAACAGCATACAAATGGGTTATCAATGTAAGAACCCGTTTGTATGCTGTCTGTTTGTCTTCTTCTACATTTTCGTCAGTCGCTCATTTCCGTTGCCGTCTGCATTCCTAAATACAGACATTGAAAGGGGAAAGGTTTTCAGGCTGAATACTCTCCGCAGGAGGAAGATTCAGACCGAAACGGCTTGCCGCCCCGACCTTTCAACTTTCAAGGGCTGATGTACTACCTTCGCAGACGAGCAAAGGAAAGGGGCGAATGACGGAATCGGAAAACTCCTAATATCGCAGATTTATGATAGACCTGATTCAAATATTACCCTGCAACAATGAAAAATGCACCGTCCTTTTGCTCGTTCATAAAAAAGTTGTACCTTTGTTCCAAGATGAGTTGTACATCAATGCAAATCACGCAAGTATGTAGAAATCAGAACAGTTGCCAACTCATTACCTCGTTCTTGAACTTTCCGCATAAACTTTTTATTCTTAGCGGATTATGAGATTATTCCAAATATAGTTAATAACAGGTGAATACAAAATATATATTAGCCAATATCCAATAATGTATAATAATTCTTAACTTTGGGGCAAAATGCCGGATTATGTTCAATATTGTGGATATTCATATAATAGACATCGTTGATATCCTTCTTGTAGGATTGCTGGTTTTTTATGTCTATAAGCTTATAAGGGGGACAGCTGCCATAAGCATCTTTTTGGGAATTATAATACTATACATTATATGGGCTGTAGTAAAGGCTTTGAACATGAGCCTCCTTTCAGAGATAATGGGGCAGGTATTGGGGGTAGGTGTAATTGCCATAATCATACTGTTCCAGCAGGAGATAAGAAAAGTTTTGCTGAGTTTGGGAAGTACCTATATTGTAAATAATGAGAAACTGAGCATTTTCAGCAAATTGTTTGGCAATAAAGGCTCAGGCATGCAGCTGGAGGCTTTGGATGAGATTACCGCTGCATGCAGGAAGATGAGTGAGACAAAGACAGGGGCACTTATTGTCCTGGCCAGGACATCTTCTATGGATTTTATCATTGAAACAGGTGATATTATTGATGCAAAAATAAGCAGAAGGCTTATTGAGAACCTTTTTTTCAAGAATTCTCCACTTCATGACGGGGCAATGGTAATTGCCGATGACAGGGTGGTGGCTGCAAGGTGTACCTTGCCTATAAGTGAGAATCCCAATATTCCGGCCAATTATGGGATGAGGCATAGAGCTGCGACCGGTTTGTCAGAAGAAACAGATGCATGTGTTATTGTGGTTTCAGAGGAGACCGGCAACATATCTTTTGTCCAGGACGGACATATAAAGACAATGGGTTCAATATCAGAATTGCGTATAGCAATAGAGAGTTCCTACAGACAGAACTGATTCTTATTTATTGCCTCTTGGAGGCAGTGGGCATGATTTCTCCTTTAGGGGTTTCTTAACTACAAATTTTTCCTCCTTGCCATGGTAGAGCCTTTTAAGGTTGCTTATGTGGCAAAGCCATATTGTACATCCGGCAACAATGCTGAATATCTTTATTACCAGAGTCTCTTTTGGATCCAGCCACAATGCAAAAAGTGTGTTCACCAGAAAAGGGAAACAGGTTACGGCGGCAATTACACTCACCGATACATATCTTGTAATGAAAAGTGTCACGCAGAAGATGGCAGTGCAGATGAGGACAGCAAAAGGGTGTATGGCCAACAGTACGCCGCACATGGTTGCCACGCCTTTACCCCCCTTGAAATTATGGAATATCGGGAATACATGCCCCAATATTGCAGCAGACCCGAACACCAGTTGTGTCCCCACAAAACCGTTGGTCTCCTTTGGAAAAGGGAGAAAGAAGACAAGTGATGCAGCTGCAGCCCCTTTAAGGATGTCGAAGGCCAGCACCAGCAGACCCATTTTCCATCCCAGTACCCTCTGGGTGTTGTTTGCTCCCGGGTTCCTGCTGCCATATTCCCTTACATCTATCCCATAAAAGGCCCTTCCAAGCAATATTGAGCTTGAAATCGAGCCCATAAGGTAGGCGGCAATTATGAACAGTACATATAATGTGATGCTTAAGGGTAATGTCATAAACTTAATTTCTCCATTGCAAATATATAATATTATCTTTGCAAGGAAAAATTATTGATAATGGATAACTGCGTTAAAATAGAACAGAAGCTTGGATTTGAGAAGATACGGGAGCAACTTCTGTTGCGTTGTTCTACAAATTATGCCAAGGAGAGGGTAAGCAGTGAAAGGGTGTCGCACAATGCGGCCACCATTTCCAAAAGACTAGTCCTTACAGATGAGATGCGTCTTATCTGCATGTTTGAGAGCAGTTTCCCTCAGAATGGATTTATAGACAGTATAGAGTTCCTCAAGCCTTTGGAAATAGAGTACTCTTCAATTACTCTTGAGAACATGGGCAGGCTCTACACCTTTGTTGAGAATCTTAAAGGAGTTCTCAATTTCTTCAGGAACTGCAAGGAGGGCTCTTATCTTGCCCTCAAGGCAATGGCAGAGCCCATAATGTTCTTCCCCGAGATTTCAAGAAGAATAGAGTCAATCATTGACAGGTTTGGAGAAGTGCGGGATAATGCAAGTGCCGAGCTTTTCAATATCCGCAAGCAATTGAGGGAAAAGGAGGGGTCCATTTCAAGAAGAATCCAGTCAATCCTCCGTAAGGCGCAGGAAGAGGGGCTTGCAGATGAGGAGGCAAGTGTATCAGTGAGGGACGGACGCCTGCTTATACCGGTGAGTGCGGTAAACAAGAGGAAACTTCCCGGTTTTGTCTATGATGAATCTGCATCGGGCAAGACAGTTTTTATAGAACCGATAGAGGTTGTAGAGCTCAATAACCAGGTTAAGGAGCTGATGTTCGCCCAGCAAAGGGAGATATTGAGGATACTCAGGGATTTTACAGATTTCCTCCGTCCATATCTGCCGGAGCTCCTTGAGGGGGCAAAATTTATAGGGGAGATTGATTTTATTAGGGCCAAAGCTCTTGTTGCAATGCAGATGGAGGCTGGCAAACCCATAATCTCCCAGGATGAAACACTAAAAATTGTAAAGGGGCGTCATCCTATTCTTGAGGCGGCCCTCAAGAAAGAGAAAAAGCAGATAGTCCCACTTACTCTTACCCTTACTCCCGACAAGCATCTCCTTGTGATTTCCGGACCCAATGCGGGAGGAAAATCTGTATGTCTGAAGACAGTGGGGATGTTGCAGTATATGTTCCAATGGGGATTGCTGGTGCCGGCAAGTGAAGTTAGCGAGTTCAGGATATTTGATGATATTTTCATAGATATCGGTGATGAACAGTCATTGGAGAATGATCTGAGTACCTACAGTTCACATCTTACCAACATGAAGGAGGTGCTGCAGAAGGCAACGGACAATTCACTTGTACTTATAGATGAGTTTGGAACTGGTACAGAGCCTACAGCCGGAGGCGCAATCGCTCTGGCGATTCTGGAGAATATTGAACTGAAAGGGGTTTTTGGAGTTATTACAACCCACTATACCAATCTTAAGTTTTATGCTGAGAAGGTAAATGGGGCCATAAATGGGGCTATGCTTTTTGATGTTGCAAATATTCAGCCGCTCTACAAACTCGAGGTGGGATTGCCCGGCAATTCCTTTGCCTTTGAGCTGGCAAGAAAAATTGGTTTGCCGGAACATATAATAAGGGTGGCGGAAGAAAATGCAGGAACCGGGTATGTGGATATGGAAAAACAGTTGCGGAAAATCTCCCGCAACCGGAGGGCTTTGGATGAAAAGTTGGCAAGGATAAAGAATACCGACAGAACCCTTGAGAATATTACTGAGAAATACGAGAAAGAACTCTCTGATATACAGAGTGTAAAAAAGCAGATACTTGCCGAAGCCAGAAAAGAGGCGCAGATGATAATTAATCAGGCCAACAAGAGGGTGGAGGCAACAATAAAGGAGATAAGGGAGGCCCAGGCAGAAAAGGAGAAGACAAAGGCCGTGCGCAAGGAGCTGGAGGAGTTCAATAAAGCCATCCAGCAGGAGAACATGAGTGACAGTGATCTTAAAATTGAGGCCAAGATGAAGAAACTTCTTGAACGCAAAAAGCGCAAGGAAGAGAGATTGGGCAGAGGAAATAAGAAAGATGAATCCAAGGAGGCAAAGACGGCTCTCCCTGATGTGAAGAGGGAACTGAAAGCAGGAGACAAAGTGAGGATCAAGGGAGGTGATCTTATAGGAGAAGTGATGCAGACTGGCGGTAGTTGGGTAAGTGTGGCTGTAGGGAGCATTATAAGCAAGGTGCAGAAAGAGAATGTGGAGCATATTTCAAATAATGAGTATGCCAATGCCGTAAAGAGCCTTCCAAAACAGATGAGCATGCACTCTGAGAGCATTACCCAGAGGAGATTGGATTTCAAGCCCAATATTGATATAAGAGGAGAGAGACTTATGGAAGCTCTGGATATTGTAAGCCGTTTTATTGATGATGCCCTTATGGTGGGTATATCGGAGGTAAAGATACTTCATGGCAAAGGGAACGGTATACTTAAGGAGGAAATACGCAAATACTTGCGTACAGTGCCTGGAGTTGTTGGTTGCAAGGATGAGGATGTGCAGTTTGGAGGATCGGGTATAACAGTGGTAAAACTGGATTAAATTTTAATGATATGAAAAAATTATTTATTGTATTGGCAGTTTGCATTTTGTCGGGATGTACCAATAAAACCCAACAGGCGCAGGATTGTGCACAGGGATTCCTGGATGCTTTTATTGCAAACGATTTTAACGGTGCGGCAGTATTCTGTTCAGATGATTTCAATGTAGATTTCAATAGGGCTATGGAAGATTTCAGCAAGCTGGAGGATTCTGTAAAGATTATGATTCAGGAGCAATGTTCAAAGTTGAAGGCAAATGTGAACTCTGTACAGAGGATAAATGAAAGCGATACTTTTATTGTATGCTACAATATTGTAAGAAGTTGTGCAGATAGTACAGGTGCTGGCTCCTGTCAGGAACTTCTTGACAGCAAGCTTGTGGTTGTGGACGGTAAAGTTGTTTCATTGAACAACTAGATTTTTGCAGACTGTAAAAACGGCAGGTGAAATCCTTGAGGATTCTCCCTGCCGTTTTTATTGTCTGAAGTGCAGAAAAAGTATATGCCTACTCTTCCATAACCGAATACACTATCTGGAGTGTCGGATGCCTTTCAGCCGCCGGACCGTTTATGGTCCCCAGAAAATATGTATTCATATCAATGTTGTATGTTATGTTGCCGTAATATGAATTTGTCTCGGATTTTGTTGGCATTATCCACAGGTTGTGGGTAAGGTCATCCAGTTCTGAAGCATCCTTTGATACAAAATCCTGTATTATGCTTGGAATATCCATCCTGTATTCCTTAAGGGATCTGTTTATTGTTCCAACATTGAAGCCGGGCATATTTACATCTGCCACAGGGTAGAAGATATTGCCATTATATGTTGAATCAAACTCCCTGTTGCAAGGGTACATGGTGGCAGGGTATTTTGTCATATCCATATTTTCCGGAATCTCAAAAGGGAAAATAAGGGAGCCTTTGGCAATTATTATGTTTTTGCCCTCCAGCCCTTCTTTGCTTTTCCATGTATCAATGGCATGTTTGAGATCTTCCTTGCTTATATATGGTTTGATTCCAGCCGCCCCTTCAATGTTCATAAGTTGGCCTGGAGCATCTGTCTGGTTGCCCTTGCTCTCATATGTTGAGATGTTGAGGCACATCTCACTGCCAAAGTTTACAGCAAAGATAGTGTCTTTTCTTACAAGTCCCTCGGCCCATGTAGGCTGGAAGTTTACACTTATATATATGGTACCTGTGCCATATTCCATAAAGTTCTGCCTTCCGCCATAAACACCCTCTTCAGGAACTGATGATTTTATAAGGATTCCCTTGAATCTCTTAATGAATAGAGGTAAGGTGTCCCTCTCCTGCTGGGTTGCTGTAAACAACTCTTCTGCAAATGATTTTTTCAGGTATACCTTAAGTGAATCCCCACCCAGGTATATTGCTTCTCCAAGATTGAGCGGCTCACTGTCATAGTCAGCTTCTGTAAAGGTATTGTTGTAGACAGTTGTGGTGTCTATAACCTTGTGGGTCCTATGAAGTGTTATTGATTGGGGGATACCTTTCTGCTGGTTGTCGGGAACAAAAACCTGTGATACATTTGAAAGGAAATATACCTCCTTTATCTGGATATCCTTTCCAAGGTTCCATCCGCTCATATTGGGGCAGATATTGGCAGCTGTGGAGAACTCAACAAGGCCGTGCTCTCTGGTCCTGATTGCCCCAAAGGTAAACTCAGTGGTAGACAGGCTCTGGAGTGGCTGTGAGGATTTCAGTTGTACAGGCAAAGGAAACTCTGCGGCCTTCACAAGGAGCCCCTGGTTGTCCGGTATGAGATTGTCTCCAACGCTTTTGTCTGATGAAATACATGACACAGCCATAAAGAAGGCTGCGACAGCAAGAACAATTGTATTTTTTAATTGCATCTTATCCTAAAATTTTGTCGTAAAAATTGTTATACCCGTTAATGTAAGCGGAATCAGACTGGTCTATATATGGAAGCACCGGTAAAGAGGATGCTGCAACAAATTCAGCAAGCTCACTGCAAAGAGTTTCGCTTCCCATAATTATGCCGTCTGCATTCTGAATGGCGAGTTTAGCAAGATTTATGCCATTGGCAGGTTTGAGTATATCAAGATCTTTATTTTTTACTCCCGGAATGATCATCTTGCCCTTCATCTCTTCTGCAAAGGTTTCATCTGCAATCTCATCATATAAAGAGAGTACCACTTTGCAGTCTGTAAAGATAGGGTCATCCTTGTATGCTTTCTTCAAGTAGAGTGGAAGTACATGCGAAATCCATCCCTGACAATGTATGATATCAGGCTTCCATCTCAATTTCTTCACAGTTTCCAATACACCTCTTGCAAAGAATATCGCGCGCTCATCGTTGTCCTCAAAGAATTTGCCTTCAGCATCGGTGTAGACAAATTTTCTGTGGAAATAATCATCATTATCTATGAAATAGACCTGCATTCTGGCAGAAGATATGGATGCCACCTTTATAATCAGCGGCCTGTCAATATCATTTACAACCAGATTCATCCCTGAGAGTCTTATCACTTCATGCAGCTGGTTTCTCCTTTCATTTATATTGCCGTATCTGGGCATGAATGAACGGATTTCCTTGCCACTTTCCTGAATGCCTTGTGGAAGATAGCGCCCTATGCGCGACACTGTGCTCTCGGGAAGATATGGAGTTATCTCAGAGTTGACGAACAATATTTTTTTGGTCTCCTTCATAGAAATGAATTTTTATCGCACAAAGATAATAAAAAATAATTAAACATTTTTAAATAAACATTTTGTGTTTATCTTTGAAGGTTAATTCATATGGGCAAGAGAGAAAATAATATAATTGCGAAGAGGCTTGTACACTCATACCTCTCATCTATAGTAAGTATTGCACTAGTGTTGTTGCTTGTGGGAATATTCGGTATTCTTGCGGTAAATGCGGGTGCTGTGCAGAATTATTTCAAGGAGAATGTAAAGATTTCTGCAATCCTCAAGGAAAATGTTCCGGAACTTGAGGCAAAGAAACTCCAGCGCTCCCTGGATCTCCACCCGGCCATAAAGAATACCTCCTATATTTCAAAGGAGAAGGGTACTGAAGAGATGAAGAAGCTTCTGGGGGAAGATTTTCTTGATGCATTTGAATCAAATCCAATACCCATATCAATAGAAATAAATCTTAAGGGAGAATATTTTCATCCCGACAGCATAGGAATGATAACCTCTTTATTGTCGGGATACAAGCAGGTGGAGGAGGTGGCCTATCAGGAGTCACTGCTTGAGATTCTCAACAGGAATCTGGAGAAGATTGCATGGGGGTTCATGATATTTATAGCTCTTCTCATGTTTATATCATTTGTCCTTATTAACAATACTGTAAGGCTCAATGTGTACTCAAAGAGGTTTTCAATATATACGATGAGGCTCGTGGGGGCAAAGAAGAGTTTTATAAGGGCACCATTCCTTGTAAAATCAATATTCCAGGGGATATTGTCGGGATTATTGGCAGCTTTGGCCCTTGTGGGTATCATGTATCTGCTCAGAAATGAGTTTGTGCAGATTTTTGCGATATTCCAGATGGAACTTATTGCAGTTGTCCTGGCAGGAATTGTGGTTCTTGGTGCATTCATTTGCCTTGTGTGCACATTTTTTGTAGTGAACAGGATGGTTTCACTTACCAATGATGAATTATATTATTAAAAGCGATATTATGAAAGAGAATGCAGAGGGTAGCGGTTTTGCAATACCAAAGAAAAATGTACTGTATATAATTGCAGGTTTTGCAGTTATGGTGCTGGGATATGTGCTGATGAGTGGTGGGGGAAGCGATGATCCGAATCTCTTCAACTATGGGATGTTCAGTTTCAGGCGCATTGTGCTGGCTCCGGTTGTAATACTTTTGGGAATGGTATTGGAGATTTGGGCAATTATGCATATAGGCAAATCAAATGAAGGAGGTGAATAATGAGTTGGATAGAGGCAATATTATTGGGCCTGGTTCAGGGACTGACTGAGTTCCTCCCTGTGAGCAGCAGCGGTCATCTTACAATTTCAAAGGCCCTTTTTGGTGTTGAAACGGCTAATCTCACTTTTGAGGTAATGGTACATGCAGCTACCGTATGCAGTACAATTGTTGCCTTCCGCAAGGAGATATGGGGGCTTCTGTGCGGATTCTTTACGCTAAAGATGAATCCACAGAAAGAATACATCTCTAAGATAGCTGTTTCTATGGTTCCTATCTTTATTGTGGGGGTGTTTTTCAAGGAGCAGGTTGAGGCTGTTTTTGGCAGCGGTCTTCTTGTTGTGGGCTGTATGCTGCTCCTTACGGCTTGTCTCCTTACTCTTAGCGAATATTTGTCAAACAAGTATAAAGGCGAGGGGCATGAGGTTACATTTAAGGATGCCATAATAATAGGTCTGGCCCAGGCTCTTGCCGTTTTGCCCGGCCTTTCCCGTTCCGGGACAACAATCTCTACCGGCCTGATGCTCGGGGTCAGGAAATCAGATGTTGCCCAATTCTCATTCCTTATGGTACTTGTCCCTATTTTGGGAGAGGCTTTCCTGGAGCTCATAGGGGGTGAATTCAGTGTGGCTGCGTCGGGAATTCCTCCAATGTCATTGTTGCTGGGCTTTGTATCTGCATTTTTGTCGGGACTCTTTGCATGTACCCTTATGATCAATATTGTAAAGAGGGCTAAGTTGTGGGTATTTGCCATTTATTGTCTCATTGCCGGTATCGCATGCATTTTGAGTACGGTTCTGTAATTGTTGTGTAGTGGAATATGGAGAAGAACCTTTATTTTTTTGTTTCAGATGTCCATTTGGGACTTGAAGTGGGAGATGCAGCTGCCAGGGAGAGGAAGTTTGCATCATTCCTCAATTCTCTGCCGCAAAATGTAAAGGCTCTCTATCTTTTGGGGGATATATTTGATTTCTGGTATGAGTACAGGAATGTGATTCCACGCCGTTTTACCCGCACGTTGGGGGCCCTTGCATCTTTGGTTGACAGGGGGGTAGATGTTTACTTTTTTAACGGGAACCATGATATATGGACATACGGGTATTTTGAGAAAGAAATAGGGATGAAAATATTGCAGCAGCCGCACATTGTTGATATAGAAGGAAAAAGGTTCTGTTTAGGGCATGGTGACGGACTTGGTGAGGGGGATTTCGGCTATAAGCTCCTCAATTGGGGGTTCAAGAACCGTTTTCTGCAGTGGCTTTTCAGTGGAGTGCATCCCCGTTGGGCCTTTGCCCTTGCCCATCAGTGGAGCAGGCACAACCGTCTTGCCCATGAGGACAATCCATGGGAATGGAGAGGGGAAGATGAGAGGATTGTAAAGTTTGCCCGTACTCTGCAGCAGGAGAGAGGTTCTGATATTGACTATTTCATTTTTGGGCATTTCCATTGCCGGATGCAGATGGAAATAGGGGGTGGTGCCAAAATGTTCATTCTTGGAGAGTGGATACACAATTTTGATTATGTGGTTTTTGATGGGGAGCGGTGTCAGTCTCTGAACATCGAATAGTACAGATACCAGAATGATCCGTCCCTGTACATCGTCCTCAGCTCTTCCAGTATTCTGTCTTCACCAAACATATCATATTTTCTTTTAAGGTCTGAGCCGAAAAGTTTGGCCACACCCTGCCAGAATCCGGCGGCAGCTCCTCCCTTGTAGTTCTTTATTGCATAATAGGAAGATAAGCCGGCTTCACGGTCAATCAGCTTGAGCAGCATCTTGCCCTGGTTGATTGAAAGGCTCCTCAGCGGTTTTTCAAATTCCTTGAACAGCCTCTTTTCGTACCCTTTTATGTATTTCTCCCTTTCCCATCTGGTAAAATCAGAATTTGCCAGGGTGCTGTCTGCATCCCTCATTATTGCTTTAGCCTTGAGGGCGTATGGGTACACTTTTGCAAAGTTGTACACCGTGCGGTAGAATTTTCTCCATTCTCTGCTCTTTTTCCAGCTCTCCGGCCTGTTGAATACATGCAGTTCCTTAATTTTATCTACATACAGGGTATCCTTTCCCACAAGCTCGTAACCTATGGGTACCCCTGGTTTCTGTCCATATGCTAAAGAGGCATAGAGGAGGGTGGCAAAAATCAAAATAGAGTATTTTGAAAACTTTTTGAACATATATTTGTGCAAAAATACTAACTTTACAACATTGTAGAAACTTAAATAATAAAAATAATGTTCAATACAGAAGTGTTCACCCCTTGGGTTCTCCTTACAGATTTGGGAATAATATCTGCGCTTATCCTTATAGGAAAATTCATCAGGGTAAAAGTAAAGCTCATTCAGAAACTGTTTATACCGCCAAGCCTTATCGCAGGTATCCTTGGTCTGGCTTTCGGACCTAACGGTTTGGGATGGCTCCCTTTGTCGGGAAGCATGGGTACATATGCAGCAGTGCTTATTGCACTGGTATTTGGTGCCCTTCCTCTCTCGTCTCCAAAGTTCTCTGTTAAGGAGGTTGCTGGAAGGGTGGGCCCAATGTGGGTTTTTGCCCAACTTGGTATGCTGTTGCAGTGGGCATTGGCAGGCCTGTTCGGCCTGTTTGTCCTCAAACTCATATGGCCGGAACTGAACGATGCCTTTGGAGTGATGCTTTCAACAGGTTTTTATGGAGGTCACGGAACGGCAGCAGCCATTGGTGAGGCATTCAACGGCCTAGGATGGGATGAGGCGGCAAGCCTTGGTATGACAACTGCAACGGTTGGTGTCATTTGTGCTATAATCGGTGGGCTTATCTTTATAAAATGGGCAGCCAGAAACAAGCAGACTGCATTCATTTCAGATTTTGCTGATCTTCCCGACGAGCTCCGTTCAGGACTTGTACCTCAAGAGAAAAGGGATTCCATTGGAAGTGCGACCACATCAGCTATCTCCATTGAACCCCTTACATTCCACATTGCCCTTGTATTCCTGGTGGCATTCCTCGGGTATTCATTGAGCCTTGGAGTAAAACAATGGTATCCGCAGCTGGAACTCCCTGTATTCAGCTGTGCATTTATTGTGGGACTGATACTCAAGAAAATATTTGATGCAACAAATGTTACTGAGTACATATGTCCACAGACTACCCAAAGGATAGGAAGTATGAGTACAGATCTCCTTGTGGCATTTGGAGTGGCATCAATCAAGCTGGGCGTAGTAGTAAAATATGCACTCCCTCTTATAGTTCTTATAGTTGCAGGAGTATTTATCGTATTTGCAATAACATTCTATTTTGGCAGAAGACTTTCCAGAACATACTGGTTTGAGAGGACAATCTTTGCTTGGGGATGGTGGACAGGAACAATGGCCATGGGTATTGCGCTTATACGAATTGTGGATCCTAAGCTCTCAAGCAAGGCTATGGATGACTATGCATTGGCATATCTCCCTATTGCACCGGTTGAGATTCTGCTTATAACATTTGTCCCTATCATGTTTATGAACGGAATGGGCTTGTGGCTCTCTTTGGGATGTCTTGTCCTTTCATTGCTGCTCGTTCTCCTTGCAGTAAAAATGGGTTGGTGGATAAAAAAGAAATGATATATGAAAAAAATTGTTTTGATTCTGGCTGTCCAGTTCATTGCGGCAGCCTTGTATGCCCAGACAGAAGAGCAGTACATGAAGAGGGCAGATGAGATACACAAGAAATATCTCACAATTGATACCCATAATGATACTGCAATGTATCTCAATCATCCCGACAGTGATGACTGGAGTGTGGACAAAGGACAGGTGACATTCCCGAAAATGAAGGAGGGCGGACTGGATGCTGCATTTTTTGCAATATATCTGGATCAGGGCCCTTTGAAGGAGTATTCAAGGGATTCTACATTCCGGTATGCAATGGAAGAGATAAGGCTCTTCAAGAAGTATGTTGCAGACCACTCGGATGAGGCTGCTATAGCATACTCCCCAAAGGAGTTGCGAAAACTTAAGAAAGAGGGGAGGAGAGGTGTTGTATTGGCTCTTGAAAACGGTTATGGTGTAGGGCTTGATCTGGCCAAAGTAGACTCTTTCTATAATGCAGGCTGCAGATATATCACTTTATGCCACAACTATATAAATGATATTTGTGATGCATCGAGATATCCGTCTGAGAATCCTTACGGCGGATTGTCGGAGTTTGGAGAGCAGGTGGTGAGAAGGATGAATGAGCTTGGTATGCTTGTTGACCTTTCACATGCAAGCACTTCAACCCTCGAGGATGTTGCAAGATTGTCCAAAGCTCCCCTTTTTGCTTCACACTCTGCAGTAAGGGCATTGAAGGAGCATCCGAGGAATCTCACTGATGAGGAGATAAAGATTATTGCATCAACAGGCGGTGTTATACAGGTTGCTTCAGGAAGATGGTGCCTTACAAACATCCCTAAGAAGGATACGAAGATAAAACATTTGGCAGACCATATAGACCACATAAAGAATCTTGTAGGTCCGGAGCATATCGGACTCGGTACAGATTTTGACGGCGGTGGCGGAGTTGTGGGCCTTGAAGACTGCTCAAAGATGAAGGCCCTTACAGTGGAGCTCCTCAAGAGAGGTTATACAGAAAAGGAACTTGAAATGTTCTGGGGCGGCAATTTCATGAGAGTATGGGAGGAGACAATCAAAGTTGCAAAAGAACTGGCAAAAGGTAAAAAATAAGTTGTCGGGAAGAAAAACTTTATCAGTGATTTCCGCACTTTCCAATTTTGACCAAATTGGGGGTGCGGAAATTCTTTTCAAATTTGTAACTGCGTGAGAATGCAGATGTTGGGTGTTATATTTTTTTGACCAAAATTGTTTAAATTTTTTAAAAAATGTTTGCATATAAAAATAATTGTGTATCTTTGCAACCCGGTAATTCGGCTCCGTTACAGCCAAATTGCTGAGAATCAATAATTTAGAATAAGAGTTATGTTACAACCAAAGAAAACCAAATTTAGAAGACAGCAGAAAGGCCGCATGAAGGGCGTAGCCCAGAGAGGCAATCAGTTGGCTTTTGGATCATTCGGTATCAAAACCTTGGAGAGCTGCTGGATGACCGGACAACAGATTGAGGCTGCACGTCAGGCCGTAGTTCGTTATATGAAACGTGAGGGTAAAATTTGGATCCGTATTTTCCCTGACAAACCATTCACCAAAAAACCTGCTGAGGTACGTATGGGTAAAGGTAAGGGTGCTCCAGAGGGATTCGTTGCACCGGTTACTCCAGGTAGAATGCTAATTGAGATTGAGGGTGTTCCAATGGAGGTTGCAAAAGAGGCTCTACGCCTTGGTGCCCAGAAGCTTCCTGTAACTACAAAATTTGTAGTACGTAGGGATTATGTTGAATAATTAATGGAGAAATTAAAGATGAAAATAGCTGAAATACGTGAATTGTCTGCAAAAGATTTGCAAGAGCGTCTAGATGCTGAGAGAGCTAACCTAGACCAACTTAAGATGAATCATGCAATCTCTCCATTAGAGGATTCATCTCAAATTAAGAAAGCAAGGAAAAATATTGCCAGAATGCTTACAGTGTTGAGCCAACTGGAAAACCAGAGCAAATAATTAAGGGTTCATGGAAAGAAAACTTCGTAAAGAAAGAATAGGTGTAGTGGTTAGCAACAAAATGGAGAAATCTATTGTAGTTGCAGTAAAAACAAAAGAGAAACACCCTATTTACGGAAAGTTCGTAAATAAAACCACTAAATTCGTAGCTCACGACGAGAAGAATGAGTGCAGCGAGGGCGATACTGTAAGAATAATGGAGACACGTCCATTGAGCAAGTCAAAATGCTGGAGATTAGTAGAAATTGTAGAAAAAGTTAAATAAGCCATGATACAACAGGAATCAAGATTATTGGTAGCAGATAACAGCGGTGCAAAGGAGGTTCTTTGTATCCGTGTGTTGGGCGGTACTCGCCGTCGCTACGCTAGCGTTGGGGATAAAATTGTAGTTGCTGTAAAGAGCGCTATCCCTGGAGCTGATGCCAAGAAGGGCTCAGTATCTAAAGCGGTTGTAGTTCGTACTAAAAAAGAGATTCGTCGTGCAGATGGCTCTTACATTAGATTTGACGAGAACGCTTGCGTTCTTTTGAATAACCAGGGTGAGGTTCGCGGTACTCGTATCTTTGGACCAGTTGCCAGAGAGTTGCGTGACAATTACATGAAGATTGTTTCACTAGCTCCAGAGGTATTATAATAATAAGGACGGTATTATGAATAAGAAGTTACATATTAAGAAAGGTGATATGGTTTATGTAAACGCTGGTAACGAGAAGGGTAAAACCGGTAAAGTTCTTAGCGTTGATAAAGATAAGAATCGCGCCATTGTTGAGGGTCTCAACATGGTAAGTAAACACACCAAACCTAACGCTCAGAATCCACAGGGTGGAATCGTTAAGCAGGAGGCTGGTATTCATATTTCTAATTTGCAGGTTGTAGATCCAGTTAAGGGTGGTGCTACTAAAGTAGGCCGCAGAGTTGGTGAGAACGGTAAACTGGTTCGTTATGCTAAAAAATCTGGGGAGGAAATCAAATAATGGCAAAAGAGACTAAAAGCGCTGCTGTAGAGCAGGTATCACTAGAGGGCTATGTTCCTTCACTACAGAAGAAATACAAAGAGGAGATTGTTGCAAAATTGATGAAGGACTTCGGTTACAAATCAGTTATGCAGGTTCCTGTATTGAAGAAGATTACCATCAACCAGGGTATGGGTCAGGCTGTTGCTGACAAGAAACTTATTGAGGTTGCTCAGCAGGAGCTTACAATGATCACCGGTCAGAAAGCTTTGATGACATACTCAAGAAAAGATATCTCAAACTTCAAACTCCGTAAAGGAATGCCAATTGGTGTTAAAGTTACTTTGCGTGGTGCAAGAATGTATGAGTTCCTTGAGAGACTTATTGCTGTATCTCTTCCTCGAATCAGAGATTTCAAAGGTATTAACCAGAAATTGGACGGCAGAGGAAACTACACTCTAGGTATTAAAGAGCAGATCATCTTCCCTGAGATTGATATTGACAAGATTACCAAAGTTCTTGGTATGGAGATAACCTTCACTACTTCTACCGAGAAAGACGAGGAGGCTTTTGCACTGCTTCGTGAGTTTGGTTTGCCTTTTAAAAAATAGTAAGAATAACTAAAGAGGAAAGATAATGGCAAAAGAATCAATGAAGGCACGCGAGGTAAAACGCGCAAAACTATGTGCCAAATATGCTGAGAAACGCAAACAGTTGAAAGAGGCCGGCGATTATGCTGCTCTTGACAAACTTCCTAAAAATTCCAGCCCTGTACGTTTGCACAACCGTTGCTCACTTACTGGCAGACCAAAAGGATATATGCGTATCTTCGGTATCAGCCGTATTCAGTTCCGTGAAATGGCCAGCAAAGGACTTATCCCTGGCGTTCACAAGGCTAGCTGGTAGAAACATAAAGGGGTGCATTGCATTTTTGTGCATTGCACACCTTCTGTTATATAATCAAAAAAGTATTAACATTGGATATCGGGCTCCTATGGGAGTCGATTTCTAAAAAAAACAATTTAAAAATGACTGATCCAATAGCAGACTTTTTGACAAGAATCCGTAATGCATCATTGGCAGGCCACAAAGTGGTTGAGATTCCTTCGTCAAAGATGAAAGTAGAGATGACCCGCGTTCTTCATGAGAAGGGTTACATCCTAAGTTACAAAGTTGTTGAGGGTACTCCTTACAACACAATCAAGATTGCTCTTAAATACCATCCAGAGAGCAAGAAATCAGCAATCAAAAAAATTATCCGCGTTAGTAAACCAGGTCTAAGACAGTACACTGGCGTTGCAGAGATGCCAAGAGTATTGAATGGTTTGGGTATCGCAATTTTGTCAACTAACAAAGGTATTATCACTGACAAAGAGGCTAAAGGCCTAAATGTAGGTGGTGAGATTCTATGTTATGTTTACTAATCTAAAAATTTCTTAATTATTTTTTACTATGTCAAGAATAGGAAAATTACCTGTAAGCCTTCCACAAGGAGTAACAGTTACAGTAGGTAGCGACAATGTGGTAAAGGTCAAAGGCCCGCTAGGCGAGTTGGCACAGAAAGTGGATGCTGACATCAAAGTTGCTGTAGAGGGAGGCGTAGTGACTGTAAGCAGACCTACAGATCAGCCGCGCCATCGTTCATTGCATGGTTTGTACCGTGCACTTATCAACAATATGGTTGTTGGTGTTTCAACCGGTTTCCAGACAAGACAGGAGCTTGTTGGTGTAGGTTTCCGTGTTGAGGTTAAAGGCCAGATCCTTGAGTTCAACCTTGGTTTCTCTCATGACATCCATTTTGAGTTGCCTGCAGAGATCAAAGGTGAGGCAGAGCCAGTTAAGAAGGGTGCTAACCCAATCCTTGTACTTAAGAGCTGTGACAAACAGTTGTTGGGTATGGTTGCTGCTAAGATTCGCTCATTGCGCAAACCTGAGCCATACAAAGGTAAAGGTATTAAGTTTGTTGGTGAACAACTACGTCGTAAGGCTGGTAAATCAGCTGGCGCTAAATAATAAGGAGAAGGTTTTATGGCTATTAATAAAATTGAAAGAAAGAAGAGAATACATTATCGCATTCGTAAAGTGGTTAATGGTACAGCTCAGAAACCAAGAATGTGTGTATTTAGAAGCAACTGCCAGATTTATGTGCAGTTGATTGATGATGTAAACGGCGTTACTTTGGCTGCTGCTTCATCAAGAGATAAAGCAATTGCTGAGCAGACTGCTGGCAAAACTAAAGTGGAGATTGCTGCTTTGGTTGGTAAAGCTGCTGCAGAGCGCGCCCTTGCTAAAGGTATTACCGAGGTATCATTTGACCGTGGCGGTAACCTTTATCATGGTAGAGTAAAAAGTTTGGCTGATGCCGCTCGCGAGGGTGGACTTAAATTCTAAGAAACTATGGCAAATATGAATGTAAAAAAGGTAAAAACTACCGAGCTAGAGCTAAAAGATAGACTAGTAGCAGTAAATAGGGTTACTAAAGTAACAAAAGGTGGTCGTCACTTCAGTTTTGCAGCAATAGTTGTTGTAGGTGATGAGAATGGTGTTGTAGGATACGGTTTGGGTAAAGCTAATGAGGTTACCACCGCTATCTCAAAAGGTATTGAGGATGCAAAGAAAAACCTTATCAAAGTTCCTGTGTACAAAGGTACTATTCCTCACGAGCAGGTTGCTAAATTTGGTGGAGCAAGTGTATTCATGAAACCAGCTGCTGCCGGTACAGGAGTTAAAGCGGGTGGTGCGATGCGTGCTGTATTCGAGTCAGTAGGCGTTCATGATGTATTGGCTAAATCCAAAGGTTCTTCAAACCCTCATAACCTTGTAAAAGCTACAGTTGCTGCACTTGCAGAGTTGAGAGACGCTTATACTGTTGCTGGTTTGAGAGGAATACATATGAATAGAGTATTTAATGGTTAAGGAGGTAATGATTATGGCAAAAGTTAGAGTTACTCAGATTAAAAGTAAGAACGGAGCTTCTCAGAAACAGATTGCTTGCTTGCAGTCACTAGGAATCCGCCGTATCAGACACTCTGTAGAGTTGGAACTTACTCCAGTATATAAAGGAATGATAGAGAAAGTTCTACACCTTGTTAAAGTAGAAGAAATCAACTAATTAATAGGATTTAGCAATGAAATTACATACATTAAAACCTTCAGAGGGTTCTATTGGAAGAGAGAAAAGAATTGGACGTGGTGAGGGATCAGGTCACGGTGGTACATCAACTCGTGGTCACAAAGGTGCCCAGTCCCGTTCAGGTTATTCTCGCAAACTTGGTTTTGAGGGTGGTCAGATGCCTATTCAGAGACGTCTGCCTAAATTTGGATTCAACAATCCTAATAAAGTGGAATATAAGGCTGTAAATCTTGCAAGCCTACAGGCTCTTAGCGAGAAGACTGGTGTTTCTGTAATTACAGTCGACACTATGATTGAGAACGGTCTTATTTCAAAGAAAGATTTGGTTAAAGTATTGGGACACGGCGAGCTTACAGCTAAGTTGGATGTTACAGCTAATGCTTTCTCAAAATCTGCAGTAGCAAAAATTGAGGCTGCTCAGGGTACTACAACTATTATCTAAAAAACCAATGAAAAAATTAATTGAAACTATTAAGAATATTTTCAAGATTGAAGAGTTGCGCAACAGAATAGTTTACACTGTTCTTTTGCTCTTGGTCTATAGGTTGGGAAGCTTTGTTGTTGTTCCAGGTATAGATCCTACGCAACTAGCAAATCTGGAGGCACAGACCCAGGATGGTATCATGGGACTATTGAACATGTTCTCTGGTGGTGCTTTTGGAAATGCATCGATTTTTGCACTTGGTGTAATGCCTTACATCTCTGCATCTATCGTTATTCAGCTCTTGGGAATAATGATTCCTTACTTCCAGAGGTTGCAGCGCGAGGGCGAGAGCGGCCGCAGGAAGATGAATCAGTGGACACGCTACTTGACAATTGTCATTCTTGCTTTGCAGGGTCCTGCATACCTTACAAACTTGCATACACAATTGCCTGAGACAGCATTCCTGATTAACGGATTTGCTTTTAATCTATTTGCTACAATTGTTCTTATTGGTGGTACCATGTTCATCATGTGGCTTGGTGAGAGAATTACAGACCGCGGCTTAGGAAATGGTATTTCTCTTATCATCATGGTTGGTATCATTGCAAGGTTGCCTTTTGCATTGACAGCAGAGATTGGTACAAGACTAAGCCAGACAACTGGTGGTCTGTTGATGCTCATCGTTGAGATCATTATCCTCTTCTTTGTGTTTGTTGCAACCATTGCACTTGTACAGGGAACAAGAAAGATTCCTGTACAGTACGCAAAGAGAATTGTTGGTAACAAACAATATGGTGGAGTACGTCAGTATATTCCTTTGAAAGTTAATGCGGCAGGTGTTATGCCTATTATCTTTGCTCAGGCATTGATGATGTTTCCTATTATGCTTGCAAGCTTTGATGCTACCCGTGGATTAGCCGCCACTCTAGGTAATTATACAGGCTTCTGGTATAACTTCATATTTGGTTTGTTGGTTGTTGCATTTACTTACTTCTACACCGCAGTAACTGTAAATCCGACAATGATGGCAGAGGAGATGAAGAAAAACGGCGGTTTCATTCCAGGTGTAAAACCAGGTAAGAAAACTGCGGAGTATCTTGATGCAATCATGACCCGCATCACTTTACCAGGATCCATTTTCCTTGCATTGGTTGCAATTATGCCTGCATTTGCAATGAAATTGGGGATCAACAACCAGTTCGCCCAGTTCTATGGTGGAACAAGCTTGTTGATTCTTGTAGGTGTAGTGCTTGATACTCTACAACAGATAGAGAGTTATCTGTTAATGCGCCACTACGACGGTTTAATGAAGACAGGACGTCTTAAAGGCCGTTCGGGAATGTAATTTTTTGATAGTTCTTTTGAAATGATAAGACTGAAGACCGACGAGGAGATAGAAATCCTTAGAGAAAATGCCATTCTGGTTTCAAAGACTTTGGCGGAGGTTGGAAAGGCTATAGCACCGGGGGTTGCAACAATAACTCTCGACAAATTGGCTGAGACCTTTATCAGGGACAACGGAGCAGTTCCAGGCTTTCTCGGGTATGGCGGTTTCCCATATACATTGTGCATCTCAGTGAATGATTTTGTAGTTCACGGATTTCCGAGTGACTACATTCTCAAGGAGGGAGATATAGTTTCAGTGGATTGTGGAACCATCTACAAAGGGTTTTATGGAGACTCGGCTTATACATTCCCGGTTGGTGAAATTGATGCCGAATCTGCAAATCTTTTAAAAGTTACAAAAGAATCCCTATATTTGGGGGTTGAAAAGGCAATAGCCGGTAACAGAATTGGAGATATTGGCAGTACAATTCAACAATATGCAGAAAAGGCTGGCTATTCAGTAGTTAGGGAAATGGTGGGGCACGGCATAGGCAAGAATATGCACGAATCTCCCGAAGTACCTAATTATGGAAAGGCCGGTAACGGAAAAAAACTGCAGGATGGTATGGTCATCTGCATTGAGCCAATGATCAATGCCGGAAAGAAGGACATATACATCCACAGGAATGGTTGGGAGGTCAGCACCGTTGATAAAAAACGATCGGCTCATTTTGAGTTCATGGTTGCGGTGAGGTCCGGAAAGGCTGATGTCTTGACAACATTTGATTATATCGAAAATAAATTTTAGTAACGTTAAATTTGTAAGAGAATAAATATGGCAAAACAATCTGCTATAGAAAAGGATGGAACAATTGTTGAAGCATTGTCCAATGCTATGTTCAGAGTAGAACTGGATAACGGACATGTGATTATCGCACATATATCGGGAAAAATGAGGATGCATTACATCAGAATTTTGCCTGGCGATAAAGTAAGAGTTGAAATGTCCCCTTACGATTTGACAAAAGGAAGGATTTCTTTCAGATACAAATAAAAATTAAATACAATGAAAGTAAAAGCATCCATTAAAAAGCGTAGTGAAGACTGCAAAATTGTTAAACGCAAAGGCCGTTTATATGTAATTTGCAAAAAGAACCCTAAGTTCAAAATGCGCCAAGGATAATTCCAATTTGTAAACAATAAAGAATAAAATAAATAATTATGGCACGTATAGCCGGAGTAGATTTACCAAAAAACAAACGTGGAGAGATAGGTTTGACCTATATCTTTGGAATTGGTCACAGTTCTGCCAAAAAAATCCTTAGTAAGAACGGAATTGATTTCAATATTAAGGTGCAAGATTGGACAGACGACCAAATCGCTGCAATTCGCGCAACAATTGCAGAAGAGTATAAAATTGAGGGCGAGCTTCGTTCTGCTATTCAGTTGAACATCAAGCGTCTTATGGACATTGGCTGTTACAGGGGAATCCGTCACAGACTAGGTCTTCCAGTTAGAGGTCAGAGCACAAAGAATAATGCCCGTACCCGTAAAGGTAGGAAGAAGACAGTAGCAAACAAGAAGAAAGCAACTAAATAATAGAACCTAAGATTATGGCAAAGAAAACAGTATCAAATAAAAAGAGAGTTGTTAAGGTTGATGCGTATGGCGAGGCTCATATCTCTTCAACATTCAACAATGTTATTGTGACTCTAACTAATAGCTTGGGTCAAGTTATCAGTTGGTCTTCTGCTGGTAAGATGGGTTTCAGAGGTTCAAAGAAGAACACTCCTTATGCAGCTCAGGTGGCAGCAGCAGATTGTGCAAAAGTGGCTTTCGACTTGGGATTGCGTAAAGTAAAGGCTTATGTTAAAGGTCCTGGTGCAGGTCGTGAGTCAGCTATCCGTACTATTCATGGTGCAGGTATTGAGGTGACAGAGATTATTGATGTTACTCCACTTCCTCACAACGGTTGTAGACCAAAAGGTCGCCGTAGAGTATAATTCCTAACAGTTTAAATTAAAGTTGATTTAATATGGCAAGATATACTGGGCCTTCAACAAAAATCGCCCGCAAATTTGGAGAGCCAATCTTCGGTCCTGATAGAAGTTTTGAGAAAAAGAATTATCCTCCAGGACAGCACGGTTTGGCCAAGAAGAGAAAAAAGACTTCTGAGTACGGAATACAGTTGAAAGAGAAACAGAAAGTAAAATATACTTATGGCCTTTTGGAGAGACAGTTCCGTAACTTGTATGACAAAGCAGCTAAAATGAAAGGTAAAACTGGTGAGAACCTTATCCTTTTGTTGGAGTCGCGTTTGGACAATATAGTTTACAGATTGGGTATAGCTCCTACTCGTGCTGCTGCAAGACAGTTGGTATCACACTGCCACATTGTGTTGAACGGTGAGACAATGAACATCCCTTCTACTCTTGTAAAACAGGGTGACGTTATTGGAGTAAGAGAGAGATCAAAGAGCTTGGAGGTAGTTCAGGCAAGTTTGGCTTCTGCATCAAACAAATATTCTTGGTTGGAGTGGGATGCTAATTCACTTTCAGGTAAATTCCTGAATGTTCCTGAAAGAACTGAGATTCCTGAAACTATTAACGAGCAGCTTATCGTTGAGTTGTACTCTAAGTAATAGCTTGCTTATAAGCGTAACACTAATAAAAATTAAAGAAAATGGCAATTTTAGCTTTTCAAAAACCGGATAAGGTAATAATGCTCGATTCAACCGAGACCTTTGGCAAATTCGAATTCAGACCATTGGAGCCTGGATACGGTATTACAATAGGTAACGCGTTGCGTAGAATATTATTGTCCTCACTTGAGGGTTTTGCTATCACTTCAATCAAGATTCAGGGCGTAGACCATGAGTTTGCGACTATCCCCGGAGTTATTGAGAGTGTTATCGACATCGTCCTTAATCTTAAACAAGTACGCTTTAAGAGAATGATTGAGGGTGAGGATAGCGAAGTGATAACTGTAACTGTTAGTGGTAAGCAAGATTTTACTGCTGAGGATATTTCCAAGCATCTATCATCATTCAAGGTTCTGAATCCCGAGCTTCATATCTGTTCAATGGAGCCATCAGTTAAACTCTCTATTGATATGAGAATAGGCAAGGGTAGGGGATTTGTTCCTGCAGATGAGAATAAGGTTGAAGGGGCTCCTTTTGGAACCATTCCAATTGACTCTATCTACACTCCTATCAAGAACGTTATGTTCAATGTTGAGAACTGGCGTGTGGAGCAGAAAACTGACTATGAGAAATTGAATCTGGAGATTACTACAGATGGTTCAATCCATCCAAAGGAGGCTCTTAAAGAGGCTGCTAAAATCCTGATTCACCATTTCATGTTGTTCTCTGATGAAAAGATCAGTCTGGAGGCTGCTCCTGAAGTAGTAAGCAACGAGTTGGATGAGGAGTCATTGCGTATGCGTCATCTTCTTCTGACCAAATTGTCTGACATGGAGCTTTCTGTAAGAGCACTTAATTGCTTGAAGGCTGCAGAAATTGAGACATTTGCTGACCTTGTTTCACACCAGCGTTCTGAGCTTATGAAATTCAGGAACTTTGGTAAGAAATCATTGACAGAGATTGATATGTTGATTGATAGGTTGAAATTATCTTTCGGCATGGATGTTACCAAGTATAATATTGAAAAAAAGTAATATAAAATGAGACACAATAAGGCAATCAACCATTTGGGTAGAAAAAGTGGCCATCGTAAAGCTATGCTTGCAAATATGGCATCGTCTCTTTTGCTTCACAAGCGCATTGAGACTACTGTAGCTAAGGCAAAAGCATTGCGTACATATGTAGAGCCGCTGATTACCAAGTCTAAAGACGACAGCACTCACTCAAGACGTACTGTGTTCAGCTACTTGAAACAGAAAGAGGCTGTTACTGAGCTTTTCAGAGTAATTGCTCCTAAGATCGCAGATCGTCCAGGTGGATACACCAGAATTCTTAAAACAGGTTTCCGTGTTGGTGATGCTGCAGATATGGCTATCATTGAGTTGGTAGATTTCAACGAGGCAGCACTTGCTTCTGCTCCTAAAAAGGATGCCAAGAAAGCAACTACCCGTAGAAGCCGTTCTAAAAAAGCTGCTGCTCCTGCACAGGAGACTCCAGCTGCTGAGGAGAAGGCTGAGTAATATTTACTCTTAAAAAACAAATAAGAGGGATGTCTATGGATATCTCTCTTATTTGTTTATAAAATAACAGTAAAAAAATCTCATTATTTAAGCAGCTGATTATCAAGTGAGTTAAAAAACTCTCAAAAAATCTTTCAATTTTTTTGTAAAAAAATTTGGAAGTAAATAAAAAGTGCGTATCTTTGCGGTCCCAAAACGGAATGACGGTTATACCGGCGGGAAGTTTAGATAGGGAAGTTCATTGAAAGAATTGAAAAGACAAGCAGCATAATTGATTTTAGGATTGATTATGAAGAGCGTAAATTCCTTTGGAGACAAAGAGAAGATCGAGTTACAGGAGCAAGCAATTTAAATAGAATATATACAATGAAGAGTTTGATCCTGGCTCAGGATGAACGCTAGCGGCAGGCTTAACACATGCAAGTCGAGGGGCAGCGGTATGTAGCAATACATAGCCGGCGACCGGCGCAAGGGTG
>SUYX01000028.1 GCA_015060225.1 Bacteroidales bacterium | reverse complement strand
CATTCAGAATCATAGGTATGGCCTTAGTGGCTGTGATGCTCGGCTTCGCTATGAGTGCTTGTAGCGATGACGACGACGATTATTTAAAGGAGTTGGAGAAGGAATACTCCCGACTGATTGTGGGTAAATGGTTTAACTTTACTCCTACAGAAAGTGTGTTTATGAATTTTAACACTGATAATGCAGTTTCTGTTGTAGGATATGACAAGACATTAGGATGGATGGAAAATTATGGAACATATCGTATAGAAGGTGATATGATAATCCGTAATTACCATGTAGACGGAGCACCACTTGAAGTCTCTACAAAGATTGAAGTTTCAACCAATAAACTTATTTTAAAAGCCGGTTCAGATTCTTATGCACCTGAACTTGGCGATCGTGTTCACTACCGCGTTCAAGAACAATTCGACATTACCGGTAAATACTCTTACTTGAATTCTGCAGTAAGAGTAGATGCTAAAGCAGGAAAGACCGAAATAAAGCTTCCGGAAGGCATCACCTTTGGAGGAAAGAATACTATCTCGGTAGAAGCATTGCACGGCGACCGCATTGTAGAGCAAATGAAGTCTTTCTTTGCCGATGCTATGTTTACACCGAATGCCAAGTTGAGACATACCGTAGACGGTACTGTGATGTACAAGGACTATGCGCTCGATGGCAACAACCTCTCGTTCGAACTCAATAAGGGTCATGAGCTGAATGCTACTTCGTTCCCGGACGAAGATGGCGACCGTCTCTTTATCATTATTCCGAAGCAGGAAGCCTGGGTAGGTGGTTTGGCGGATGTCATCCGCAAGGAAAATCCAGCTAACGTAATAACTGACGAAGTGGTTGCAGCGCTCGAAAAAGAGTTTATGGATACTTTCGAAACCTTTACCGTAGTGCTCAGCCTCTCGAAGACTGGCGAATACAATGCTGCAGAGGATGTGGATCCTTATAAGGATTATCCGCAGCTGATTGTGGGACAATGGTTCGACTTTACTCCACAATCGAGCATGTATCTGGTTTTTGAGTCGGACAACTCTTATTCTCAGGTGGGTTATGGAGTAAGCAATGGTTGGAGAGAACGAAGAGGTACTTATCGAATGGAAGGCAACAAGCTGACTCGTGAGTATGTAGAAGATGGTGAGAGTGTGACCAAGACGGAGGTAATCGAAGTTACCGCAGATAAGTTCATACAAATGAGGAATGATGCAACGGGCGACCGTGTTAATTATCGCGTAAAGGAATCTTTCGACATTGCCGGTAAATACACCTATCTGAACTCTGCAGTGAGAGTAGATGCTGAAGCAGGCAAGACCGCTCTTCAACTTCCCGAAGGTATTCTCTTCGACGGTCAGAACTATATTCCAGTAGAAGCATTGCACGGCGACCGCATCGTAGAGCAGATGAAGAAGTTCTTCGCTGATGCTACCTTCGCTGCTGATGGTAAACTCAACCACACGATCGATGGAGAAGCAAAGGTAAAGAACTACACCCTCGATGGCAACAACCTTGTGTTCAACCTCTACGAAGGTAGCGAAGTATATAAGGTAAATGCCACTACCTTCCCGGACGAGGATGGTGACCGCCTTTTCATCATCATTCCGAAGCAAGCGGCTTGGATGGGTGGTTTTGTAGAACTCATCGAAAAGGAAAACACAGGCCTGAAGATGACCGAAGCGCAAATCAAGGAGCTGGAAACCGAATTCTTGACTACCTTCGATACCTTCACCGTAATTTTGAGTTTGAGCAAGAAGTGAATTTCATAGGGCAGACCGGGCTTGACCGCCTGTCTGCTCACCATCGCCCTCCACAGGATGGAGGAGCAAAGCGTACCATAACATGCTGGAGAAAACGAAGAAGAAAATTACGTAATCGATATTCTTCGTCCCGATAGCTTTGTAGAGCAATTGAGGTCATCTTCTCCCCCAATGATGGATTTTTAGCGCACAGCTATAGAAAATCGCTCATTTCTTCAATGAAATGGGCGATTTTTGCATTTTAGGGGTGTTTTTTTACCCTTCAAGAATGGATGTAGTAGGCAAAATATTTGCCCAAATCACGTTCCTTGAACCACCCCCAGTAACCAAAGAAACCACCGCTTCCACAAATGCGTATGGCCATTGGGATGGTCTTAATCTTCAGGCTGCGGTTAACATATATGGTATCTTTGTCTGCTGAAATGCTAATAGGCATATAAAACAGGCTAACTGTTGACATTACAACCAGCAGAACCGTTAGAAGCAATTGTATCAAACGTGGAGGTTGATTGAAAAAAATAAAGAATAGATTCAGATAGAAGCAAATTATAGTTGCAATCCAACTGTATGTGCTTAATGCTACTCGCTGTAGCATATTGCATGTTTTTACAAAGTAATTTAGTTTTTTGACTTATGCTGATACATATGTCCTGATGCAACAAACTTTTAAAAAAAATATAACTTTGTAAAAAGCCAATACAATGAAATATAGCATCTCCATATTATTATTGTTTTGTTGCAGCACTTTTTTCGCCATTGCTGCAGAGAAGGTTGTTGTGACGGAGAAACTTTATCTGCAGTTGGAGAACAATAAATTCAGGAATGGAGATACTGTTTTCTTTAAAGGATATTTACAGAATGCATCTGCGATGGCAGAGGAAGCCCCAAGTGAGTTTATTTATGTAGAACTGTTAAAACCAATTCATATAGATAATCCCAAAGAGTTTAAAGTAGTACAAAGAGTTAAAGTTAAAAGGAACGGCTTGGAGAGCAATCCTGAGTTTGGAGATTTCAAAATATTCAACGGATATATTAAGATACCGTCAGAGTTGAAGAATGGGCAATATATTCTTAGAGCTTACACCCGTTGGCAATTGAATTTCCCTCTACACTATCTTTTTAATTGTGTAATTAACATAGGCGACAGGATAAGAGCAACAGATGTGGAGGAAAAATTTGCAGCTCCAATATCTGTGGAATTTTATCCCGAGGGTGGTAAATATTTTACCGGTAAAATGGGCGTTCTGGTTGTCAAGGCCAATGACAAGCAGGGTAAAGGGGTAAAATTGCAGGCTCCTCTAATAAATGGTTCGGGCGATACTCTTCAAATGGTAAATTGCGGAGAAAATGGATATGGAATTATAAATTTTATTCCGAAAGAGGATGAGGTGTACTTTTTAAATGGGACCCCACTCCCAAAAGCAAATTCAGATGGAGGAACAATAAACCTTAGCAATAGAAAAGGAAACTGTTTCATCAGGTTCTACTATAAGTCGAATCAGAATATTACTGCTTCAGATTCCCTTGCTGTCAAATTATTTAATTCTATGGGATTAAATACTCTCTACTGTGTCCCGATAAATAATAATGAGTTGGAATCCGTAATTAAAATACCTGATTCACTTTTCTGTAATGGGGTAAATCAATTATTCTTGCAAAATGGAAGAGATGGTATTTTAGCCGAAAGGATATTCTTTAAATACGGATCCCAACTCTCTGAGAAGTCAAAATACAACGAATTTCAGGAGGATAATTTAATTTCCTACATGCTACTCTCTTCAGAGTTAAAAGGAAATATTTATAACCCCAAATTATATTTTGATGAGAATACTCCATTAGAAGAACGGATATCACAAATGGATATGTTGATGATTAGCCAAAAGAGCAGTTTTGTGGATATGAAAACATCAATAGAAAATAAGGAGAATCGTATTCCCAAGGAGTATTCACAATCTATATCCGGAAGAATCAAAGGGAAAAATAATGTTGACAGGAAGTTGTTGGTTGTCGTCCCAAAAATCAACATTACAGAGCTTGTCAATATTGGCAAGGAAAAGAGTTTCTGTATTAACAATCTGGATTTTACAGATAGCACTCTTTTCAGATTGAGTTTGGTGTCTGAAAGTAAGGATAGTGGTTCCATTATTATTGATGAGGAGCATTTTGCTCCTACTAATGGCGTGGAATATAAGTACAGGTTCTTACAGGAACCTGGGATTCTTTATCGCGATACAGATACTTCATCTGAAGAGAAAAACTATGAGTTGGATGCAATTGTGGTGGGTGCTGCAGGGAATGGGATTTATAGACCAAAAACAACTGTTTCTCCAATTCAGGCAGCATTTGATATAAGGCAGATAAGGACCAGAAAACAACTTGAAAAATATGATTTCATGACAATTCCTGAATATATAGCAATGAGCTTTACCGGATTCAGAGCTATGAATGGAGTATTGTTTTCTACCAGAATTTCAGGAATACACCACGCTGTAAATGCTAAGGGAGAACCAGTGGTAAAACAGACAAGTACTGTTGTTAAGTTATATGTAGATGGTGTTGAAAGCAGAGCGGCAGGAGGTGATCCTGACTGGAGTACTCTATATGGATATTATGTAAAAGATATTGAGGAACTTGCAGTATTGAGAGGACATGAATCGGTACTTTACAAAAGTGCATCGGGTGTTGTATTTGTTTCATTAAAACATGGAGATTTCTCAAAAAATGGTAATAATTCTTCAAATTCTCAAAATAGCGTAGACTATATTCCTCTTGGGTATCAAACATCATATAAATAACTGATGTAAAACTATATCAAACATGGGAAAACATTACCTCATTATCTTTTCATAGTTGTTTATCTGCTCATGTACTGCAAAGAGAGCAAAAATAACTGTAATCAACAGTTCACCGGATAAACAGCCTGTTAACATCAGAGTCACCAGACCAATTGATGGTTCGTTTTCATACATGGATTGTGATACTGTACAGGTGGCGGATAAAGCTGAAATTGTTATGGATCTGGAGAGACAATGCCCTGTGTTCATCCAACAGATAAGGAAACCGGGAATCTATTCTTATGCAGAAAGTAGAAAAGAGTACAATATTGTATACGGTGAGGGCGGCATTAAAGTTATTGACAATACAGTCCAAGAAAAATATAATAAAACACAGATTTTACCTTAACTGGTATGCGCCCCCTCCTCGGTTATTTATAAATTTCTCATAGAACAAATTATTGGTGCAGACAGAAACAATTAAGGAAATATCAATAACTTTGCAAAAACCATTCTTATGAAACAACAGGTACTTTTAAGTACATTCAGCCTTATTGCAACGGTTGTCAGCAATGCGCTGCTGGCAGGCCTTATGTTTTTCAACAATCCTCCCGTGTATGTACAGATATCACTTGGAGTTATTTGGGGTATGACAATTCTTGCCTCATTGTTCTATATGCCACTGAGCATTTCCGCTGATAAAACTGCCATTTACATCAACCGCAGTCTGAGGATAAAGGCTATTCCGCTGTTGGATGTGATGTCTGTTAAAATGTGCTCTCCAACAATGGGAGCCATACGCATTTGTGGAAGCGGTGGTTTCTTTGGTTACTGGGGGTGGTTCAAGGAACGTGATTTGGGCAAATATTTTGCCTACTACGGCCGTTCAAGTGACTGTTTCCTCGTGGAACTCATGGATGGCCGCAAATATATGCTTGGCTGCAAGAATCCACACAAGATGGTGGAGTATATCAATTCTATGATTAACCAATAAAGGAAAATGAAAATGAAACGTTTCTTAAAAATACTTTTCAAAACGGCAGTGTATGTGTTTGCTGTAATAGGACTCCTGACAGTCCTTTTCCTGATAGCGGTAAACAAGGTTGGATATAGCATAGGACTCAACATAGCAGATAAACAATACAATGAATACGTGGAGTACCTCCGCAATTCTGGTCCGTATGTGGCTGATACAGCAAATCTCGATATGAAAATCACTATTGATTCATTGAGAGCAGCCGAAATTAAAGAGTACTTCCAGTTGGATACTTTATACTCTGCAGATGACGATACTTGGGACAGGGCTCTTGCAATAGGCAAGTTTGTTACGGCCAATATTCCACATGCAAATCAGAAGGAGTATCCCAAAAACGTAGATGCAATAGGTCTGTGGGAATACACAAAAAATGTAGAACCTGCATTCAATTGCAGGTTGCATAGCATAATGGCTTTTGAACTGTTTTCTGCTGCAGGTATAAAGGCAAGGTATATAACTTGTTTGCCGGAGGATAAGGATGACAGGGATTGCCATGTTGTAAATGAAGTGTGGCTTCCGGAACTGGACAAATGGGTAATGATTGATACCGATATGGGAGGACACTATGTTACCGATGCCTCGGGCAAATTGTTGTCCTTAAGAGAAATGAGGGAACATTACATTGCTGACAAGAAAATGTTATTATACCCAGGTTATGAGGATGGCCACTCCAATAAGACTTACTACTATAAGTATATGGCAAAGAATACATATTGGTTTGCATGCTGGAACAATCTGGGATTTTACCAGGAGGATTATGACAACCATCCAAACCACGAACTGAGGGACAAGTATTACGGATTGGTACCAACTGGATTTGCCCCGTTTGACAAAGAGTACCACAAACACACCTCCGTTGCCACAAACGATGTGGAACAGTTCTGGAGGTGATGGCGATTATGTAGGTGTGTTCAAAAACAAGACACTTGGCCTGTATACGATGTATGCTACAGAGAAACTTTTTGCTGTGACACTTGTTTACATAAGTGAAATCATTGCTGTCCGGTAAAAGTTCCGGACAGCAATGTATAATATATTATATAGACAAAATTTAAGATGATGTATTGATTATTACAAAAATGTAGTATCTTTGCATCATAATAAGCAGTTAGCCGCAAGGCTAAGTTAAAGTTGAATTAGGTATCAGCCCTCACTGATGCCTTTTTCTTTTAAGATACCCTCCTAGAAATAAAGCCGAGGGCGTACTCTATATGAAATCCGAAGTTTGTTTTACGAACTTTAACATAAGACACTAATGTCAAAAAACTGCTTATTATGAAAACAAAACTTTCGATTCAGGTAAGACTTCGCATTGAAGTTGGCTCCACTAAAAGAATCCTTGTTAAAACTCATACCCGTATGATCAATGGCAAGGTAGTGAAAGTCCGCTCACATTATAGAAACATCTGAGGGGATGTCATATAATACCCAACGGACTATTACCGTTTTTTAACGGTTGGCTTCTCACCTCGGCATACCGGCAGGGATGTTTCCAGAAATGGTTTCATCCCTGCTTTTATTATTTTACCGGTTTGACTTTACATATTTTGTAAAAGTGTAAGGAAACTTTACAGTTATTTCTTTTCAAGAAATGTGCAACCTGCTTAGAATAAGGGCAATACCCTTCTTGGCACGGTTTTGACGGGATATATGGGTATAACCTTAATTTTAATAAAAAAGTGTAAAGAAACTTTACAGACCCTATACAATCATGTTTGAATACTTGCGTTTTCTGTTCCGGAATAAATGGTATACCACCGTAGAGGTGATAGGTATTAGTGTTGCCTTGGCTTTTACCATTCCACTTTTGTCTTTCTTTTCTGACAAATGGGAGATAGACCACGGAAAGGATTTCAAGCGCGTTTATGCTGTATGTCCGATTGAGACATTTGAAACTACAATAGGCTTGGGACGGGAGTTGATTGAGGCTGTTCCCGAAGTTGACCGGTATGCACAGGTTTTTGTTATTGAGAGCAATGCAATATCCGTTGGTGATAATACACTAAGTGCCTTGGGTATTGCGGTCAGTCAGGATTTCTTCACATTCTTTGATATCAACTTCTCCGAGGGTTCACCGTTGTCACTGGCAAATCGCAAATCGGTTTTTATTTCTGGGAGTCTGGCGGCAAAAATCGGTGATGATGCAATGGGAAAACCATTGACCTGTGCAGGAGAGGAATATATTGTAAATGGAATTTTTGAAGATTTGCATAATTCTTTACTCCCATCAACAGACATCATTTTCAGCATTGATTCCCCGATGCTGGATGCCCAATGGGCAAATCCATCAGGTTATTGGGACGATATCGTTACGTTCATTCGGATTCAGGATGGCTTCAAGGCCAAAGACATATTGAACAAGTGCAAGGACGCTTGTAAAAACTTTTATTCATCTTATTATGCAAAGCATCCTGATACAGTTATAAAACTGATCAGATATGACAAGATATCGTCCAATATATATAATTACACTCTCACCCAGACTTGGGGATTATCGCTATGGGCAGTTGAGATTTTTGGCATAATCCTATTTATCTTCGCCTTAGTCAACTATGTCAATCTGAATGTTGCCCTTTCTACCAAGCGGGGGAAAGAATGGGCATTGAAGAAACTGCTTGGATCTTCCGAATGGGGCATCAGGATGGCTAACTTTCTGGAAACACTCCTCATTACCTCCGTATGCTTTGTTTTGGGTTATGGCCTGTCCAAATACATTTTCCCTGTTTTTAACAGTTTCTTTAATGTTACCCACACCTTTATAGTTCTGGACAGTTCTATAACACCTGGAAAGATTCTTTATTATGGCGTTTTTATTCTTATTCTCTCAGCCATAACCGCTTTAATTCCCTCAAGGATAGCAAAAAGGTATTCTGCCATAGATATAGTAAATGGTGGATATCGTGCACAGCTGAAAAAGGATACAAGCAGCATTCTTATTGGCATACAATGCTTCATTTCCATTGTCCTTTTATCTGTGTCCATTCTGTTTTACGCGCAATACAAAAAGATGGCGGACCGGCCTCGTGGAGAGATGGCTGAGAACGTCTTTGTGATATCCGGGAATTATCCAAGGGAAGCGCTCGCTACAGCGGCAGATGCTCTGCGTTCTTTACCGTTTGTCCAGGCAGTGGGACTCTCCAATGATTGTCCTGGAGATGGTAGTTATTCAAGAGTAACGCTAAAGTCTGAAGATGGTGCAAAAACAGACCTTTATGTAATCCATTGTGATGCTGAAGCTTTTAATGCGTTTGGATTTGTAACGGAAACCGGGAAAAAAGTTTCTGACGGTTTGTGGCTCACCAATAGCGCCAGAGATATCACCTCACAGGATAAATCCGGTATTGATGATGGATATCTTGCGAGCAGGTTTGGGGCCGAAGTTAAGGGTATTGTATCAGATTTCGTTATCAACGCAGAGAATGATATACCGGCTGCTTTGAAAGTATCAAATTCAGGTGAATTCAACCGCTTGGTAATCAATACTACGGGGCGTTATGATTCTTATCGGGAAGAGATACTGGGAACTTTCAGGAAGTCTTTTTCGGACACCAAGTATGATTATGCACTACCAAAATCAGCCGGATATATAGACAGTTATTACGAGAAATCATTATCTCCTACGAAAGCAATACTGTCAATGGTGGTGATTTATGCATTGCTTGCCCTTTTGTTGACAGTTCTTGGCTTGGTTGCAATGAGCACTTATTATATTTCATTACATAGGAAAGATTCGGCTGTCCGGAAGGTTTTTGGGGCAACGAGCGGTGAAGAAATCCGTCGTCACATCTACAAATACCTCAAAATAGTGGTAGCCTCAAGTGCCATTGGTATCATCCTTTCAATTATAATAAACGATGCCATTATCCTAAGCTATCCCTATCGTCTGAACTCCACATACTGGGTTTATATATTGGCTATTATCATTGTTGCCAGTATAGCTTTCCTTTCCGTTTATCTTCAAGCTAGGAGTGCTGCAATTAAGAATCCGGTTCTATATCTGCGGGATGAATAAACAAGACTCCCATCACTGATGGAAGTGATATAATAATGAGAAGCTGCTACTATTTAGCGTAGTAGCAACCGTTCCTGTCTGAATCCCGGAGCTCCCTAAGAATGAGAATTGGAAGCAGGATTGGGCCTCCGGCATTCCTGCCGTAGCCGAATACAGCCCAAGCGGAGGAAAAACGCACAGCCTTTGGCTGTGCTGTTTTTTGTTATGCTCTCACCGCCAGTGAGCAAGCTCACGCGGTGGCGCATAACAAAAAACACGCATTTTCATGCGTGTTTTTCCTGCTTGTAGCGTGACTCCGACAGGATTCAAACCTGTAACCTTCTGATCCGTAGTCAGATGCTCTATTCAGTTGAGCTACGGAGCCGGGATATACTAATGCTGACTACTCAGCTTTAGGTCCACTGTAATTTCTCTCTTTAATACGAGCTTTCTTACCGGTTAGGTTTCTTAGGTAGAAGATTCTTGCTCTTCTTACTTTACCGTGTTTCTCAACAACGATTGACTCGATGAATGGAGAAGCAAAAGGGAAAATTCTCTCTACGCCTACACCGTTAGAAACTTTTCTGATTGTGAAAGTCTCAGTTCTGCCAGCGCCTCTTCTTTGGATGATAACGCCACGGAATTTCTGAAGTCTTTCTTTGTCACCCTCTTTAATTTTGTAGGTAACTGTTACTGTATCACCTGCTTTGAACTCAGGGAACTCTCTTTTTTCGCCTGCAAATGCCTGCTCTGCAATTTTAATTAAATCCATTTCAATTAAAGTTTTTAGTGCAACATTACACCTTGAAAAACCTTATTGCAGGTGCTTGTAAGAGGTTGCTTTATTTTTAGTGGGTGCAAAGGTAGATATTATTTTTAATTCTGCAAATTTTTTCTCAAAAAATTACAAATTTGCAACCCCTCCAGCCTTGTACAATGCACCACCTATACAGTTGTAGCGGGCGCCTGTAACGGAACTCATGCAGTTAGGTTCATCCACTACATACAATGCTCCCAGGAATGCAAAGATAAGTGCCTCCTTAAAGTTGATTGTAAGGGTGTCGGGAACAAAATATTCACATTGTGGTGCATTGGCCTGCATCCTTTCTACAAGATATTTATTGAGGGCTCCGCCTCCTGTCAGAAGCACTCGGCCACCCTTAATGTTGCGGGATATCTGCTGTGCCACATGCTCACAGAAGGTGCATAGCAAATCGGCGCGGGACAAACCATATGAATCGAGCAATGGGAACACCTCTTTTTCTACCCATTCGCGAGCAAGGGATTTTGGTCCCACCTGGGTGTAGAATGGCAAGTTATTGAGTGCATCCAGCAACTCCTTGCAAACCTTTCCACTGCGGGCCAGTTCTCCATCCTTGTCATACTCCTGCCCTATCTGCCTCATATAGTAGTTCATAACATAGTTTACCGGAGATATGTCGTATGCTATACGGGTTGCCACCTTCTTGCCGTCGGCCCCCTCTGTAAAACTTTCTGAGGAGATATTTGAGAAACCTCCCATATTCAGGCAATAGTCAAAGTCTCCGAACAGGTTCCTGTCACCTATTGGCACCAATGGGGCCCCCTGACCATGCAATGCAACATCTGTGGTCCTGAAATCACATACACAATCCACTCCTGTCTCTGCAGCTATTCCGGCACCCGAACCAATCTGAGTTGTAAACCTCAATGCCGGCTGGTGGAATACCGTTGAGCCGTGTGATGCCACAAAATGGGGTTCAATGCCGTGTCTTTCTATAAAAGCCTTTACCCTCTCTCCCAAATAGATGCCATAATCAGAGTTAAGCAGTGCATAATCTAGCGCACTCATGTTCTGGGCAGTGGCAAGTTTCTTCTTAAGATCATCCGAGTATCCTTCATCCTCGGCAATAAGTATCTTGTACTCCCATTTGCCTGCAATCTTCTTAAATTCAACATAGCAGATGTCCAGGCCGTCCAATGAGGTTCCGCTCATAAGCCCTATAACCCTTATTCCCTCTTCTGCACTGTAGTGCAAACCTGTAGATGTAGTTTTCATAGCATATTGTTTTACCAGGTAAATACTCTTTTCAGGCGGCTCTCATTGCCGCAGTTGTCCTCCGCCACAAACTCAAGGGTATGCTTGCGCCCCTTCTGTATTCTTGCATCCTGCAACGGAATTATGATTCTCCTCGTTTTGGCATCCTGTTGTGCAAGCACCCAATGCCCGTCAATCTCCACCCTGTACTTCTTTATTCCCGACAGCCTGTCCCTCAATCTGAACACTATCACATTTCCCTTCACTACCGCACCGTTTGAGATTGTTGGGGTAATCTCAGGAGCTGCAAGATCCACTCCAACAGTGAATTTCCCCAAAGATAATACATTTGCAACCATTTCCCTCCTCAGGGTGTCATATTTTCCTCCGGCATATCCCAATGTATTGTTGCCGTACACATATGCCACAAATGCTTTTTTTACAAGACTGTCGGGAAGATTGCACTTCAATGCTACTGAAGCGGATCTCCTCATTGGAATCCGGTCATTTGCCACCCTCCATACAGGTGCAAACGGTGTAACCCTGTTCTCCAGGGTATCCACACTCAAATTTATTGAATTGTACAGCACCCCCTGCGGAATATAGAGTTTGAAACCCTCTGCCATATGGAAGTTTGGAAGGAACCACGGAGCACAATGCACCTGCAGGGAATCCTGAATCTTACCGGCGTACAGTGAATCCACCCTCTTTACGGTATAGCTCCTTGTGGAGCAGTTGTTCCTGATATCCTTCACCTCTATCTTTACCCTGTGATTGAGAGTATCTCCAAGTGATATGATACCGCCATTACTGCCTTTAATCCTGTCCTGCAGCATATTGCCCGGGTCTATAAGGCTCTTTACATAGGTCCTTCCCCTCACAACCTTCTGCTTGAACTCAATTAGGGAATTTATATCCCTGCCCATTGTCCCGGGAACCTCTCCAAGGGTAAAATGATACAGCAAAGTATTGTCCAGCCACACCTTGTACTCGCTTACGGCAAGTTTTGCATTTGTCCCCTGCTGCCTGTCATACGCATCAATACATATGTAAGACTCCTTTGGGAGGGGTATCACAGCCCCTTTAGGCATACCTATATAATAGCTCTCCGGAACACCGTTCCTTGTCTGGAGACCATAAAAAATCACATTGCGGAAATATGGAGGGAGATTGTCGGGAATAGAGAGATATCCCCTTGCAAAAGCATCTGTACACTGTCCTTTTTCATCCCTTATCTCAAAATGGAGGTGAGGTCCTCCCGACGAACCTGTGTTGCCAGCCTTTCCTATGTATTCCCCCCTCTGCACAGGGAACTGTTCCGGGGTGAGGGAGATATCCTGCCTGAAGCTCTCGGTTTCATACTGTCTTTCCAGCACAAATGCAGCCAACTTGTCATTGAAGCAATGCATATGTCCGTACACCGAAACAAATCCATTTGGATGGGTAATATAAAGTGCATTTCCGTATCCCGACGGTCCTATGGTTATCCTTGATACATACCCCCTCTCCGTAGCATATATGGGGGCACCTACAACACCTCCAACCCTGAAATCAATACCGCCATGGAAGTGGTTGCTGCGAAGCTCTCCATAATTCCCGGACAGACTCATGGGAACATCCAGAGGATAGCGGAAATTTAGCTCTTCCTGGGCAGACAAAGTGTAAAAGGAAAGGGTAACAACACTTGCCAGCATTGCTACCCTTCTAAGGAAATATTTTATATTCATAAGGTATCTTGCTTTATCTGCGCAAAGATACTTGTTTTTATGAAAACATCCTCTTTATTCTGTCAAAGAAATTCTTCTCTTCGCTCGAAGGTTTTGGAGAGAAAGAGCTTGAATCCTTGAGTTTCTCCATCATCTTCTTCTCGTCTGAAGTGATGTTCTTAGGTATCCATACCTGAATATATACAAGAAGATCCCCTGCTCCATATCCGTTCACATCCGGAACGCCCTTTCCACGCAATCTCAACACCTTACCGCTCTGGGTACCCGGCTCAATTTTTATCCTCAATTTGCCGTCCACAGACGGAATCTCTGCAGTTGTACCCATAATTGCATCAGGAACACTTATAAAGAGTGAGTAGATGAGGTCATTGCCATCCCTTTGCAGTTCCTTGTCAGGCTCTTCCTCTATTACTACAAGAAGGTCTCCGTTAATGCCCCCTGCTTTGGCCGCATTTCCTTTACCCTGCACTGTAAGCTGCATCCCTTGAGCCACACCTGCCGGTATCTTGAATGAGATCTCTTCCGAGTCCTTTACAAGGCCGCTTCCGTGACATTTGTTACAAGCCTTGGCAATTGTCTTCCCTTCACCTTTACATACAGGACATACCCCTTGGCTCTGCATCTGGCCGAACATTGTGTTCACCACCTGGGTAACAACACCTGTACCATGGCAGTGGTCGCAAGTCTTTATATCTGCCTCACTCACAGCACCCTTTCCTTTGCAATCCGGACAAAGGACACTCTTGTTTATCTTCACCTTCTTCTCAACTCCATGCATAACCTCCTTGAGTGAGAGTCTCACACGGATTCTTATATCGCTTCCCCTCTGCACCCTCTGGCCGCGTCCACCGCCGCCAAAACCGCCGAATCCACCAAATCCTCCACCAAAATGGCCGCCGAAAATATCTCCGAACTGGCTGAAGATATCCTCCATTGAGAATCCTCCGCCACCAAATCCGCCTCCACCAGCCGCTCCATCTACACCTGCGTGTCCAAAACGGTCGTAACGCTGTTTCTTGTCGGCATTGCTCAATACATCATAAGCCTCAGCAGCCTCCTTGAACTTCTCCTCCGCCTCCTTGTCACCAGGATTCTTGTCGGGATGATACTTGATGGCCATCTTCCTGTAGGCCTTCTTTATCTCTTCTGCCGATGCCTCCTTGCCAACTCCAAGGACTTCGTAATAATCTCTTTTTGCCATATATAAATTCTCCTCTTCCCGACAATCACGGTCACATACCCGTCAATATTTATCGGGAAAAATATACAATTAAATTCCTACTACAACCTTGGCAAACCTTATCACTTTGCCGTTAAGTGTATAACCCTGCTGGGTAACATCAAAAATCTTGTTTTTCTTCTCTGCCTCCTGTACAGGGAACTGTGCTACAGCCTCATGGAAATCTGTATCAAGTTCCTTGCCTACTGCCTCAATAGGTGCAAGGCCTTTTGATTTGAGATATCCCATAAGTTTGTTGTAGATAAGCTCTGTACCCTCTTTGGCAGCTTTGGCAGCCTCTGTTTCTGTTGCTGTTTCAAGTACCTGAAGAGCCCTTTCACAATCATCCAATACCGGAAGCAGTCCTTTGATTACATCCTCACCGGCTGTTGAGATAAGATCAAGCTTCTCCTTTGCTACCCTACGGCGGTAGTTGTCAAACTCTGCTGCCAATCTTATATATTTGTCATTTGACTCTGCCAATTTTGCTGTAAGTTGCTCCTCTACAGTAGGCTCCCCCTTCTGCTCCTGCTCTGCTCCGGACTGTGCCCCTTCTGATGCTTCCTGAGTTCCTTCTGCCTCTTGAGTTCCTTCAGCTTTAGACGTATCATTTTGTGTTCCAGTCTCTTGCTGAGCCTTATCAACAACTTCCTCCTTATTGGTCTCCTCTTGTTTCTTTCCCTTGAACATAATTATATCTTTTACTTTTATACTTATCAGATTATCATTATTTGGAGAATAGGCAAATAATTTGCCACAAAAGCACTCCGCCAAAATGACAAATAAAATAATGGCCCCTCTTCTTTCTCCAAAGTCTGGAGCCGGACTGCACGCCTTTGGAAACTGTCAACCGATACCCTGGCTCCAACAGTCATACCCCATTCTCCGGGTTCCTAAATTAAACCGTAATGCTGCAATGCCTTTACAACTCCACCATCATCAACATCTGCAGTAACATAAGCGGCAGAAGCCTTCACCGCATCATTGGCATTCCCCATTGCCACACTGTAAGGGACATGCTCCAGCATAGGAATATCATTGCCGCCATCTCCGAAAGCCATGGCATTCTCCAGCGGAATATTGAAATGTTCCAGAATCCTGTCTATACCCAACTGCTTGTTCATCCCCCTCACATTCACATCTGCAAAATACTCTATCCAACGCATCCCCACACACCCGGGAAGTGTCTCCTCAAGTATTCTCTGCAAATGGGGTTCATCCACATAAATGCACAACTGGTAAACATCCTCCTTTATTATCTCCTCCACAGGGCGCTCTATTGGCGGTTCCACCTCCACAACTTTGGCCACACGGGTAACAATCTCAGCCAGATCATTCACATACATCTCATCCTTGCACATGAACGACACAGGAAAATGATCCCATTTGAGCCTCTCCACCAAAGCCTCCAGCTCATCCTGAGGAACTGTATTCTTGAAAATAACATTTTCCTTGGTAGAATCTACACAACATGAGCCGTTATATGTGATATATCCGTCAAACTCAATATCATTGAGCACCTCCACCATCTTGAGCATCCTACCGGTAGCCACAAACACCTTTACTCCATTCTCCCTCAACTGTCTTATGGCATCCTTAGTCTCCTGCGGCACCTGATGCGTCTTGAAACTCACCAATGTACCGTCTATATCAAAAAATATTGCTTTTATCATTACGTTGTCTTTTTGTACAAATTGCTCATTATGAACAATTTGTAAAATAATGTGTACACTCTTTTGCAGACATTGTTTGTACAATTGTTTGATTTTCAAGCAATTGTACAAAAAGACAACGTCACAAAAAACGCCCCAGCCTAAGCAGGGGCGCATACTTTATAGGTGTTTAAATTAGCACTCCAATTTGCCGTCTGAACCAAGAACGTTGATGATCTTGTGCTTGTACATCTTCTCCATGTTGTCTCTTGCTGGACCAAGATATTTACGTGGATCAAACTCAGCAGGCTTCTCAACGAAAGTCTTGCGGATAGCAGCAGTCATAGCCAAACGTGAGTCAGAATCGATGTTGATTTTACAAACTGCAGATTTTGCAGACTCCCTCAACCAAGGCTCAGGAATACCGATAGCAGCCTTCAACGCACCACCATATTTGTTGATGGTCTCAACCTCCTCCTCAGGAACTGAAGAAGAACCATGAAGTACGATAGGGAAACCAGGAAGTTTCTCCTCAACTGCCTTAAGAACATCAAATGCCAATGGAGGAGGAATCATTTTACCTGTCTGAGGGTCAATTGTACACTGCTCAGGGGTAAATTTGTAAGCACCGTGAGAAGTACCGATTGAAATGGCCAATGAATCACAACCTGTACGGGTAGCAAAATCAACAACCTCCTCAGGGTTAGTATAAGTGTGGTGGTCTGAAGAAACCTCATCCTCAACACCTGCAAGAACACCAAGCTCACCCTCAACAGTTACATCAAACTGATGTGCGTACTCAACAACTTTCTTTGTAAGGGCAACATTCTCCTCGTATGGAAGGTGTGAACCGTCAATCATAACTGAAGAGAAACCTGAATCTATACAGCTTTTGCAAGTCTCAAAAGTATCACCGTGATCCAAGTGAAGAACAATCTCAGGTTTTTCGCAACCCAACTCTTTTGCATACTCAACTGCACCCTGAGCCATATAACGCAAAAGTGTAGCATTTGCATACTGGCGTGCGCCTTTTGAAACCTGAAGAATAACTGGTGATTTTGTCTCAACGGCAGCTTTGATGATAGCCTGCATCTGCTCCATATTGTTGAAGTTGAAAGCAGGGATAGCATAACCGCCTTTAATTGCTTTGGCAAACATCTCTCTTGTATTTACCAAGCCCAACTCTTTGTAAGAAACCATTCTATTTCTATGTTATTTGTTAATGAATATCCTCTTCCCGACAATTACCGTGCCGCAAACCTCCTCACCAAACTACCCAAATCCCACACCGGAAGTAAGCCGGCAATTTTCGGGCGCAAAAATAAAAAATATCTGTAGAATTTCAAAAGGGACTTTACTATCTTTGCAAAACCTCCGCCCTGGCTCCGGACAGCGCACTGTAGCGTCCACAAAATGGCAGCCGCCTGTGGACAATACTGCCATATGAGCAAGAAACCTCCACAAAATGGCAGCGTTTTGTGGATGAGACCACCAAAAGACTGCAAGGCATCCACAAATTGGCAACAAATTGTGGACAGTGAGGCAAAAAAATGGAATCCATCCACAAAATGCCAGCAGAATGTGGACACTACCGCCAAAAACACAACGGGTATCCACAAAATGCCAGTTGTACGTGGATGCAACAACAACCAACAACTAAGGATTATGGATAAGAAAGTAATTATATTCTCGGCACCGTCGGGAGCAGGAAAAAGTACAATTGTAAGACATCTGCTATCAAAATTCAATTGCCTGGAGTTCTCGGTTTCCGCAACCTCAAGGGCTCCGAGGGGGCAGGAAGAGCATGGCAAAGAGTATTATTTCTTCAGCACAGAGGAGTTTGAAAAGAAGATCAGCAACGGAGAGTTTATTGAGTATGAAGAGGTTTACAAAGGGTCATACTACGGCACTCTGGTATCTGAAGTGGAACGCATCTGGGCAAAAGGGAACATCATAATTTTTGACATTGATGTAAAGGGTGGCGTAAACCTAAAGAGACTTTACGGAGAGAATGCCCTTGCGGTATTTATACAGCCGCCTTCAGTGGAGGAACTCCGCAACCGCCTTGTGGGGCGCGGCACAGACTCGCCGGAGGCAATTGAGAGGCGCGTAGCCAAAGCCGAGGAGGAACTCACCTACTCAGACAAATTTGATGTGGTGCTCATAAATGACAACCTGGAAGAGGCACTCCGGAGGGCAGAAAAAATGGTATCAGAATTTGCCTCCAGATAATTTCCTTCCCGACAACCAATAACTCACACCCACACCATGAAAATCCTTGTTCTATGCACCGGCAACAGTTGCCGCAGCCAGATGGCCCATGGCTTTCTTGAATCTTTTGACAAAAGCCTCAAGGTGTTTTCTGCCGGCACAAAACCTGCCGCACAGGTAAATCCCGGGGCAGTTATGGCAATGCAGGAGGTGGGGATAGACATATCGGGACACAAACCTAAAAATGTAGAAAAATACCTTGGCGAAGAGTGGGATTATGTGATTACCGTGTGCGGAGGGGCAAATGAAAGTTGCCCTGCCTTTACCGGAAAAGTGAAGCACCGCCTCCACATTGGATTTGATGACCCCTCTAAGGCCACTGGCACGGATGAGTTCATACGTTCTGAGTTCCGCCGTGTAAGGGATGAGATACAGGAAAAATTTCTGGATTTTTACCGTAAAGAAATAAAAGGGGTTACTGTCCTCTATTTCGGAAGTTTCAATCCGTTCCATATAGGGCATGCGGCAGTGGCAAAATTTGTGGCCGGGCTCCCTTGGGTAGAAGAATTGTGCTTTGTACTCAGCCCCAAGAACCCCATAAAGGAGAGCAACACCCTGCAGGATGCAAATGAAAGGTGGAAGGATTTGCAGAGGGTGGTTGCGAAGCTCAACGCAGAGAAGCCTCTTTCCAAGGAGATGACTGCTCAGGATTGTGGGGTCCAAGGTTCACCCCCCTGGCGGGTCACTGCATCTGAAGTTGCGGATTCTGCTGCCATAATCACCTGTCGGGAAGCAAAATTCACTGCATCCGATGTGGAATTCCACCTGGAGCCGCCACTCTACACATACAACACTTTGGAATACCTTTCCAACAATTTTCCCGACAAAAGATTCGCCCTGCTGATGGGTGGAGACAACATAGACATCCTGCACAAATGGTACCGTGGGGAAGAGATAATTGCAAAATACCCTATACTGGTATATCCGCGTGAAGGGGTGGATACCAAGGCATTGTGCCTGGAGAAGGGTGCAATCTTCATTGATGCCCCACAGGTGGATGTCTCCTCAACCCAAATCCGCAACATGCAGAGTGCCGGAGAAGATGTTTCAAAACTCAGGTACTGATATTCTGGGCCGTTATATGTCACAGAAAGAGGATTCCGGAAATCTTACCCCGCAAAGACTACTTTATAAAAATAATCAGCAAATAGTATATATAAATTATCCAAAATAAGCCGCTTTCTCAAAAGAGCCATTCCCACTATGAATACTCAAGCAAAACCACATTTCAATATTCTCGACGGTCTCCGAGGAGCCGCCGCCCTTATGGTAGTATGGTATCACATATTTGAAGGGTTTGCCTTTGCATCGGGAGGAGCCATAGAGAGTTTCAACCACGGATATCTGGCTGTAGATTTCTTTTTCATGTTGTCGGGATTCGTAATAAGTTATGCATACGACGACCGCTGGGGTAAAGGACTTTCCACTTGGGAGTTCTTCAAAAGAAGGCTCATCCGCCTCCACCCAATGGTGGTGATGGGAACAATCATAGGGGCAATCTCGTTCCTCATTGGAGGAAGCCTCAGATGGAACGGCACAGAAACCCCTTTCGGGTGGGTAATGGTTGCAATGCTCATGGGGATGCTCCTGCTCCCTGCGTGGCCAGGTGCAAGATATGACGTAAGGGGCAACGGGGAACTCTACTCCCTCAACGGCCCAACCTGGTCCCTCTTCTTTGAATACATAGGGAACATCCTGTATGCACTGTTTATTAGAAGGCTGTCGGGAAGAGCATTGGCGGTACTGGTTGCGGTGCTGGGGGCAGTTATGGGATGGTTTGCTGTAACAGATGTCTCAGGTTATGGAATGATTGGAGTAGGTTGGACCCTGGATACCGTAAACTTCTTAGGAGGGCTGGTTAGGATGCTGTTCCCATTTACACTTGGAATGCTCCTTGCACGCAAATTCTGCCCAGAGACGCAGGGCGTACATGATTTCGGTTCCGGGACGCAGAGCGTGCGCAATCTCAACTCCGATATGCAGTGCGCATACAACCTGAAGCCCGTTAAAGTGAGGGGGATATTCTGGATTGCAATTGCTCTGTTGGCCCTATTGTTCTCTGTACCGTATGTACCGGCCTGCGGAGAAATATGCCTGAATGGGGCATACGAAATGTTCTGTGTAATGATTTTCTTCCCTGTAATCATCTGGCTGGGAGCATCGGGAACCACTACTGACAAAATTTCCACCGGCGTGTGCAAATTCCTGGGAGAGATCTCCTACCCTCTCTATGTAGTCCACTACCCGGTAATGTACCTCTTCTACCAATGGCTCATAGAAAACAGGATATACACTCTGGGCGCATGCTGGCCGGTTGTCCTTGCAGTAATTGCCACAAGCCTGCTCCTGGCCTGGCTCACAATGAAATTCTGGGAAACCCCGGTAAGGAAGTGGCTGGGGAAGAAGTAAACTAAGAAGGTTGTATCAGGCGGTGAAGACTACGGAAGGGAAAACAGTTTCTGCAATTCACCGTGGGCAAGCACCCCCGCCAGAAGGCTTCCCAGAAAGGGATACTGCCCACCGCAGAACGAAATTGTTGCACCGTGGGCAACAACCCCAGCCAGAGAGACCTCTATAGCATATAGATGCCCACGGTGAAATGCTGGAAACATATCATATCATAACATATCACGAAATAGTCTATATGTCAAAAGGGGAAAGAGAGCCAATAGGCACCTTGCGTCCACACCAGACACCCTCTGTGTGGACAAGCGATATTTTTAAGCACATTGCATCCACACAGGATACCCCTGGTGTGGACGCAAGGTGCGGTGCACATCATTTCTGGCGTATATGGTATTTGGCAAGGTATAACGGTGCCCCTACAAACACCCCTTCATTACAGGGCAGAATGGGGGTGCCACAACCTCCATCTCTTCTTTGCGTACGGGGTGGGTGAAACGGATACGGCGGGAGTGGAGCGAGATGCTGCCGTCGGGATTGGAACGGGGTGCGCCGTATTTGAGGTCTCCTTTTATGACACATCCTATTGCAGAGAGTTGTGCACGGATCTGGTGGTGCCTTCCGGTAAAGAGTTCCACCTCCAGCAGGAAGTATCTCTCTGTTGCCCTCAGGAATTTGTAGCGCAGACGGGCCTCCTTTGCCCCCTGTTTTGGGGTGAGGCTTGTGTAGGTCTTGTTCTGTTTTTCGTTGCGGGTAAGATAGTGTGTGAGGAGTTTCTCATCCTCTTTTGGGCGGCTGCAGACAACGGCCCAGTAGGTCTTGTGCATCTCGCCGGTACGGAAGGCTTCGTTCAGACGCCCAAGTGCTTTTGAGGTTTTGGCAAAGATTACCGCGCCGCTTACGGGGCGGTCGAGACGGTGTACCACACCCATGAATACGGCACCGGGCTTATGGTCCCTCTGGGCCACAAATGCCTTGAGGGTAGTGCTCAGACATTCATCTTCCGTTTTGTCTGCCTGCACTATCTCTCCAGAGCGTTTATTGAAAATAAGCAGGTTGTTATCCTCATAGAGGATCCTGCCTGCTATATCGTTAAACTCCTGCTGTCCCATTGTCCTGTAAACAGGAGAAGCATTTTCTCTTACCGGTTCCGTCATAATTTTCAAGTTTTCTTCCCGACAAGGTTCCCTTGTTCCTCCAAATGCATTTCCGAAGCAAATTTGTCGGGATGAGGGCAACCTTTTTAATATGCCTCCTTCTCGTTAGGGAAATCACAACTCTTCACATCTGCCACATAGTTGCGGATTGCGTTGAGCGACTCCTCATGAAAGTTGGCGTACCTACGTAAAAACCGCGGAGAGAAAGAATTGTTCAATCCGAGCATATCATGCATTACAAGAACCTGACCGTCGCAGTGAGGACCGGCACCTATACCTATTGTAGGGATTTTGATTGCCTCGGTAACTTTTTTTGCCAATGCAGCAGGGATCTTCTCCAATACAAGGGCAAAACATCCTGCCTTTTCAAGGGCAATAGCATCCTCAATAAGTTTGTTTGCCTCTGCCTCCTCCTTGGCCCTTACTGCGTAAGTTCCAAACTTGTGGATAGATTGCGGTGTAAGTCCGAGGTGTCCCATTACCGGAATTCCGGTTGAAAGGATGCGCTCCACACTCTCCATTATCTCGCTGCCCCCCTCAAGTTTCACTGCATCAACCTCTGACTCCTTCATTATTCTTATGGCACTTCTTACAGCCTCTTTTGGGTTTCCCTGGTATGTACCGAAAGGCATGTCGCAAACCACAAGCGGATTCTTTACTGCACGCATGACACTTTGCGCGTGATAGATCATCTGGTCTATTGTAATTGGCAGAGTTGTCTCGTGTCCTGCCATTACATTTGCCGCCGAATCTCCAACAAGAATAATGTCAATTCCTGCCTGGTCCACAATTCCGGCAAAGGTATAATCATAGGCGGTAAGCATTGCAATCTTCTCGCCCTTAACTTTCATTTCCAATAGTTTATGAGTGGTAATAACCCTCTGTTTTCCCTCTACTGACATAATATTTCGTTTAGGTAGTAAAAATTTGATGCAAAGCAACTGAAAAAAAACAACAAAAGCAACAAAAGGGGCAAAGTCTGCCACTTTGTCATATTTTTCCATTTGGCACAAAGTTGGAGATGTAGAAGGTGTCTGCGACAAAGAAGAAAATTTGTCGGGAAGATGAAAAGGAAATAAAAACAAAAAAATATAAAGTTTAAGGAGAACAAGATTATGGGAAAAATTATTGGAATTGACCTTGGTACTACCAACAGCTGCGTAGCAGTTATGGAGGGTAATGAGCCTGCAGTTATCATTAACAGCGAAGGCAAGAGAACTACCCCATCTGTAGTTGCATTTACAGAGGGTGGCGAGAGAAAAGTTGGTGATCCTGCCAAAAGACAGGCTATTACCAACCCAACCAACACCATTTTCTCTATAAAGAGATTTATGGGCGAGACTTACGACAACGTTAAAAACGAGATTGACAGAGTTCCTTATAAAGTTGTTAAGGGTGACAACAACACCCCAAGAATTGACATCAACGGCAGAATGTATTCTCCACAGGAGATTTCAGCAATGGTACTCCAGAAGATGAAGAAAACTGCAGAGGATTATCTTGGCCAGGAGGTTAACGAGGCTGTAATTACAGTTCCTGCGTACTTCAACGACGCTCAGAGACAGGCTACCAAAGAGGCTGGCGAGATTGCAGGCCTTAAGGTAAGACGTATCATCAACGAGCCTACTGCTGCTGCACTTGCTTACGGTCTGGACAAGAAGGATCAGGAGTCTAAAGTTGCTGTATTTGACCTTGGTGGCGGTACATTCGATATCTCAATCCTTGAGTTGGGTGACGGCGTATTTGAGGTTAAATCTACCAACGGTGACACCCACCTTGGCGGTGACGATTTCGACCACGTAATCATTGAGTGGCTTGTAGATGAGTTCAAGAGCGAGAACGACGGCATAGACCTTTCAAAGGATCCTATGGCCCTACAGAGATTGAAAGAGGCTGCAGAGAAGGCTAAAATTGAGCTTTCAAGCCAGACTTCAACAGAGATCAACTTGCCTTACATCATGCCTGTAAACGGTATTCCAAAACACTTGGTAAAGACCCTTACAAGAGCAAAATTTGAGCAGTTGGCAGATTCTTTGATTCAGAGGACAATTGAGCCTTGCCGCAAGGCACTTTCAGACGCAGGCCTTTCTGCATCTGACATCAACGAGGTTCTTTTGGTGGGCGGTTCAACCCGTATCCCTGCAATCCAGGAGATTGTAAAGAAATTCTTTGGCAAAGAGCCTAACAAGAGTGTTAATCCCGACGAGGTAGTTGCTATTGGTGCAGCAATCCAGGGCGGCGTACTTACCGGAGATGTTAAGGATGTGCTCCTTTTGGACGTAACTCCTCTTTCATTGGGTATTGAGACATTCGGAGGCGTGTTCACAAAACTTATTGAGAGCAACACCACCATCCCTACAAGAAAATCGCAGGTATTCTCAACTGCAGCCGACAACCAGCCTTCAGTAGAGATCCACGTTCTTCAGGGTGAGAGACCAATGGCAAAAGATGACAAGACTATTGGACGTTTCCACTTGGACGGCATCACTCCTGCCCCTAGAGGTGTTCCACAGATTGAGGTTACATTTGACATTGACGCAAACGGTATCCTTAACGTGTCTGCAAAAGATAAGGCTACAGGCAAAGAGCAGCAAATCAGAATTGAGGCTTCTTCAGGCTTGAGCGAGGAGGAGATAAAGAGAATGCGCGACGAGGCCAAGGCTAATGAGGCTAAGGATAAAGAGGAGCGCGAGAGGATTGACAAGTTGAACAACGCCGATGCAATGGTATTCCAGAGCGAGAAGAACCTTAAAGAGTATGGTGACAAGATCCCTGCAGATAAGAAATCTGCAATTGAGGATGCTACCAACAAACTCAAAGAGGCTCACAAGGCTGCCAACATTGCAGAGTTGGACAAACTTACCGAGGCTCTCAATGCAGCATGGCATGCAGCAAGCGAGGATATGGCAAAAGCTGCACAGGCTGCAGGTCCTCAGGGTGGTGCCCAGGGTCCTAACCCAGGCGCAGGAGCCCAGAACAACGGCAAAGACAGCGAGGTAACTGACGTTGACTTTGAAGAGGTCAAATAACGTGCAAGCCGAGTGCAGAACCAAACTTGTTTGAGTTATGCCAAGGCGCAGCCGTTATTGCAGGCGCAGCCTGAAATAACGTGCAAGCCGAGTGCAGAACCAAACTTGTTTGAGTTATGCCGAGGCGCAGCCGTTATTGCGGGCGCAACCTGAACTAACGTGCAAGCCGAGTGCATAACCAAATTCATTTGAGTTATGCCGAGGCGCAGCCTGAAATAACGTGCAAGCCCAAAATCAAAATAACAACAAACTTATTTAATGAGTTTTTAGCAATGCAGGAGGATGAGTGCAGATTCATCCTCCTGTTTTATTTGTGAAGGGATAAAAAAACAGGCCCCGCAACCTCATCCCGAGACTGCAGGGCCTGCCCGACTTAACCTAACTTAAAAAACTATTTCACTTATAAGAACAGAAGTTCCGGGAAAAGGTTCACTATCTCAAGAATATTTTTTTAGATTTGCTGAAAATATAGCACACACTATGCAAAAGGTAAATTCATTCATTATAGACCATAAGAAACTTCAGCCGGGGATTTATGAATCTCCTGTAAACGGAATTTTTACTTACGATGTAAGATTTGTTGCACCTCAGGATGCTGCTCACAGAGGGTTGTTCATGGACCCTAAAGTTGCCCATACCCTTGAGCATTTTATGGCAGATTTCCTCCGTACCAGAACCTCGGAGGAGTTCTCTTCAACTGTCCTGTATGTAGGCCCGATGGGATGCCTCACAGGTTTTTATCTGCTTACCTCATGTAGCTACACCCCAGATTTTCTCAGGAAACTTATGCTGCAGTGCATGGAGCATATCCTCACCCAGGATGTGATTCCGGGGGCATCGGAACTTACATGCGGCAACTGGCAGTATTTTGATTTGCCGGGAGCAAAAGATTTTATCGGGAAGGTGATAATTCCAAACTATACCTCAGACAAGTTCTGCAGCGAGTATCCTTTCTGCGAACAGTAATACAAATAAACCTCGGGCGTCACATTGACATGAACCCCAAAAGTTAGACAAAAACTTTTGGGGTTTTGTTATGTTAAAAAAGAGAAAGAAGCACGGCTATGCAGAACGATTGAAGTATATGCATATGCTTGAGAATGGTATTAGTAAGACGTTTATTGAACAGAAA
>SUYX01000027.1 GCA_015060225.1 Bacteroidales bacterium | reverse complement strand
CTCCCCAATTCAATAAAGAACGGGAACTTGACATAGAAGTACGTAATGGACATACATGGGTACAGAAAATCCAACTGGAACTGCCACAGGGATATGTCATTGAAGGTATTCCAAAAGATGCTGCGGCATCATGCTGCATGGGCAGCATAAAATTCACCGCAAAAGCAAGCGGCAAATATGTTGACATTACCATTGAGAGGAAATATTCAAACGGCAAATACGATGCAGCAAAGATTGGGGAAATAAAAGGGTTCTTCACTTCCATGGATAAAATATGCGGCCAAAAAATAGTGGTAAGCAAACAATAACCTAACCACAATTTTGTTATATTTGTATTTTAAATTTAATGACAGGATTATGAGATTTATTGTTTCAAGTACAGATTTATTGCAAGGATTGGTTTCGGTACAGAAAGTCATTGCTTCCAAGAGTTCACTGCCCATTCTGGACAATTTTCTATTCACATTGGATGGCAACACATTGACAGTTACCGGATCGGATGGTGAGACTACACTCAAGACCATCCTTACCATCAACGAGGTTATTGAGGGGGGAGAGATTACTGTTCCTGCCAAATTGCTGACAGACTCATTGAAGGAGCTTCCTACACAGCCTATAGAGTTCTCTTCTGATGCAGACAAGAATATAGTTACCATAGCATGGGCAAGCGGAAGCGCACAGATCCCTTTCATGAGCGCAGAAGAGTACCCTACCCTGAAGGAGCTTGTTAACCCAACCGTAATAAGGGTGAAGGGGTCAGTTCTGGCAGATGGTATAAACAGCACCCTTTATGCTACAGGTGACGAAGAGCTGAGACCGGTTATGAATGGCATTTTCTTTGATATAGCTGAGGACTCTACAACGCTTGTAGCTTCAAATGCACACAAACTCGTATATTACAGGAGACATGATGTGAAGTCTGCAGCCGCATCTTCATTCATCCTCCCTAAAAAACCGGCCAACATAATAAAGGCAAATCTGGCTAAATGCATGGAGGATGAGGTTGAGATAACATTTGACAGTACAAACTGCGCCTATTTCAAATTCAATACTTTCCTTGTATTCTGCAAGCTTGTGGACGGCACATATCCAGCCTACAAGAGCGTTATACCAAAGAACAACGAGAATGTAATTACTGTAAGCCGTACAGAACTGCTTAACGCAACCAAACGTGTTGCAGTATGCTGTAACCAGGCTACCAGCCAGATTGTATACAAACTCTCAGCAAACTGCATTTCAATCTCGGCCCAGGATCTTGATTTTTCAATGAGTGCCCAAGAGACACTAGGATGCGAATACGACGGAGCTCCAATGGAGATAGGCTTCAAATCCACATTCCTTATTGAAATATTGGGCAACTTGAGCTATGACCAGATTTGCATAAAGCTATCTGATCCTAACAGGGCAGCACTTATACAGCCTGCAGTGCAGACAGAGCCTGACGAGGAGATTTGCGCTTTGCTTATGCCTATGAGAATCAATTATTAATACATTATGCAACTTAATCTTAAAAACCCTATAGTATTCTTTGACATTGAGAGCACCGGCCTGAATGTAGCTTCCGACAGGATTGTTGAAATATGCGCGGTAAAGGTTATGCCAAACGGTGATGAAGAGATAAAGACAAGGAGGATAAACCCTACAATTCCTATCTCAGCCGAGGCACAGGCAGTCCACGGAATCTCCAATGAAGATGTCAAGGATTGCCCTACATTCAGGGAGATTGCAAAAAGTCTTGCCAAATGGATGGAAGGGTGCGATTTTGCGGGATATAACTCCATAAAGTTTGATATTCCACTACTTGCTGAGGAGTTCCTGAGAGCAGGTGTTGATTTTGACTTCAGGAAACGCCATCTTGTGGATGTACAGAACATTTTCCATAAAATGGAGCAGAGGACACTCTCTGCAGCATACAAGTTCTATTGCCAGAAAGATCTTGAGAATGCACACTCTGCAGAGGCTGACACTCTGGCAACCTACGAAATACTGAAAGGACAGCTTGACAGATACCCTGATACCCTTGAGAATGATGTAAAAATGCTTGCAGAATTCTCAACAAAGACAAAACTTGTGGATTATGCCGGAAGGATTGCCCTGAATGCAGAGGAAGTTCCGGTATTCAACTTTGGCAAACACAAGGGAAAGCCTGTAGAGGAAGTCTTTACATCAGAGCCAAGCTACTATTCATGGATGATGAACGGAGACTTCACTCTTGACACAAAAAAAGTGATTACCGAAATCAAACTTAAAATGAGGTAAACTATAACCCGGCACGAGTGTTTATAAAATGAATATAATTACAGTACCATACGGCAGCAAGGGATTTTATGCAAGGCCGGACACATCCCTCAACAGGGATAGCAATGACTATTTCTGTCCGGAAGAAGCAACTGAACTTGCTGCAGCTGTATTTATATATGCCAAAGCTGCAAAAGCGGGTAAATGCGTTGCCTCAAAGTTTGCAGGAAGATACTACTGTGTTGTGGGAAAAGGGATACATCTTTCTGCACCATCTTTCAATGACGGCACTCCCGTGGGGTGGTGGACAGCTAATTCCCTGGACTCCTCAACTTTCATAACTGAAGAAATGCCGGCAGAGAGCGCATCAGCGGAGGAGATTGAGAAACTTAATGCCGCCATTGAGATTGTATCAAAACATGTCTCTTTCAGAACGGGAGACTACATTGCAGTAGAGATTGGCCCCTCTACAGAAATAAAAAAAGGTGAATCTTCATTCACCTGCAACAATACCACCATAAATATCATCTGGTAACTTTTGCCGCTGCACTTGCTGCTGCCATTGCTCCGGTAGAGAATGCTATCTGGAGATTATACCCACCGGTATCCCCATCAAGGTCCAGCACTTCACCTGCAAAATACAATCCTTCAACAAGTTTGGATTCCATGCTCTTCTGAGACACTTCCTGAAGGCTTACACCGCCGGCTGTTACCACACACCTTTCATACCCCACATATCCGGCTATAGGGAAACTCCAACATTTGAGTCTCTGATGCAGATTGCTTACTGCAATTCCTCTGTTTTCTTCAATAAAAAGTTTCACCAGACTGCCAGGCAGAAGTTTATGCAACAGCCCCTTCAACTGGTCACCCTTAATCTGTGCCAACTCCCTATTAATCCTCTCCTGCAACTGTTTCTCGGTTACAGCAGGTTTCATGTCGAGCCTCAATTCCACCCTCTGCCCGTTTATAATGCTGTGTACCCCCTTTCTGCTCACTTTAAAACCTATAGGCCCCTCTATTCCACCATTGGTAAAATCCAGATCTCCAAACTCCTCCTGAACAACATCTCCATTAACAACCAGTTGTACAGATACATTCTTCAGAGAAATTCCATAAAAATCTTCCCGATAGTTTTTTGGGGTAAGGGCAGTCAATGACGGGAAACACGGTGTAATCTTATGTCCAAGCCCTTTTGCAAATGCATATCCGTCTCCCGACGATCCTGTAGTTGGATAGGACATTCCACCAGTGGCTATTATGACAGTTCTGGATTCAATTTTTCCACCATTTGCCATCTCTACAATGAAATTGTCGGGATAATGGGAAACAGATGCAACAGGTGAATTCTTCCTTATTTCAATACCTCCCCCCAGAATATGCCTTTCCAAGGCTGCCACAACATCCAATGCCTTCATGCTCTGAGGGAAAACCCTGTCTCCCCTCTCAACCACAAGAGGAAGCCCTATACCCTCAAAAAACTCCATTACAGCCATGTTGCTCATGGCATAGAATGAATTCTTGAGAAAAATGTTCTTTGGATGGATATGGGTAGAGAACTCATTCCAAGGTTTTGTATTTGTGAGATTGCATCTGCCTTTACCTGTTATTCCTATTTTGAGACCACATCTGTGCATCTTCTCAAGCAGAATAACATTGAGGGTATTACCCTCCCTTACATAAGAAGAAAGGGTTGCAGCGGCAAACAAGCCCGCTGCTCCCCCTCCTATTATTGCAATATCGTAAACTTTACCCAAACTAGTAAACTTTTACCTCTTCTGTTCCGTTAAGGACTGCAAGTCCGTTACCTGCCAAAGCACCCATCTCATCCTCACCAGGATATACAGATACCGGAGCAATGAACTCAACTTTACCCTTAACAAGTTCCATAAGACCTTTATTGTATGCAATTCCGCCAGTAATGATAATGGCATCAACCTTGCCGTTTACTACAGTTGCCATTGCACCAATCTCCTTAGCTAACTGATATGCGAATGCCTCGTTTACAAGGATAGCCTCAGCATCACCAGCATTTACTCTGTTCTCAACATCCATAAAGGAGTTGGTACCAAGAAGAGATACAATACCGCCTTCTCCCGATATCATTTTCCTAATCTGTTTCTCGGTGTATTTGCCACTGAAACAAGCATCAACAACAGCAGCAGCAGGAAGGCCACCGGATCTCTCTGGAGAGAAAGGACCTTCTCCTCTTAGAGCATCATTGACATCAATTACCCTACCTTTGCTGTGGATACCTACTGATACACCACCGCCCAAGTGGGCAACAATGATATTGAGGTCTGCATAGTTCTTGCCATTCTCTTTAGCATACAATTTTGCAATCGCCTTCTGGTTAAGGGCATGGAATATTGAAACTCTTGGGAATGCAGCATGGCCTGAAATCCTTGCTACAGGCTCAAGTTCATCCACAACAACAGGATCTGCTATAAGAGCTTTAATGCCACCAATCTCCTTTACAAGCTCGTTTGCAATAATTGCACCCAAGTTACTTGCATGCTCACCGTTTTTGCCAGATTTGATATCCTCAATCATAGCCTGGTTAACCTCATACACACCACTTGGAATAGGTTTTACAAGGCCTCCCCTACCAACAATTATTGCAAGGGATTTAAGGTCTATATTGTTCTCCGCAAGAGCAGCCTTGATTGTCTCTTTTCTGAACTCCAGCTGGTCAATCACATTCTTGTAAGGAGCAAGTTCCTCATTTGAATGGCGCAAAGTTTTTGTAAAAACCTCTTTTGTATCTTCATAAACCGAGATCTTTGTTGAAGTAGAACCCGGATTTATTGCCAATATAAGTTTACCCATAGTTTATTATTTTGCAGTAAGAGCTGCCAAAGCAATTGAATTAAGTTTTGTCTCAGTGCTGTCTGCACGGCTTGAAAGCACACATGGAGCTTTTGCACCAGCAACCATAGCAGCCATTTTAACACCAGGGCAGAAGTGACCTGCAAATTTATAGAATACATTTGCGGCCTCAATGCTAGGGAATACACAGCAGTCTGCATCTCCTGCAACTTCACTCTTAAGTTTTTTAATTTCTGCAGCCTCTTTGCACAACGCAACATCCAAGGCCAAAGGACCATCAACTACACAACCTGCAATCTGACCTCTTTCAGACATTTTTGCAAGCATTGCAGCCTCAACACATGCAGGCATACCTGGAAGCATCTGCTCAGTTGCAGTAATCATTGCAACTTTTGGTTTCTCTACGCCAAGAGCTCTTGCAGTGTTTGCAACATAACCTATCATAGCCTGTTTCTGTTTCAAATCCGGTGCAGGGATGACTGCAATATCTGAAATCACCAATAGTTTGTGGTAACCAGGATTCTGTACTACACAAACATGGCTCAAAACAGCCTTTGGAGGAAGAAGACCTTTCTCCTTGTTAAGGATACCTCTCATATATTTGTCAGTTGAGCAAAGACCTTTCATAAGGATATCTGCCTCACCTGCATTTACCATATCAACTGCCTGAGAAATTGATTTGAGCTCATTATTGTTGTTTACAACAGTAAGTTTTGCCATATCATAGTTGTTCTCTGCGCATACCTTTTTAATCATCTCCTCATCTCCCACAAGGATACCCTCAACGATACCTGCCTCTACAGCCATATAAACTGCGCTGATTGTATGATCATCAACGCCCCATGCTGCTACAAGTCTTTTTTTTGGTTTTGAGCGCAACTGCTCAAACATCTGGTCAAAATTTGTAATCATAATGTATAAGTTTTATTTTGTTGTTAGTCTCATTGTCTCCTGTGCAATCACAAGCTCCTCGTTGGTTGTAACTGTTGTCACCACAACCCTTGAACCAGGTTTGGTAATTATCCTGTCCTCACCGCGTACATTGTTGGCCTCGGTGTCAAAGTCAATGCCAAGGAAAGAGCATCCTGTACATACATCCTCCCTTACACTTATGTCATTCTCACCAATACCGCCTGTAAATACTATGAGGTCAACACCGTTCATTGCAGCCGCATACGCACCAATATATTTGCGTACTCCGTACCTGAACATGTCCATTGTAAGTTGTGCTCTGAAGTTGCCCTCTTTGGCTGCAGCCTCAATATCCCTTGCATCAGATGAGACACCTGAAACGCCCAAGAAACCGCTCTTCTTGTTCAATACATCGCTGATACCCTTGGCATCAAGGTCATATTTTGTCTGGAGATAAGTTACAAGGCCTGCATCTATATTACCGCAACGGGTACCCATAACCACACCCTCAACTGGAGTAAAGCCCATTGAAGTGTCAACTGATTTACCATTGCAGATAGCGGTAACTGAACCGCCATTGCCAAGGTGGCATGTGATGATCTTTGAGTTGTTGAAATCTATCCCTGCAAGTTTTGCAGATTTCTCGGCTACAAACTTGTGGCTTGTTCCGTGGAATCCATATCTTCTTACTTTATCCCTTACATAATACTCATATGGAATTGCATACATATATGCATACTCAGGCATAGTCTGATGGAATGATGTATCAAAGACAGCCACCTGAGGGATCTCTGGCATAAGCGAACGTACAGCCATAATACCCAACAAGTTTGCAGGGTTGTGCAGAGGAGCGAGCTCACAACATTTCTGTATGCCCTCAATCACTTCACTATGAACTACAGCACTTGCATTGAACAAATCACCTCCGTGAGCAACTCTATGGCCAACAGCATCAATCTCTGAAAGTGACTTCAACACTCCATTCTCAGCATCTACAAGAAGATCAAGGACACTCTTGATACCCTCTGTATGGTCTGGAATAGGTTTGCTGATTACATATTTGTCCTTTTCCGGTACTCTGTGGGTAATTTCACCCAACTCAAGACCAATCCTCTCTACAAGGCCCTTTGCCAATAGAGCATACTCAGTCTCATTCTTCATATCAAGCACTTGGTACTTCAATGAAGAACTTCCGCAATTCAAAACAAGAATTATCATATAAAAGTATATTAAGTTATTTGTCAGTCAATCCAAGAATGGAAACAAATATAATGATTTTTATTGTCAAAAGCCAATTTATTTCACCATATCCTTAAGCTTTGGCATAATATCCTTCAGCTGTTGAGGAAACACATCCCTCAAAGCCTGAGGAAAAAGATTCCAGATATGATGTATCGGATGCCATTCTTGAGGGACAATGATTTCAACAGCCTTTTCAAGAACAGACATCTCCAGTTCCCTTCCCATCATTATGCTCTCTCCGTCAAATTGCACAAGATTGTCCCTCTCCCTCTTTATTGAGAGCTCCTTACATCTGTATATTTCAACAAATTCCGAATGTTTGAGTGTTTTAAGGAAAAGCTCGGCCGTAAGAAACGGCATTGTCAATTTTGGTGCCTCCTTCCATATTACAACATCCACCATCCCATCCGAGATATTGGCATCCGGAGCAATAAAAGCATTGTTTCCCCATTGCGAGCTGTTGGCAAAAGTTATCAGAAATGCCTTTTTACGGAATGTTGCCCCATCCAAAGAAATCTCATAGTGTTCCGGATGGTATTTCACATACTCTTTTGCACAGAACTCCACATATGTCATCAGTCCCCTGGAACCGGATTTATTGAACTTGTCACCTATGACAGCATCAAAGCCTACCCCCGCCGTACAGAAGAAGACCTTTCCATTTATGGCTCCAGCATCAATCAATTGTGATCTTCCTGTAAATATTGTATCTACCGCCTTCTGATAAGAAAGAGGGATATTAAGATGCCTTGCAAGCCCGTTACCGGAGCCCACAGGAACTACCGCCAACTTTACAGAACTTCTTATCAGCCCCTCAGCCACCTCATTTACAGTACCGTCACCTCCTATAGCGACAACCACATCAAAGCCCTTTTCAGCATATTTCCTTGCAGCACAAAGGGCATCTCCCACACATCTGGTACGGTAAAATTCAGCCTCCCACCCGGTATGGTATCCGAGCACCTTATTGATATAATCAACAATTACCTGTTTTCTCCTGGTCCCTGAAATGGGATTCAATATAAAGGCGATTCTCTTCATATTTGCAAATATACTCCAAAATTGCTACTTTTAGAAAAATTTAATTAAGGGATGGGCAGAGGGGTCATTACATATACAGCTGTTTATATTCTTGGAGTTACAATAACCCAGTCATTCCCTGCAATCCATTTTGTATCACTCATTATCCTGGCCATTCTGGGCATCCTCTCGTACATATTCAGAAAACATACAGGTGCATTTATTGTTTGCAGCCATCTTGCCCTATTTGCCGCCGGCATGTGTTCTGCTGCTGTAGGTAACGGAAAGAGGGGAACAAGCTCCATTGCAAGGAAAATCTCCTGTCTGGCAGAAACAGTTCAGCAAAAGGCAGCCGGACATCTGGAGAAATTGACATATACTCCAGAGGCTCATGCAACTTTATGTGCCATATCTATTGGGGAGAAAAGGTTTATGGGAAAACAACTCAAAAATTCCTACTCTGCAGCTGGAGCAATGCATGTGCTGGCTTTGTCGGGATTACACATAGGAATCCTCTTTGCCATAGTATATACACTGCTTATTCCTGTTGCAGCCTTACCGGGAGGCAGGAAAGCAAGAGATGCCATAGCAATCTTATTCATTACCGGATACAGTATATTTTCGGGATGTTCACCTTCGGTAATAAGGGCTGCTACAATGATACTTCTGTATAAGATTGCACAGGGGAAGTTCAGGAATATATCAAACTGGGATGCAATTGCAGTTTCAGCGCTGGTAATCATTACAATCTCACCAGCCCAAATAAGAAGTATCGGATTCCAGCTCTCTTATTGTGCTGTAATGGGCATTGCCTTACTGTTCCCCACATGTAATATGGCATTCAAACAAATGCTCCCACCATGGAAAGGATGGAAGAGAATAATATGGAAAGGGTTATACTGGCTTTGGTGCAGCCTATCCATATCCGTCTGTTGCCAAATAGCTACCTTGCCTGCAGCATTATATCATTTTGGATATAGTGCCCCATATTTTCTCATTACCAATTTGGCAGCAGTACCTCTGGCCACAGCTATCCTCCACGCTCTTGCATTAACCCTTTGTTTACAGTGGATTCCGGTTGTAGGGGAATGTAGCATTTATGTACTGAATATCCTTATATCACTCCTGAACGGTACTGTTAAATATATTTCAATCTGAATTGCGTTCAAGGGACTGTAGTCTTTTTAACGCATTTATTACAGACAGGGGTACATGATTCACCTTATTTTTATTATATTTGTAACTATTAAAACCCAAAAACACCTGTAATAATTATGATTATTTTTGTTTCCAGCTTGAGTTTCAAGGCCAAAAAGGAGGACTTGGCTCAACTATTTGCTCCATATGGAGAGGTTTCCTCCACCAGAATCATCCATGATAAAACTACCCGCAGATCAAAGGGTTATGGCTTTGTAGAAATGGACAATGACGAACAGGCTGCAGCGGCAATTGCAGCATTGGACGGAACAGAACATATGGGACGCACAATTAATGTTGCTGTTGCCAACATCAGTGCACAACAATAGGAAAGAACACATTACACCAATAAAAAATCCCCGTTTCCGGGGATTTTTTATCGTCATTTATTTAATAATCTCCATCTCCTCAAGCAGATGGTCTGCATTTGCAAGCTTGTCTATAATAAAGAGTGCAAACCTGATGTCCAATGAAATGTTCCTGCATATCTGAGGATCATAAACGACATCACTCATTGTACCTTCCCAAACCCTGTCAAAGTTTACACCTATAAGATTGCCTTCCGCATCCAGTACCGGACTTCCCGAATTGCCTCCTGTAGTATGGTTGGTTGCAATAAATGCAACCGGAACAGATCCGTCAACCTCCCATTGTCCGTAATCTTTGGCAGAATGCAAATCTCTCAAAGCCTGTGGGATATTGTAATCATAAATTTGAGGGTTATCCTTCTCAATTATACCGTCAAGGCTTGAAACCGGGGTATAGTATACAGCATCTGAAGGGGAATACCCTTTAACCTCGCCATAAGCGACCCTCAAGGTTGAGTTTGCATCGGGGTAAAATACTTTTGTACCCCTGTTTGCCTTGTTGTACTCCATCTGTCCCATCATATAAGTACGGTACAGGAGTGTTATCTCCTTATTCACAGAATCAAGTATAGGGGCAAAGTTGTCATTGAAGAACTTGTTGGTATTGCGGTATATTTCAGCGGCCATCTCAAGATTTGGTTCAGCCGTAAACAAAGCATCTGCCCATGCCTCCACAGAACCATATATGGCAAGCTGCTCCTTGAAGTAAGGTGATTTGTACTTGTCTGCAATATTCTTGTCATACGCCTTATAAAGTGCTATAAAGCACTCTTTGTCTATAGGCATATAATAATCTTTATAAAATTTCTCAGCTCCACGCTGTCCCCTTCCTGCAAATGCCACAATCTCTACAGCATTGAGTACCTCCGTCTGGTAATCCTTAACAAGAGAAAGCTCCTCTATAGCTCCATAAAGTTCCTTGAATTTTGCAACAAGATTCTCATACTCAGGCTTACCTTGCGACCATTTTGCAAATGCAGCCTCAAAAGCCTCCTTGTTTTCTATAGCACGCATCTTAATTATACCTTTTGCCTCTCCCTGCCATTTTTTCCATGCATTTGAGACATTGGCATTCTTGGATGCATATTTTATCCTCACAGCCTGATCCTTGTCCATCTCCCTGTTCTGGACATTGAGGCGTAAAGTTCTCAAGGCAATCTTATGAGGATTGGAGGTATATGCAGTATATCTTACGGCATCTGAGAAAAGATACTCATTGGTCCTTCCCGGAAAACCGTACACCATTGTGAAGTCCCCCTCTTTAATACCTTTGGCATTTATCTTAAAGAACCTTTTAGGTTTGTAAGGGACATTCTCTTTAGAGTATGGAGCCGGTTCATTGTCCGGACCGGCATAAACCCTGAAAAGGCTGAAGTCACCTGTATGCCTTGGCCACATCCAGTTGTCGGTATCACCGCCGAACTTTCCTATTGATGAAGGTGGTGCACCAACCAGACGTACATCTGAAAATACTTTAAAGACATACAGATAATACTGGTTACCATAATAAAGTGGTTTTACCTGTACATTTACACTGTTGCGTCCCTCCTTAGCCTTCTCAATAATCTTCCTGATATTTTTCTCCACAAGGGCTGCGCGCTTTTCTTCACTCATCCCTTTCTTGTAACCTTTCATTACCTGCTCTGTAACATCCTCCATATAATCAAGGAAAGAAACGGTAAGGCCCGGATTAGGAAGTTCCTGATCTCTCGTCATAGCCCAGAATCCATTGGTAAGATAATCATGTTCAACAGAACTGTGCTGTTGTATCTGACCGTATCCGCAATGGTGATTGGTTATAAGGAGACCCTCATTTGAGATAATCTCACCTGTACATCCACCTCCAAAATGCACAACAGCATCTTTGAGAGATGAATTGTTTACACTATAAATATCTTCAGCTGTAAGCTTGAACCCTTTCTCCTGCATATCCTTAATCTTAAGGATAATCTCCGACGGCAACCACATCCCCTCATCCGCACGCAGCACAGATGCCCCAAATAAAAAGAACAATGCTACAAATAAAAACCTCTTCATATATCTTCTTTTAAGCTTTAATTCTCTACTTCTTAAATAATGCAAGTATCTTTTCCCCTTTAAATAGTGCCAGTGGAATTGCAACAGCATATATAATATCAATAATTGCTTCCACACCATACGGTATTTCTATGATATTATATAATACAAAATACATAGGGTAAATAAACAGCATAGTTTTCACCGCATTATTAGCCTTCAAGCCCAATCCCATAAATATAAATCCTAGCACAAACAATGGCAAATAAACACACCAATTTAAATATTGCCCATTAGCATAATAAAACTCACTCACCTCATAATCAAATTGACCTGTATAAATCAAAATATTAAATAATATGATAAGTAGCGACCTACAAATCAACAATACACATCCAAGCCTAAATTTACCGTTTGAACTGCTGGTAATAGAGAATAGACATATATATATCCCTAAGTAAATCAACCTTTTTACAAGAAAAACTATCATACTTGAGTCATATGCTTCATTAGCAATAAATTCACTCAGTAAAGGGTGTCTCATACAAGTGAGTAAAAATGATATGACAAAATATACCGAGAGCTATAAATATGTTGTTCTCACTCTTTTAGTTTCAGCCTCGGCAGACTCCTCTTCATTTTGCGCAATTAACAAGTTTGCTTCATTAACTTCAGGTCCATTATTCCTGACCTTTTTCCAATTGTGTAACATTACAAAAAATACTACAATGTTAATAAGGCCATTAAGGGCATCACCCACTACAGGAATAATCGAGATAATACCTCCTACCAAAATCCATATAACACAAGACTTCAAGCCCCTGAAACCATCAGATGCAATTTGAGGAATTTGCTCAGATTTACTCAATCTCTTAAAGCCGCCAATAAGTTTTGCATAAGCAATAATGTAAAATATTAGCCAAAGGACACCTCCTATAATTGGAATAAAATCAGCAATTGCAGCAACCAACAAAAATATATAACTTTTACGCACCTTCATTACAGATGCCCTATCCTCCTCATTTGTCTGAATCCTGCTGAACTCCTTTAATGACCCCAACAACATAAAATATCCGGCAATAATAACAAACTGCACAAGATATTCTGCCAGATCAAAGAAATCCAAAGAGTATTCACGAGTAAATGTTTCATACACTAACCAAACTTCAGACCATACTCCATACACAAGTAAGGAGTCACCAGTTAATGCATCATACAATTCCCAAACTATATCTAGAAGATCTCCTCTTGTGAGCATTCCTATTGTTTCAAGTACGGAGTCTGCAACAACTGCAATAGTATAAGCCACGAATGCAGCAATTATGGCTTGTACCTTTTTTCTCCAAATAATGTTTTCCATAATATATCTATTAGTAGGTTAATCATTTTACCTTTCTTACAGGATCGCATGTAAGTCCTACGCCCAGTTTCTTGAATATCTTCTGGTCCACCTCACTCAACATTACAGTTGAATGCACCTGGCACCCGTCAAATTTAGGGAGTTGTTCCAGGGCCTTGCGGCAATTCTCATCCTGATTGCTCAACATGGATATTGCAACCAGCACCTCATCTGTATGCAGACGCGGATTATTGCCATGCAGATACTCAAGTTTTGTCTTTTGTATAGGGGCAATCATCTCCTCCGGAATAAGTTTTACCTTATGCGGAATACCGGCAAGATATTTGGCCGCATTGAGGATAAGTGCAGCACTTGGGCCCAGAAGCGGACTTGTCCTTGATGTAATGACAGTACCGTCCTGCAACTCTATAGCAGATGCAGGAACTCCCTCCTTATCCCTCCTCTCCTTGGCAGCAACAGTAGTTTTCCTGTCATCTGTAGTAATTTTGGCCTGTTTCATCAAAAGGCCTATCTTGTTCACTTCATTCTCATTATCACCCTTCTCTGCCAGTTTGCAAAGGGAATAATAGTATCTCCTGATAATCTCTTCCCTGGCTGCATCACAACAAGCATCCTCATCCTCCATGCAGAAGCCGATCATATTTACCCCCATATCGGTTGGGGACTTGTACGGACTCTCACCATATATACCTTCAAACAGGGTATTCAGTACAGGGAATATTTCAATGTCCCTATTATAGTTTACAACAATATCCCCGTACGCCTCAAGATGGAAAGGGTCAATCATGTTTACATCATCCAAATCTGCAGTTGCCGCCTCATAAGCCATGTTTATAGGGTGTTTCAAAGGGAGATTCCATACAGGGAATGTCTCAAATTTGGCGTAACCGGCCTTTATTCCCCTCTTGTGTTCATGGTACAGCTGGCTCAAGCAGACAGCCATCTTGCCGCTTCCAGGGCCTGGAGCCGTAACTACAACCAACGGCCTTGAAGTTTCCACATAATCATTCTTTCCAAACCCTTCATCAGAATCAATCAGCGCCACATTGTTGGGATATCCTTCAATGGTATAGTGGTAATACACCTTGATATTCTGCCTTTTGAGCCTCTTGCGGTACGCAACGGCACTTGCCTGCCCGTTAAAGTGGGTTATTACTACTCCACTCACATAAAACCCAGCCTTCTCAAACTCCCCTTTCAGACGGAGGACATCCTCATCATAGGTTATACCCAAGTCTCCCCTGGTCTTGTTCCGCTCAATGTCAAGGGCACTGATTACCATTACAACTTCCGCCCAATCCTTCAGTTGTTCAAGCATCCTCAATTTGCTGTCGGGAAGGAAACCGGGCAACACACGGCTTGCATGATGATCGTCAAAAAGTTTGCCTCCAAACTCCATATAAAGCTTGTCACCAAATTGCGCAATGCGCTTCTTAATACGTTCTGACTGTATCCTGAGATACTTGTCGTTGTCAAATCCTCTTTTCATACGGGATACAAAGTTAAAATTTTTAGTGGCCTTCACAAACAAACTTTTTCATAATTATACACAACTAATTGCTATCTTTGGGGTTAAATAGAGAAAAAAATGAATAAGCTGTCAAAATATATTGTCATCTGTGCAGTATCTGCAGTTGTACTGTTTCTGGCCTGGTATTTCAGCAATATACTAACCTGTATACTGATATCTGCAGTACTGGCCCTCATTGGCAATCCCATAATGAATTTCCTCACATCAGTAAAGCTTGGGAAATATAATTTGCCAAACTCCTTTGCAGCCCTCATAACACTTGTCCTGATTGCTGTAATTCTCAGCGGACTCATCCTGTTCATCATCCCTCTATTGGGTAAAATTGTAGGGGAAATGAGTTCTCTCAACCTGGAAGAGATAAACGGGAAACTTGCTGTTCCACTTCAGGACATAAACATCAAACTGCATGAATTGTTCCCTACAATGGACAAAGGGTTCACCATTGAGCAGATGCTTATGGAGAAGATACGGGCAATCTTCAGCTTCTCCCTCTTCACAGATGCATTCAACTCGGTGACAACATTCATTATAAACACATTCATCTCAATTTTTACAATTGTTTTTGTAACATTCTTTTTCCTCAAAGACAACAGCACATTCCCCAATATGATACTCATGTTTATTCCCGACAAATACGAAGAGAATACAAGAAGGGCAATATCGGGGATAAACTCACTACTGATAAGATACTTTACCGGAATAAGCATTGAAGCCATCTCCATCACCATTATCAACACATTAGGGCTGCATTTCATTTGCGGTGTATCATTCCAGATGTCAGTAGTGCTCGCATTCCTGTCGGGAGTATTGAATGTAATTCCTTACATAGGACCGCTTACGGCAGGGGCATTTGGTACAATTATGGGAATCATCTCATTCTACAGCAGCGGCACAGATCCCAATCTGGCAGTTGAGACCATAAAACTGATATGTGTATTTACAGCAACACATCTGGTGGATGTGTTCATTTTCCAGCCTTATATCTATTCAAACAGTGTAAAGGCACATCCCCTTGAGATATTTCTTGTGATACTTATTGCCGGAAACGTTGCAGGCATTGTAGGTATGCTTATAGCAATTCCAGCCTACACGGTAATGAGGGTAATTGCCAAGGAATTCTTCTCCAGATTCAAACTGGTACAGAAACTCACAAACAAAATGTAGACAATACCGGCAACAGCAGATTGCCGGAACATACAAACAGAAAAGGCGACTCTCAAAAGTCGCCTTTTCCATATATTTGACAATCGGATGTTACAGATTATTTGTAAGCAACGGTTGACATGTGTTTGATAAGATCAAGAACTTTGTTTGAGTAACCGATCTCGTTGTCATACCATGAAACAACCTTAACGAAAGTGTCAGTTAGAGCGATACCTGCAGTAGCATCAAAGATTGAAGTACGTTTGTCGCCCAAGAAATCTGAAGAAACAACTGCATCCTCAGTGTAACCAAGAATACCTTTCAAGTAAGTCTCTGAAGCCTCTTTCATAGCTGCACAGATCTCTGAATATTTGGCAGGTTTCTCAAGGTTTACAGTAAGGTCAACTACTGATACATCAAGGGTAGGAACACGCATTGACATACCTGTAAGTTTGCCGTTAAGTGCAGGGATAACTTTACCTACAGCTTTAGCAGCACCGGTTGAAGAAGGGATAATGTTGCCGCAAGCAGCTCTACCGCCTCTCCAGTCTTTTGCTGAAGGACCGTCAACAGTCTTCTGGGTTGCAGTTGCAGAGTGAACTGTAGTCATAAGACCGTCTTTCAAACCGAATTTATCGTTAAGTACTTTTGCTACAGGTGCAAGACAGTTAGTAGTACAAGAAGCATTTGAAACAATCTCCTGACCTACATACTCGTTCAAGTTTACACCGCAAACGAACATAGGGGTATCATCTTTTGAAGGAGCTGACATAACAACTCTCTTGGCACCAGCCTGAAGGTGAGCCTGAGCTTTCTCTTTGGTAAGGAAAAGACCGGTTGACTCAACAACGTACTCAGCCTCAATCTCATTCCATTTAAGGTCAGCAGGGTTTTTCTCAGCAGTTACACGGATCTCGTTGCCGTTAACAACCAATTTACCGTCTTTAACCTCTACTGTACCGTTGAATTTGCCATGCATTGTATCATATTTAAGCATGTAAGCCATGTACTCTACATCGATAAGGTCGTTGATACCTACTACCTGGATATCATCTCTCTCCTGAGCTGCTCTGAAAACCAAGCGGCCGATACGGCCAAAACCGTTAATACCAATTTTAATTTTACTCATTTCTTTTTGTTATTTATAAATTAAACTTACTCTAAAACATAGTTTTTTCAAAAACGTTGCAAAGATATAAAAATGGGAGAAAAATAACTATCTTTACAAAGATTTTTCCTTATTTTTTAAATGATGCGACACAAGCCGATGGAAATACTGGTCACAAACGATGACGGATACAATTCAAAAGGGATACAATTTCTGGCAAATATTCTGAAAGAGTATGGCAATGTAACTGTTATTGCTCCAAAAGAGGTACAGTCCGGCATGTCTGCCGCCCTCTCCATAGGCCGCACCATGAGGCTGGAGCGGATTTCACACCAGGAGTTCGCCAACGGCCACAGATTGACTATATATGCCCTTACCGGAACCCCTGTAGATTGTGTAAAGATGGCCATGAACAAATGTTTTGGGGCAGGTGGAAGTGAAACCGTAATACAGGATGAGTGGGCTCAAGAGAGGGGCTACATGCCCGATATTGTGTTCTCAGGAATCAACCATGGCTCCAACGCTTCAGTTGCATCAATGTATTCGGGAACATTAGGAGCTGCAGCAGAGGGTGCATTGTATGGTATAAAGTCTGTTGGCCTCTCCATCAATACACATGACCCCAATCCGGATTTCTCACAAATTGAGCAGTTTCTTGTCCCGATAATAGAAAAATCCATCTGCAACCACATTGGGAATGGTGTATTTCTTAATGTAAATTTCCCTGCCATACCCAAGGAGAAGATAATTGGGATAAGAATGGCATCTCAGGGCAACGGAATGTGGATAAAGGAGTTTGAACAGCGGAAAGACCCCAACGGAAGGGATTACTACTGGATGACCGGCAATTTCAAGAACAATGAAACCCTGGAGGACTCCATTGGAGACCACATACTTATGGATAAGGGATATGTAACAGTAGTCCCACACAGGATTGATACCACCTGCTACAGCACACTGGAGCAGATGAAAAGGGACTGGAATTTATAAAGTGGAGATATGAAATATTATATGATAGCCGGAGAAGCCTCCGGAGACCTTCATGGCTCAAACCTCATTAAAGGTATAAAGGAGGTTGACAGCCAGGCACAGATCCGCTGCTGGGGCGGAGACCTTATGAAAGAGGCAGGTGGAGACCTTGTAAAACACTACAAGGAGGGGGCAATAATGGGATTTGTGGAGGTAGTTGCCAATCTGGGCAAGATTTCCAGGAATCTCAACGACTGCAAAAGGGACATTATGGAGTATAATCCCGATGTGGTTGTACTTATAGACTATCCGGGATTCAACTTCAGGATAGCCGAATTTGCCAAGAAGAACGGATTAAGGGTATTCTACTACATAGCGCCAAAAGTATGGGCATGGAAGGAGAAGAGGGTCCACAGACTGAAAAAGTTTGTAGACAAGCTTTTCATCATCTTCCCATTTGAAATAGAATATTTCAGGAAATGGGGCATAGATGCCATTTACAGGGGCAATCCTCTTCTGGACAGCGTTGACAATTACAGCAGGGCCAACGAAAGCAGGGAGGAGTTTTTTGCCCGTACAGGGCTGGATGCCACAAAAGAGAGTGTTGCACTGCTGGCCGGCAGCCGCAAGGGGGAGATAAAATACCTGCTCCCAAGAATGATGGAGGTTGCCCGCAAGTTTCCCGACAATCAGTTCATTATGGCATGTGCACCTTCCATGGAGAGGGAGTTTTATGAATCAATCATCGGGAAGGAGTGCAATAACATAAAATTGCTCTTTGGGGAAACATACTCCATACTGCGCCACTGCAGGGCGGCAATCATCAATTCCGGAACGGCAAGCCTGGAAGCGGCACTGATTGGGGTACCTCAAGTGGTTTGCTACGGTGGCAATGAGATATCATACCAGATTGCAAAAAGGGTTGTAAAACTAAAATATATAAGCCTTGCCAACCTTATAATGGACAGGGGGCTGTTCAAGGAGCTCATCCAGCACGACTGCAACCCTACCCTAATCTCCCAGGAACTGGAGAAGCTCCTGCATGATGATGCCTACAGGGGTAAAATGATGGAGGATTATGCCCAAGTGAGGGAAGTTCTTGGAGGGAAAGGGGCCTCTGCCAAGGTTGCAAAAGCGATGTATGATGAATTGGACAAAATGATAAACAACAGATAATATTATGATAGTTCACGCTTACAAATACCAGGGTGCTGGTAATGACTTTGTCATTTTTGACAACAGAAACAATGAATATGACCTTACACCGCAGCAGGTGAAGCTGCTTTGCGACCGCCGCTTTGGAGTTGGCGCAGATGGAATGATGCTATTGGGAAAAAGCGACAAATATGACTTCTCAATGAGATACTTCAATGCAGACGGCTACGAAGGGAGCATGTGCGGCAACGGCGGCCGATGTCTTGTGGCATTTGCAGCCCACAGGGGAATAAATAAATTTGAGTTCAACGCAATTGACGGATATCATGTTGCCGAGGTGCTTGAGTTTACCCCTCACAGATGCATCGTAAAACTTAAGATGACAGACCTTGAGGCAGGTGACAAATATTCAGAAAATGCATACTTCCTTAACACAGGTTCTCCGCATTATGTGGAGTTCGTGGAGGATGTTGCAAACTATCCTGTGGACGAGAAAGGAAAGTATTGGAGATATCATACAGATTTTGAAGGGGGTACAAATGTGAACTTTGTAGAAATTAAGGACAACTGCATAAATGTACGCACATATGAGAGAGGTGTGGAGGCAGAGACCTTCGCATGCGGGACAGGTGTTACAGCATCATCAATCTCTACATATCTTTATTCTCCCGACAAGGGATATGCATCAAAAGAGCAGATATCTGAAGATGTGGAGGCCGCAAAATATGATATCCATGCTCTTGGCGATGACCTTTCAGTAAGCTTCAAATATAACAGAAGCAGCAAGGCCTTCACAGATGTTTATCTTACCGGCCCTGCCACTTTTGTATTCGAGTGCGATATTGAGATAGACTAAACGCTATTTATTGTAGTTCCTTGCACCAAAAATTGTGGTCCCTATCCTCACCATGGTGCTGCCACATTCAATGGCAATCCTGTAATCTCCACTCATTCCCATAGAGAGTTCGTTGAACTGGGGAAGGGTGGAGATATATTTTTCCTTCACCTTGTCATAAACCCTCTTCAAGGTCCGGAACTCTCCCCTTATCTGGTTCTCATCCTCTACAAAAGAGGCCATTCCCATAAGGCCGCATATTTCAACTCCATGGAGGGGATTCTGCTGTAGAGAATCAAGCAGTTCAAAGAGTTCTTCTTCACTGAATCCCTGCTTACTCTCCTCCTGAGCTACAAAAAGCTCCAGAAGGCACCTCACTTTAAGGCCACTCTTTACAGCATACTTGTCAATTTCAAAAAGGAGTCTGGCACTGTCTACAGAATGTATCAGATCTACATACGGAAGCACCATTTTCAGTTTGTTGGTCTGGAGGTGCCCTATGAAGTGCCACTTGATATCGTCGGGAAGAAGAGCTACCTTCTGCTGCAGCTCTTGCGGACGGCTCTCTCCAAAAATGCGCTGTCCAGCCTCATATGCCTCCCGGATGGCTTCCACCGGGTTGAATTTTGAAACTGCCACCAACTTTACAGTTGACGGCAGTTCATTTTTCAAAATTTCAATTTGAGTTCCAATACTCATGATTATTGTCTTTTGTTACGCATCTGGGCCTGCTGTCTCTGCAGTTCCTGCTGCTGTTTGTACATCTCATCCAATCTCTGCTGGAATTTTGATTTCTTAGGAGCTTTTGCACTTGCTGCCTTGGCCTGGAGCTGTGCGTACAATTTCTTCTCATCAACAAAGTACTTCCTTATTACCCAAGTCTGTACAATGGTAAACAAGTTTGAAAGCATATAGTAATAGCTCAAGCCGCTTGAGAAGTTGTTACACAATACCAACAGGAATATTGGCATAAAGTAGAGCTGCATTGCCCTCATTCCGGCCATTTCATTACCGCTTGGCATCTGGTCCATATTCATCTTAGAATAGAAGTACATTGAAACTGCCATAAGGATTGCAAAAAGGCTCACATGGTCTCCATACAACGGAATATTGAACGGCAACTGGAGAATAGAATCGTATGTACTCAAGTCATCTGCCCAAAGGAAGCCCTGCTGCCTCAACTCAAATGATGCAGGGAAGAAACGGAACATCGCAAACAGGATAGGGAACTGGAGCAACATAGGGAGACATCCACCAAACATGCTCACACCTGTCTTCTTGTACAATGCCATTATCTCCTGCTGCTTCTTCATGGCATCTTCCTGCTTAGGATATTTTGCATTTATCTTGTCAATCTCCGGTTTAAGTACCCTCATCTTGGCCGATGACATATAAGACTTGAGTGTCAACGGTGAGATGATAAGCTTTATGGCAATTGTCATAAGGAGAATGATGATACCGAAGTTTGAGATGAATCTGCTCAAATAATCGAAGAAGTTGATGATTACAACCCTGTTTATCCAACCGATAAGCCATCCGCCAAGTGGAACAATCTTCTCAAAGCCGTAGTCGTAGCTCTTAAGTACCTTGTAAAGATTAGGGCCATAATAGAAACTGAAAGGATACTCCACAACATCACCGCCTTTATAATCAACAACCATGTTTGCCCTGCAGTCCATGAGCCTTGCATCAGCATCGGCAACATCATAGAATTTGTAAGAGAGGTCACCGCTCTCAAAATTATCTTTTGCCAGCATTATTGCGGAGAAGAACTGCTGCTGGAAAGCCACCCATTCAACCTTGGTTGAAATATCCTCAGATGAAGAGGCTTTTCTAAGTCCAAGATCCTCCACTTTATCCTCTCCTGGATATTTGTACGCAATTGTAGAGTAGTTCTTCTCATTGTCATAGCCTCTCTCCATTCTTGGGATATCCAATCTCCAGTCAATTCCCAGCTGGGAAACATTTCTGGAGATATACTTGTTCATTCCAACCATCCTCAAGTTGAAATCTACCATATAGCTCTCCTCAGGGAGTGTATATACATGCTCAATATATGCATTCTCACCAAACTGGAGTCTGAACACCAGAGATGTATCTGTCTGGGCAACTTTTGAATAATTGAAATCAGAGGTTGAAAGCTGCTGGTCTGTATAGAAATCTATAGCAAGATTGCCTGCACCTTTCTTCATAAGATAAAGGTCAAGACTGTCGTGAGTATAATAATCCTTTACCAGAACCTGTTGTGCCTGGGCACCTTTAGATGTAAAGGTTACTTTAATCTTGTCGTTCTCCAACTGATACAACTGCTCCTCACCTTTGCTCGCAGCCTCAAGAAGCGAATCCTTGTACACAGGTGCTGCCAAAAGCTGCATCTGCTGTACCTGCTCCAATTTGGCAATACTGTCATTCAATGCCAATACAGCAGAATCAATTTTAGGTGCATTCTTAAGAGCCTCCACCCTGGCAATGGAGTCTGCAACAAACCTTGCCCTCTCCTGTTCCTTGAAAATCTTGGTGTTGTACCAGCTGAAACCAATAAGGATCAAGCCAATCAGTACAAAACCAATAACCGTGTTCTTATTCATATTTATTCTTTAATTATTACTCAAACTGTGAATCAATAATGTTAATTTTCTCCTCAATCCGGGCAAGTTCCTCCCTTGCAACTGCAATTTTTTTCTCAAGATCACTTATCATTGAATCTGCATTCTTTGATTTTGCAAAGAATCCCATATTATTCTCCAATGTTGCAATATCCTGTTCCATCTTCCTGTATTTGAGGAGAAGCTTCTCCCTCTCAAATTTAAGGCCCCTATCACCTTTGCCGGAGTTTTTCACCTCAATTACCATTCTTCTGAACTTGTTGAGCTTCTTTTCACTGTCCAATGACCTTATGTCTGCAAAATGTGCATCCATAGCCTCATTAAACTCTTTCTGCACCCTCTCTTTCTCCTTGAAAGGGACGAATCCAATTGCATTCCATCTGTTCTGGAATTCCCTCATTGCACCAATATTCTTCTCCTTTGCATCACAAATCTGATACTCCTTAACCTCTGCAATCAAAGACTCTTTAAGTGCAAGATTCTCCTCATACTTCACATCCTCTGCATCCATATGTCTCGATTTATTGTCAAAGAAAGTATCGCATGCAGCCCTGAATCTCTTCCAAACGGCATCAGACTGTTTCCTTGCAACCGGTCCAACCTCCTTCCACTGTTTCTGCAGAGCAATGAACTGGTCAGTAGCCTTCTTCCAGTCCTTGCTTTCTACAAGGGACTCAGCCTTCTCACACAATTGCTCCTTAATTTTGAGGTTCTCGGACATTACATTCTTGAAATTATTGTAATACTCCCTCTTTGCTTTGTAAAACGCATCACATGCAACTCTGAACCTGTCGTAAATCTTCTGATTATCTTTCTTTGCAGCAAAACCCACATTCTTCCACTGAGCCTGCAGAGCATCCATCTTCTTTGAAAGTTTGTTCCATTCTCCCGACGAATCAGGATTTGCCTGCGCAATCTCTTCAGCCTTTAAACACAAAATCTCCTTGTCCTCAAGATTCTTCTTCTGTGCAATCTTCAACTGTTCAAAATATTGCTGGTGCTTTCTGTTGATTTCAGATGTAATTGCCTTGAATCTCCCCCAAATGGCTTCTCTGTACTCCTTGGCCACCGGACCCAACTCCTTCCAACTTTCATGAAGCTTCTGAAGCTCCTTGAACGCATTCACTACATTAGCTTCATTGGCAAGTGCCTCAGCTTTCTCACACAAAAGCGTCTTTGCCTCAAGATTCTTCTTGAAATCAATATCCCTGAACTCGTTGTTGATTTTAATGTAATCGTAGAATTTCTCAACATAATGCTGATATGTCTCCCACAAATTCCGGGCTTTGGCTGCAGGAACTGCATCAATGGATTTCCAACGGTTCTGCAAATCCCTGAACTCAGGGAAAGTATGAGTGACATCCTCCGCCTTCTCCAAAAGTGTCTTGAGTTCCTCAATTATCTGCAATTTTGCAGCATAATTCTCCTCCTTAACCTTTTCCATATCCTCAATCCGGACCTTTCTGTCTGATTTGTATGCGGCATAAATCTCCTTGAACTGTGCTTCCAAATCTGCCAGTATCTTTAGTGATTCACTGTCTGCACTCTCTTTTTTAGTATTAACAGCACTATAGAACTGCGATTTCAGGCGTTCCATTTCTTCATGAAGATTACTGCCTTCAATATTGGCAGAATCAGACAAATTCCTGCATTTCCCAAGAATCTCAACAACATCCAGTGCCAAATCATTTTCATTTGTCACCGCAGAATTTCTCTTTAGGTCCATAATATTCAGACTATAAAATTAGTAACTTGCAAATATAGTAAAAATTGACTATTTTTGATTTGAAAATTTAACGGTTTATGAGAATAGATATACTCACTGTAGTACCCGAATTGCTGGAGAGTCCGCTCAACCACTCAATAGTGCAGAGAGCAAAGGACAAAGGGCTGGTAGAAATATACATACACGATATAAGAGAATATGGAAAAGGCAACTACCATCAGGTAGATGATTACAGCTATGGCGGAGATGCCGGCATGATACTTATGATTGAACCTATCTACACCCTTATCAACAAACTCAAACAGGAGAGGGAATACGATGAGATCATCTATATGTCTCCCGACGGCAAGGTCCTTGACCAGCCTATTGCCAACAGGCTCTCATGCCTGGAGAACATAATGATTCTGTGCGGACACTACAAAGGGATTGACCACAGGATAAGGGAACATCTCATCACATCTGAAATATCAATTGGAGATTATGTCCTCAGCGGAGGTGAACTTGCCGCTGCCATAGTGTGCGATGCCGTAATCAGGCTCATTCCAGGCGCAATATCTGATGAGACATCTGCATTGAGCGACTGCTTTCAGGACAACCTTCTTTCAGCACCTGTATATACCCGTCCTGCAAACTTCAACGGATGGGAAGTTCCAAAAGTATTGTTGTCGGGAAATCCGAAACTGATAGCCCAATGGCAAGAAGAGCAGTCCCTTGCGAGAACTGCCCTTCTACGTCCTGACTTATTGGGAAAATAGCCTTACCAGCACTCCAGATCCTGCTGTATCTCGGGCATCCTGTCTTTTGTAAAGACAGGATCTTTTATTCCCTGTTTCTTCTGTGCCCTATAATCTTCAAGCAGCTTTACTGCGTATTTACTTAAAAGGACAATGGCTACCAGGTTGCAGGCTGTCATACATGCCATACACAAATCGGCAAGGCTCCAGGCAAGATCAAGTGTAGCCAGCGAACCAAACATAACCATTCCACAAACCAATAATCTGAAAATGGTCATTATAGTCCTGTTCTCAGTCATATATCTGATATTGGCTTCTCCATAATAATAATTGCCAATAATGCTGCTGAAAGCAAAAAACATAATTGCCACAGCAATGAATACATTTCCGGTATTTCCTATCTGAGTTGACAACGCGAGCTGGGTAAGTTGGATTCCATTTGAAGTACTTGTAAAGGAAACTCCGCTGAATAATATAATGAAAGCTGTACAAGTACAGATAATCAAAGTATCTGTAAAAACGCCCAAAGTCTGGATCAATCCCTGTTTTACAGGGTGTGTTACATCTGCAGTCGCTGCTACATTAGGGGCAGAGCCCTCTCCTGCTTCATTACTGAACAATCCTCTTTTGATTCCATTCATTAGAGCAGCACCTACCATTCCTCCAAAAGCCTGGTTCCAACCGAAAGCACTGGAAATGATCAGTTCAAGCACTTGAGGAATCTGTCTGAAATTGATACAGACAACTATAAAGGCCAAAATAATATATCCGACAGCCATTACAGGAACAATAAAAGAACTTACTTTGGCAATACGCTGAATACCACCAAAAATAATTACGAATGTAAGGATTGTAAGAACAATTCCTACAATTGTAGGATCAAAATTAAAAGCTTGCGCAAAAGCAGCGCATATAGTATTGCTCTGTACTGAATTGAATGCAAAAGGAAAAGTAAAAATAAGAAGGATGGCAAACAGAGTACCCATCCAAGGCTTCTTCAAACCAATTTTCATATAATAAGCTGGTCCACCTACAAACGAATCTTGTCCTTTTATTTTATATAGCTGGGCTAAAGTTGACTCAATAAAAGCACTACATGCACCAAATAGGGCAATTACCCACATCCAGAAAACTGCACCCGGACCACCAATGGCAATAGCAGTAGCAACACCGGCCAAATTACCGGTACCAACCCTGCTGGCAAGAGAAACCATAAAGGCCTCAAAAGAAGAAATATGTTTTTCCCCATCAGAAGTTGAAGTAGACTCCCCAAGAAGCCTCACCATCTCTCCCAACATCCTGAACTGCACAAAACGGGTTTTAAAAGAAAAATACAAAGCACAACCAATCAGCATGACAATAAGGATGTACGACCATAAAATATCATTGACTGAACTAAGTAAAGAAGAAAAAAAATCCATATGAATAAATATATATTACAAATATAGGCAAAAACTTTTATATGTATATAGTAACGTTGTCTCTTTGTACAAAAGGCTGATTATCAACGGTACAAAAAAAAGACCTCCAATCATCTCTGATTGAAGGTCCTCAAAGTTGGCGGCTACCTACTCTCCCACTTGGTATAGCAGTACCATCGGCGCTAACGGGCTTAACTTCTCTGTTCGGGATGGGAAGA
>SUYX01000026.1 GCA_015060225.1 Bacteroidales bacterium | reverse complement strand
TGTACATGTTAGGAATCATAAGCAACAAACCCTGCGAAGCAGTGAAAGTTGTAGTAAGAACACCAGCCTGAAGTGAACCGTGAACAGCACCGGCTGCACCACCCTCACTCTGCATCTCAACAACCTTAACAGGCTCGTCAAAAATGTTCTTTTTGCCAAAAGCAGACCACTCGTCTACCAACTCCGCCATAGTAGAAGATGGGGTAATAGGGTAGATGGCTGCCAACTCGCTGAACATGTATGCCACGTGTGCTGCAGCATAGTTACCGTCGCAGGTAATGAATTGTTTCTCTTTAGCCATTTTTACAAAATTAAATGTTGTATAATTAAGTTGATTATAATAATCTGATAGTTAATTACTTGTTTTGAGTGTAAAAATAACTCGCACAAGCAATGAAAAATCATCCAAAGATATCAAATAAAATCCAATTTGGGAAAGAAAAAATAAGATATTGTTTTCCCGATAAAAAAAAGGTTGGCCAAATCCGGCCAACCTTACGGGAACTATCGGGAAAAAGATTATTGAATACCCTCTACTTCAGCATCTTTTGCAATTTTCACAATAAGTCCTTGCAATACTTTGCCAGGGCCTACCTCGGTGAAATGTGTAGCACCATCTGCAACCATATTCTCTACAGACTGTGTCCATCTTACAGGTGCTGTAAGCTGCACAAGGAGGTTTGCCTTAATTTCTGCAGGATCTGTATGAGGTTTGGCGTCAACATTCTGGTAAACAGGACAAACAGGAGCATTGAAGGTTGTCTTTTCAATGGCCTCTGCAAGTTCTACACGGGCAGGATCCATTAGCGGTGAGTGGAATGCACCTCCTACAGGGAGCACCAATGCCCTTTTTGCTCCGGCAGCCTTGAGCGCAACGCAAGCCTTCTCAACAGCCTCAACCTCACCGGAGATTACCACCTGGCCGTTGCAATTGTAGTTTGCAGCCACCACAATCCCCTCTGTAGCAGCGCATATATCCTCAATAGTCTTGGCATCCAGTGCAAGAACGGCAGCCATAGTAGAAGGTTTAAGTTCGCATGCCTTCTGCATAGCCATAGCACGTTTTGAAACGAGTACAAGACCGTCCTCAAAACTCATGGCACCTGCTGCAACAAGTGCAGAGAACTCTCCAAGCGAGTGGCCTGCAACCATTTCCGGCTTGAAATCAGGCAGACATTTTGCAAGTATCACAGAATGAAGGAACACAGCAGGCTGTGTAACTTTTGTCTGTTTCAACTCTTCTGCAGAGCCTTTGAACATGATATCTGTAATTCTGAATCCAAGAATTTCATTGGCTTTCTCAAACATCTCTTTTGCAATAGGATTGCTGTTGTAAAGCTCCTCACCCATACCGGTAAACTGAGAACCCTGTCCTGGGAAAACATATGCTTTCATAATCAGTATATTGTAGATTTAAATTTTCAAGTGGCAAAGATATGCAAATTTTTCTTACTTTTGTCTTCCCGACAATTTCTCAGTCGGACTGTCGGGAAAAGCCCCCATAGTTTAATGGATAGAATTTCAGATTCCGGTTCTGACGGTTGCGGTTCGATTCCGCATGGGGGTACAAAAAACCTCTCTGCAAATGGTTGTGGAGAGGCTTTTGTTTATTACGACATCCTTCTTGGAAATCTGAATATTATTGCCAAGGCTGCAATGATGCCCAGTGCAAACGGGTAATACAGATATTCCAGGATTGCCATGGCAGAGATTCCTGCCAGGCCGCTGGCCATAAGCATCTGGGCTCCATAGGGGATGATGCCCTGTATGAAGCAGGAGAAAGTGTCCAGGATGCTGGCAACTTTTCGGGAGTCAAGGCCATATTTTTGTGCTATATCCTTAGCTATTCCTCCTGTTGTGATTATGGCAATTGTGTTGTTTGCGGTGCAGAGGTTGGCCAGGGAAACCAGTGCTGCAATGCTGAATTCGGCACCCCTCTTGCCGTTGATGCGGGAGGTCATTTTGGCAATGAGACAATCCAGCCCGCCGGCGGTGCGGATAACCTCCAGCATACCTCCTGCAAGCATTGTTACAATTATGAGTTCTCCCATTCCCGCAATGCCGCTCCCAATGTGGCCGAGCCAGGTAATCCATGTGATTTTACCGGTTGCAAAACCAATTATGGCATTTGTGGCAATGCCGGCTGCAAGCACCAGCGTTACATTTATTCCTGCTATTGCCATCCCGATAACCAGTAAATATGGTATCAGCAGCACAAGATTTGTGCTCTGAGCAGCCGGAGTGAAATCCACTTCCAACCCCTTGAATATGTAGAATGCTGCAACCATAATTGCTGCAGGGGCGGCAATGAGGATATTTGCCTTGAATTTGTCTGCCATGGAGCACCCCTGGGTGCGGGTGGCGGCAATGGTTGTATCTGAAATGAAAGAGAGGTTATCGCCAAAGAATGAACCTCCAACTACAATTGCAGTTATGAACGGGGCAGAGATGCCGGTCTCAGCCGCTATTCCTGTGGCCACCGGAACCAGTGCCACAATTGTCCCCACACTTGTGCCCACGGCCATTGATATGAAACACGAAGCCAGGAAGAGCCCTGCAAACAGGAGTTTCCCGGGCAATAATTGTAAGGTAATGTTTACCGTTGCATCAATTGCCCCAATCTCTTTGGCAGTGGTGGCAAATGCCCCGGCCAGAATGAATATCCAAATCATAAGGAGGACATTCTTATGTCCGGCCCCTTGGGAGAATATGTTTATCCTCTCCTCAATCTTCCCTTTGGCACATAAGGCCAGTGAATATACAGAGGCCACCAGAAAAGCAGCTGCAATAGGAACTTTATAGAAATCTCCCGCTACCAGAGATGACACCAGATACACTATAAGAAATACTCCTAGTGGGGTAAGGGCAAACCAGTTGTTCTGTTTTTGTGACATGATGTTAGCGATTATAAATCCGGGGCAAATATACAACTCTTGCAGCTTCATTATCCAATAATGGATGAACTTTTTTAATAACCTCAATATTGTTTACAATGGCATCCTGAGGGTATATTATTTGCTTGTGGACCCATTGCCTGATTTTTACATCATCTCCTCCACCAAACACGGGCTTCCCCTCTACAAAGCTATATGGTATTGGGGCAGGAGTCTGCTTGTCCTGAGGATAAATCTCATCCGAACATACAATCAGTAATATCAGAAACAGAATAAAAGCTCTTTTCATACGTGTATTATTTTGAATAAGATATAATACACCAAAATTGGGTAATATTTATTATTTTTACCAGAAAATAGTTTTATACTGCTATAGTGTTGCCATTTAAAAATTATAGTCATTGCTATCCGGTAAAAATTCCGGACTATTATTATAAAGTTTAACAATTAAAACAAACTTGGTTCGGTAGAACCATCCAGTTCATTGACAATATTGTAGTTAGGTTTTGTAAAGAGGTTTTTAAGGTTAGTAGTGTCTGTTAATAAGATACTTACAATCTGCAGCATCTCGTAGATAGAGCGCTCAATGTTCATCTTTTTCTGCACAATGGCCATCATACAGTAGGCTGTGATCGCAGAGTAGTTCTGAATGCGGACTGCATTTTCGGACGTACCCCAGAACTTTTTTATCTTAAGATGTTGCTTGATCCACTTGAAGAAAAGCTCTATCTGCCACCTGTTGTGATAGAGTTCCGCAACCATTACTGGATTGATAGTCAGTGCATTTGTAAAGAATATAAACTTCTTCTTGCTCTCTTTGTCCAAGTAGATGACTCTACGCATCTTGTCAGGGTACTTCTCCATTGTCAGTTGACCAGCCATGTAGCCGATTGCGTCTGACAGGATACCTGATTAAGGAGGAAAACGGAGCTTCCACTTCATCGGTTTGAAGTCATTATGTAAAAGAATGTTGGAATCTGTGTTTCCAGATCATACAACGTATGCATCTTGATACCACCTTTCTTCTTTCTGAACAGAGCCCATCCAAAGGTGCTCAGACATAAGTCAACTGTCGTAGAATCAAAGGTATAGACGTTTCTACCCAGCTTGAAGATGTCAATGATTCTACATCGTTGAGCTTCTGCGATGACCTTATAGGCAAACTCCTCGAAGATGCGATAATCGTGCTTGGTGTTGGTGGCATCCGCAAGAGTACTCTTGGCAGCGTGCTTACCAAATCCAAGGTGATAGGCTCTGGATGCATGAGTCTGGGTTGCCAGGACAACATCACGAAGACTTTCACGGTTGGAAAGCTGACCGAACATCAATACGCAAAGTTGGTTATAGCAGGTGAACTGCTTGACATATTTGTCACCACCATATTTCCTTGCGAGATAGTTGAAATCGTTGCGATCGAGGAAGTCTAAAAGCTGAGAGAACACGTATTTTCCTTTATGCATATGCCATTCTACGTTAGTCTGGCAAAGATAAATTCAAATCGGTTGACTCGAAAAACCCCATAACTACCTAATTTTCAATATTTTCAAAGAATTTTTATGATTTTTTACCGGACACTAATGAATTATAGTATATGAAAAAGATCAGTGTTATTTATTTGAGTCTGGCGCTTTTATTGTCTTTTACGACATCAGGTTATTCACAGAATGATGAAGAAATTGAGGTCCCTTTTGCAATATTGGAGCAACATCCAACATTTGATGGAGGGGATATAATTGCATTCTATGATTGGGTATATACCCAGTTGCAATATCCTCAAGCAGCATTGGAAAAAAATATTCAGGGGAATGTTTATCTCCATTTTACAATATCTGCAGAGGGAAAAGTTGAAAATGTTACGGTGGCCTATGGCGTTCATGAATTGTTGAATGCGGAGGCGGTACGGGTAGTGTCAAATTCTCCGGACTGGAGGCCTGGTTTGCAGAGAAATAAACCGGTCAAGGTTAAGTATTTACTCCCGATAGTATTTGATATCAACGGACTAGAAAAACCTGAAATTACAACTGATGAAAACAAGCAGATCCATATAACTGTAGATGGAACGCCATTAGAAAGCATAACATATTACCTGAAAGCGGATAATTTTCTTAAGCATAAGGAAGATGAAATGCTGGATTTGATGCTTATATGTTCAAGTATGGAAGAGATGCCTGAGTTCCCAGGAGCAGAAGATACAGACAGCAATTTCCTGAAATGGCTACAGCCACAAATTAAGAATGTAGGAAATGCCTCTGAAGGGATGAAAGTAAAGGTAGCAGTAGATGTAAAATTTACAATAACAAAAAAGGGGAAAGTGAAGGATGTGGAAATAGTAAGTGGTAGTGGTAAAAGAGCTTTGGATGAGGAGATAAAACGACTTGTTTCCAAATCTCCTGACTGGATTCCTGCAAAGGATAAAGGGGTAGCCAAAGATGTCAAGTATCTTTTTGGTTTTACTCAGGAAATATATACTGCCCTATAAATAGAGATTATCCTCTTTTACAGGAGCAGAACAATAAATGAAATAAAGGTGGCGTCAGCCACCTTTTTAAGTGTATAGAAATAGTATGTTGTACAAGAAGACAACGTCAGCGCAATACGAAATGGAAAGGGAAGGTGTAGGTGGTCCTTACCGGAAGGCCGTTTTTCATTGCTGCATTCCATTTTGGGGACATCTCAAGAACCCTTACGAGTTCTGCGTCCAAAAGCGGATGTGCGCTCTCAATGATTTTGATGTTTGTAAGATCCCCTGTTTCAAGAATGTCAAAAGTGGCGATTGCCTTTCCCTGGATCATTTTTTTTATTGCCTCATCAGGATACTTCATATTCAGGAATACCCATTTGGTGAATTCATTGGAAGTGGATCTGAGCGTTCTGTCAATGTCATCAGAGGGGCCGAATGTTGCAGGTCTGACATCGAGGTCGAATGAAGAGACAGATTTGTCTGTGCTTTTGGTTTTGAATATTACGGGGAATACATATCTCACATCAACCGGTTTGTCATTGACCATACCTGGTTCCCACTTTGGGCTGCTGGAAATTACACGTACAGCCTCAGCATCCAGAACCGGATGAACGCTTCTCAATACTTTTACATCCTTTACACTTCCATCTTTGGAAACGGTAAACTGCAATGTAACCCTTCCTCCCAAATCTTCCTTTATTGCCTGCTCCGGATATTTTACCTGAGAAAATACCCATCGCGCAAAATTGCCTGGATCATCTCCCTGGAATTTTGGGGCTACTTCCACCATGCTATAAGGGATTGTTGTGCTTTCTTGTGCGTGTGCAATGTTGCATAAAGCAATGGCAAGCACCAGACCTAACAGAAAAGTTGCTTTTTTCATAATGTTTTCTTTTTGAATATTTTTAGTTTATTGTTTTGTGCGCTTATGCTTCCGGACTGCATAAGTTTATTCCTTATCCTTGATTTCACTGCCCTTACCGTAGCCTCTGAGGCACCGGTGTATAGTGCGATTTCTGACAGGGGATACTCTTCTTCTGTAAGGATGAGCACCAGTTTTTCCTGTGGCGAGAGGAAATCCATCTCCTTTATAAAAGGGTACATCTTTACAAATTCGGCATCATTCACCACTTCTACTATTCCGCTTTTGCTGCCTGCCTTGGCCTTGTTTATTGCATCCTGCAACTCGTCATACAGCATCCCGGATAGTTTCACTGTTTTTCCCGATATCTTGTTGATCTCATTAGCCAGTACCGGGAGGTTCTCAGCCTGCCGGCTGAGGATCCTGTTGGCAAACTTCTCTGCATTCAGCCTCCTGTTGTGCCTGCGTCCCATATAGTATGCCGCAACAATTGCTCCTGCCACCAGGGCGGCAATTACAAGGTATAATATTGTATTATGGCGTGAAATCCTTTCCACTTCAAGCATTGCCGCATCAAGTTCCCATTGGTATACCATCACGGCCTTAAGGGTATCTACATATATCTGGTCCATCCTTTCTGAATAATTTCCAATACAAATATACCATTTGAAAGCAACAAATTTTCACGCAACTGGCCAGTTGCGGGGTGTGAGGATGCAATAATCTGAGTGTGTGATATATAAACATTATCTATTACGCTTCCGTTGCATTATTTTGGAATACTTTTCCCTCAGAATGGGAAATTTTTCATACCTTAGTGGAAACAGAATTCCTTATGAGACGCACAGTATTGGTTATAGTGGCACTGGCAGTTGCAGTGGTGCAGTTAAATGCAAAGATTTCCCTTCCGGCAATCATTTCAGACAATATGGTTTTGCAGCAGAAGAGTGAGGTGAAATTGTGGGGATGGGCGGATCCGGGGGAGGAGGTGAAGGTATCTTCTTCTTGGAGCAGGAAGGTGTATTCTGTGCAAGCGGATGCGGAGGGAAAATGGATTGTTTATGTAAATACTCCAAAGCATTGTGTAGGGCAGGAACTGAAATTTTTGTCGGGAAGCACCCGGGAGGAGATAGCAATAGGGAATATTCTTGTAGGAGAGGTGTGGCTGGCCAGTGGACAGAGCAATATGGAGTTCTGGACAACACCCAAAAAGGGCTCTGCGTGGATGACCGGAATGGAAGGATGGGAGGAACAGATTGAGGATGCGGAGTATCCAAATGTGCATCTGTTCAAAGTTGAGGAGTGCTGGGACCATACTGCACCGCACGAGGACTGCAAGGGGCAATGGGTTGTGTGCAGCAAGGAGACCGTGCAAAACTATTCTGCGGTGGCATTCCTGTTCGCTCGGGAGCTGCACAAGGCTCTGGAGCAGCCTGTGGGAGTGATTCTCTGTGCGGTTGGCGGAACACACTCGGAATCATGGATAAGGGAGGAGGTGATGCGCAAGGATACCATCTACAACAGGGTGTACAGGAATTATACTCCCGACAAGATGGCTCCTAAGGGGTATCTGCACAAAGTCCCTTCAGCAGTGTGGAACGGAATGGTTAACCCGATAGTGGGATACACCATAAAAGGAAATATATGGTATCAGGCAGAGTCCAATGCCTGGAGAGCGGAGGATTATGCCCCAATTTTTGTGGATCTTGTTGAGGACTGGAGGCTGCTCTGGGGCCAGGAGAGGCTGCCGTTCTATTATATGCAGGTAGCACCATATTCACAGCTTCCCGGGAAGATCCGCATGGAGCAGGCAAAAGTTTGGGAAGGCAGGATGCTGGAGGATATAGGGATGGTTACCGCCATAGATGTGGGTGATTCATTGGACATTCATCCACGCAACAAACTTGTTCCTGCACGCAGATTTGCGGATGTTGTCCTGGCCAATGAGTACAATAGGAAAATTGAGTGTTACGGCCCGGTTGTAAAGAGTGTTTCATTCAATGGGCAAGAACTTGTAGTGGGGTTTGATTATGCAGAAGGGATGCATGTGGTTTTGCCTTCCGGGGAGAGAAGTTCTGTAGGGGCTGCCTACCTGCATGTGGCTGGCAGTGACGGAGTGTATTATCCTGCATTTTCACGCATAGAGGCCGGGAGCCTTATTGTATGGCATCCGGAGGTAAAAATGCCGGTAAAAGTGAAATATTGCACAGAGGATTATTGCAAGGGGAATATCTATAACGGCGCGGGACAGCCTGCATATCCGTTTGAAGCCCAGATCCCCGTTGTTTTAGAATACGCAGATGAACTTGATGTAAAACCTTCATTTCAGGGAGGTACTACCGATGATTTCACAATATGGGCATTCTCCAAAATAATGTATCCGACATTTGCTGTAAAGGCTAAAATTGAGGGAACCGTTAAGGTATCGTTTGTGATAAATACAGATGGTAGTGTGTCGGACGTGACAGTAGTGGAGGGTGTGCATCCTTCTTTGGACAATGAAGCCAAAAGGGTTATCTCAAAATCTCCACTATGGAGCCCAGGCAAACTTGACGGGAAGCCGGTGCGGGTAAGATATGTCCAGCCTATAGAGTTCCGTCTCCGGTAATCTGGTTTAAGGTAATATGATAAAGGAGGCACGCTAGAGCCTCCTTTATTTTATTTCAGTGAGAAAACAACGGGGTAGGTGTAAACTACATTTACCGGTTTCCCTTTTATTCTGCCAGGTTCCCATTTTGGCGACATTGAAATAACTCTTACAGCTTCTTTGTCAACCGATGAATCAACACCTCTCAACACTTTTATGTTAGTAACAGCACCTGTGGTGTCGATTGTAAATTGAAGGGTTACTCTTCCCTGAACTCCGTTTTTCTTGGCAATTTCGGGGTAGGTGATTTGTGAAAATACCCATTTTGTAAATGTATTTGCATCTCCACCCTGGAAAGTGGGTTTTTGCTCAACCATGGAAAAAGGTAACTCTTGAGGTTCGGTATTTTGTGCAGATATATTATTGGCAGTAAGGCATATTGTTGCCATTAGTAATGTAATTATTGAAAGTTTTTTCATGGTGTCAGAATTTCTTCAGTTTGTATGAAACAGGGTGACCTTGAGGCCACCCTGTTTTGTGTATTTGTCGGGAAGATGATTACTCAATGAAACCAAGGATTTCACCTTTCTCAACATTGTCGCCCTGTTTTGCTGTGATTGCAACTATGCGGCCGGTGATTGGAGCAGGAACCTCCATTGGGCCGAAGTATGCCTCAACGTAGCAAATTGGTTTGTCCTGTTTGAACTCTGTGCCAATATTAGGTGCTGTAGAAACATCAGCAACATCATACTGCCATAGAACTTTACCTTTAACTGGAGACTGGATAGGTTTGGCATTAGGATATTTTGCAACAAGTGCATCAATGTCAAACTTAGGCATCTCAACAACCGGACGGGTAACGATGATAGGAGCACCTGCTTTAGCTTTTGCAGCCTCAAGGTCGGTCTCGAAACGTTTCTTGGCGATACCGCTCTTATAGTCTCTGTACTGGCGCTCGTGCATTGCAAACTCAAACAATTCCTCATCATCCTGGCCACGGTCCCAACCCTCTTCCTTCATCATCTGCTCAAACTTAGGAAGCTCGTTAGGGAACTCGTCCTGAGGGTTGCCTGTGTAGAACTCAAGGCCTTTCTCCTTAACAATCTCAATGATCTCTGGAGCAAGTTTGCCAGGAAGTGTACCTGTCTTGCCAAGAATCATGTTCATTGTATCCTTGTCAATTGTCTTCCATCTTGGCTCACCTTTAAGGGTGTGCATCAAGTTCATAAGGGCAGTATTCTTAACATACTGGCTGAATGGAGTTACAAGTGGTGGATAACCCAAGCGAGGCCATACATACTCAACCTCCTGGAACAACATTACTGCAAGTTCGTTGAGGGTAACCTCTTTCTTGCCCTGGTTTCTTAGTGACATGTTGATTGCACCGTGGAAACCTTTAAGGTCTGCCATCATAGAACCCATCATACCGCCAGGAAGACCGCAACCTACCAAAAGTGAAGAGCACTGGTAGTTGGTTGGCTCAATGAAGTAACCGAGATAATCGTCAATGAAAGTCTGGGTAAGTCTTCTTGCCTCCATGTAAGCATCCATGTTGATATCTTTAACCATGAAGCCTGCATCTTTCAACATAGCCTGGATGGTAATTACATCCGGATGGATTTTACCCCATGAAAGAGGCTCCATTGCAACATCAATATAGTCAGCACCTGCTCTTGCAACCTCAAGCATAGAAGCTACTGAGAAACCTGGACCTGAGTGGCCATGGTACTGAACTTTGATATGAGGATATTTCTTCTTAATCTCTGAAGTAAGTCTGCCGAGGAATGCTGGACGGCCGATACCAGCCATATCTTTCAGACAGATCTCGTCGCAACCGTACTCAACAACTTTGTCAACTACACCCATGTAGTACTCTACAGTGTGTACAGGAGAGTAAGTGATACTTAGGGCAACCTGCGAAATCATACCGCCTTTCTTTGCGCCGATAACAGAACCTTTAAGGTTTCTATGATCGTTCAAGCCGCAGAATGATCTTGCAATGTTTGTTCCCTGTTTAGCTTTAACTTTGTACATCAAGAAACGTACATCCTCAGGAACAGGGTTCATTCTAAGTGCGTTCAAACCGCGCTCAAGCATATGTGTCTGGATACCTGCCTTGTTGAAAGGTGCAGTCCACTCTCTCACTGCTTTATTTGGGTTCTCACCAAAAAGAAGGTTAACCTGCTCAAAAGCACCACCATTGGTCTCAACTCTATCAAAGCAACCCATATCTACGATAACGGGTGCAATCTCCTTAAGCTGGTGAACCATAGGTACATACTTACCTGATGACTGCCACATGTCCCTGTACAACAGAGAGAATTTAATTTCGCGTGCCATAAATTTTAAAATGTTTTTATAGTGTATAATTTATTTGGTTCTTTATCCAATTCACAAATCTACTAAAAAATTATCGGGAAAAAGAGCGTTTGTAAAGAAATTTTTCATAATTTTACTCCCGATAAAATTTTAATAATTTGCCGTAGAAGTTGGTTTTTCCACTGAAGATAACCCTCTGAAGCAAGAGCATTTGTCTCTTGGGTGAAGGGTAGTTTGAAAAAAATGGCATTGACGTAGCTATTTTTTGCACAAAAAAGTTGCGGAGAAAGAAATTTTATCTATCTTTGCAGTCCGTTTCGGGGGATACCCCAACGGAAAAACAACATGGTGGTTGTAGCTCAGTTGGTTAGAGCGCTGGTTTGTGGCACCAGAGGTCGTGGGTTCGAATCCCATCTTCCACCCGAAAGCCGATGCAATTTGCATCGGCTTTTTTTGTGGAAGACAGGATTCAAAGCAGCTCAGCACGGAGTGCTGGGCGTTTTTTGTTTAATTCTGACCGAGCTTGCTCGGGACGGAAGAAACAAAAATGCCCAAAAATGCCGCAGGCATTGAGCTGCGACAGCCCGGCAACAACAAAGCCCAGAATTGCGTACTACAGGCTTTTAAGGGCCCCCGCGGCGAGCGGAAATGGGAATGCACAGCCCGCCAGGGTGAGCACAATCCCTCCCAGCGAGGGAATGGCGGAGCCTCAATCCCTCCCCCAGCAGGAGTGGCGGAATCTCGTCCCGTAAACAGCATTTTCAGATGTTATGTCCTTGATGGTTTTTCCTGGAATAGACATTTGTGCAAACTTTTGCCTTAAAAAGACATTTTCTTCTTCCTCGGCAGTTCCTGCAATTCACCGTGGGCACCTACCCTCCCCAGAGCAGTCTCCAGCTAGGGGTGCCGCCCACGGTGCAACAAATTTGTTCCGTCGTGGGCACTATACCCTGCTGGAGGGCATTGCAGAGGGGCATCTTGCCCACGGTGAATTGCAGGAGCCTTTGCCAATGCAGTGCAAAGGCCGGTGAGGCTCCTTTAAAGAAAAAAAGTAGTGTTCAGGCATAATTTGTGTACATTTGTTTATGCAAATATCAAATTGGTAGCTTATGGAAACTTTAAAACGCTTTTTGTGGAGCCTGTTGGCAGTTGTGGCAGGCGGAATGCTGTTTCATTCTGAAAATCTTTATGGACAATACCGGATTGCGCCAATAAATGGGGTGATATATAAATTTGAAGATGTACATTCTGTTGTTGCCAAGGTGGGAGGACGGTATATCCCGGCAGATCTTGAGGATGCCATTAAGGAGTTGGATAAGGAACTGGATGCAAAGCAGAAGAAGTTTCTCAGGGATTCGGCGCAATTTGTTGATTTGCATTTTGGATTGGGAATGTGGATAAGGAACAACTGGGGTTTGTGGGGCCATTCCAGGCTGCAAAAATATTTTCTCAAGCACGGGTCCTGGGATGCAGATGATATGTCATCAATAATTATAGACGAGTATTTGAATTATTTACAGGGAAAACCATATGAGACCAAGTTGGAGGAAGCCCCTGTTGCCAAGCCCAAGTATGAAAACTATAACTTTAATGATGCTTTCATAGATAATCTGAGCAAGAACCGGAAGGAGATGCTGGAGGCCGGGTTTGGTGCTAATAGAAAAGTGAGATTCACTTTCCCGTACGGCTATTCCTCAATGGAGGAGGCAAATGCATATAAAGACAGCACAAATGTTAAGGCACCCGAAGGCTTTATAAGGGATGTGGATTATCTTAATAAAAGGATATTGGTAGAGGTGAAGCAGTCATACTTACCCCAAGGTGTAATCATTTATGACGGCAACCTGAAGGAGATGCCAGGCAAAGTATATGTAAAGAGAAATCTGGAAGAAGGCTCGGAGGATATGGAATCCATTGTGTTCATGAAGAAGGGAGAAAGAATATGGTTCCCTCTAAAAGCAGGCCATTGGGAGGGTGTTGGAAAAATTCACTAGATTTGTACATCATGAAAGGGATATTGGATTTTTTGGCGGAGCTCTCGCAGAACAACAGCCGCGAGTGGTTTAATGCAAACAAGGAAAAATACCTTCAGGTGAGGGAGAAGTTTGAGGCGTTTGCCCAGCAGCTGATAGAAAGAATCAGCAGTTGGGATGAGGATGTTGCTGCCTCGCAGCTGCAGGTGAAGGACTGTACCTACAGGATTTATCGGGATACAAGGTTCAGCAAGAACAAGGAGCCGTACAAGACCCATATGTAGAGTTATCGGAGTAGATATATCCTGAATGAAAGATATGATCCAATTGTGCCGGTATCACAGGGAAACATCCGCTGCGGTATCGGTACAATCCGTTTGAAAATTTTTACCGTATACGCCGGCTTTGATACCTGAGGAGACATTATTGAAATTTTTATGACAAATGGCTGAAAATGTCAATCCAGATATCAAAACGGTAAAATGTTACAAAGTTTCAGGAAGGGATATTTTTTATAACTTTGTGAAACAATTGTCCATTCCAGTTTCAAGTATATAACGCTTAAATTACGGGTATTTATGAATAAAGCATTGTTTCTAATTGTAAGTGCAATTTTATTATCGGTGTCCAGCTTGTTCGGACAGGATATCTACAAGGTTGTAAATTGCAAGTCGCACATAAGTATCCGGGAGCATAAGTCTACCAAAGCTCCGGTATTGGCTACAATAAAACTTAATGAAGAGGTGGTGGTCTATAATGTGGAAGGGGAGTGGGCTACTGTCAAATATGAAGGCAAGGATGCTTTTGTATTGGCCAAATATCTCCGTTTTAGATCTACTGTACAAGATAGGGAGAGGGATGCAAAATTTGAAAAGATTGCAGATTGGTTTGATTCTTTAGGGGATACAACCTGGATACTTTGGGTAATTGTGCCTCTCATAGTTGGCATATATTATTTTGTTAATGATAATAGTTCTTTCTCTTGGACCAGATTGAGAATTTTGGCCCTGCTGCTGTTTCTGTTGTCTCTGTCCGAATTTTATTATACTTGCGGGTATCAGGAATTCAGCTGGTTCTGCAGTGATCCTGAATGGTATTGGATTGCTGTCAACTTTCTGATATTTGGGGCCTGTGCTGTTCTGCAGTTGAATTCGTATATCACTTATACTTCTGTATTAAGCGATGGTAAAGTGAAGATTGGACTATATTCATGGATTGGAGTGGTGATTGTTGCCATTATATTGGAAATATGTGACTATCCGGCAGAATTGTCAATCATTATAGCTCTTGTTGCTCAAGTGATACAATTGGGTATTATTGTGTTCTCAATGAAGGGGTGTTGCAATTGGCTGGAAATCATTTTGTACTGTTTGGTGTATCTGACAGCTACTTTGGCAACGCTTATAGTTCTTGTCCAGTTCCTGGCGTTATTAATTATAGTTCTTATAGGACTTTTTGTTTTGCGGGCATTGGCCAGCGGCTCCTCATCGTCTTCTTCCTCATCTTCGGCTTCATCCGATAGTGACAATTCCAACGAGAGTGAAAGGTTGGAAACAGAAGATGGTGTTGCTCTTCATTATGACGGATTCGGGAAATATCACGATGATTGGGGCAGAGAATATGAAAATACAGACTACTGGGGTGGCAGGGAAATGCGCAGGACCAAGTAATCAAGGAGAGTACTCATGAAAGCGATATTGGATTTTTTGGCGGAGCTATCGCAGAACAACAGCCGCGAGTGGTTTAATGCAAACAAGGAAAAATACCTTCAGGTGAGGGAAAAATTTGAGACCTTTGCTCAACAGCTCATCGGGAAGATTGCCGGATGGGATGAAGATATTGCAAACTCAAATCTGCAGGTGAAGGACTGTACCTACAGGATTTATCGGGATACAAGGTTCAGCAAGAACAAGGAACCGTACAAGACCCATATGGGCATTTTCATCTGCAAAGGGGGAAAGAAGTCGCCCAATGCCGGGTATTATCTCCATCTGGAGCCCCCTGCACAAGATGCTTTTCCCGACAACGGTCAGCAAGGTGTCCATACCCAGACACCCCTTTCCATGGGAGGGTGCTTCATAATTGCCGGCACCTACCGGTATGAGTCCAAGGTGCTCCGGAGCATAAGGGATGAGATCTCTGTCAACGGGGATTCGTTCCTGGAGGCAATACAGGAGGCAGAAGGGTTTTATCCTGAGGAATCCGATATGCTCAGGAAGGTTCCTGCAGAGTTCTCCTTTGCTCCCGACAAATGGCACAGGCTTCTCCGCTACAGGACGTTTGCCCTCATAAAGCCGGTGGGTACCGATTACGTTTGCAGCGGGAATGCATTGGACAACATTGCTGCCGATTTCAAGAAATGCAGCAATTATCTTAAGAAAGTGAATATGGCAATTGAATATGCTTATGAAGAAGATTAAAACTGTAACGGCGCTGTTTTTCAGCCCTACATATACAACAAAAAAATGTGTTGTGGCAATAGCAAAAGGTGTGGCAGAGGGGCTGGCCGCAGAATACAGGGAGTACAACATTACAACCCCATTCATGAGGCGTCAGACTCCGGAGTACGGCTCTGATGATCTTGTGGTTTTTGGTGTTCCGGTGTATATTGGCAGGGTGCCTAACCTTTTTAGGGATTATTTTGCTTCAATCAAGGGTAATGGTGCTATAGGTGTACCTGTTGTGGTGTATGGCAATAGGGCGTATGACGATGCCCTCATTGAACTGAGGGATATCATGCAAGGGAGCGGTTTCCAGTGCTTGGCAGCTGGAGCATTCATAGGTGAGCACTCTTTCTCATATATATTGGGTGGTGGAAGACCGGATGCTGCAGATTTGCAGAAGGCAACGGCATTCGGAGAGGAGATAGCAAGACGGCTGCTCGCAGGGGCAGAACTTCCACACCAGCTTCAGGTGCCGGGCAATCCATATCCTTACACATATTTTGATGCCAGGAGCGGCAAGGGGAAGAGCATTGACCTGAGGAAGGTAAAGCCGGAAACAGATCCTGAAAAATGTACCAATTGCGGCTACTGTGCAATGTTGTGCCCTATGGGAGCCATTGACCCGGAGAACTGTTCGGAGATCCCGGGCAAATGCATCAGGTGCTGTGCTTGCGTGAAGTTGTGCCGTCCAAAGGCCAAGTATTTTGCAGACGAAACTTATCTGGAGCACAAGGCCATTCTGGAAGAAAAATTTACGGAACCCCGCAGGGAGCCGGAAATTTTCTGGTAATAATAAAGGGAGCGGCAATGCTCCCTTTTTTGTGTATTGCAGGTTATTTTTTCCGTATCACCGCTACATATACCAGCAGAATCATGTTCATCAGCAATGCATAAATGATAGCCGGTATTGCCATTTCACCGCTGTTGAAGATAAAAGGTGAAGAGGCAATGGCTATGGCCTGTGCCGCATTCTGCATACCTACCTCAATAACAATGGTGCGGCGTACGGCATCTGAAAAACCGCCGAAACGGGAAAGGAGTGAACTGCATAGCATAGCTCCCAGAATAAGTGCTGCAACGGCAATGCCAAGAACGCTGAAATTGTCAAAAATCTCTTGTGTATATTGCAGGAAGAACACTCCCGCCAGCACCATAAGTGCAGGAAATGCACATTTGCCCAAAACTTTGTTCACTTTGGCGGCAACTGCAGGCTTGTAGTGCCGCAGGGCAATACCGGCAAGCATTGGAGCAAACAACAATACCAGGTTTTGTACAATCAGTTTCCCAACCGGCAAAACAACTTCAACTCCGGCCTGCTGCGAGACAAATGCAGAAACTCCGCCCATAATCAGCGGCAGTGTAAACAATGTAACTACGCTGCTCACGGCTGTAAGGGTTACAGAGAGTGCAACATCACCTTTGGCCAGCATGGAGAATACATTTGAGGAGCTCCCTCCGGGGCAGCAGGCAACCAGTACCAGACCCATAAAATATACGGCAGGCAAATCAAGTACCCATGCAATGACAAAGGCAATAACAGGTAAAACCACGAGTTGTCCTACCATCCCCACAAGGACCCCCTTGGGGTTTCGGGCGACATTGGCAAAAGCCTGTCTGTTCAAATCAGTTCCCAGCAGGAACATCAGTACAATCAGTATGGGCATTACAATCCAGACCGAATTCATACAAACCACAATTTAAATGAAAAAATTTGCATCAACTAAAATTGCTACCGCAAAGAATAGCAGCGTAAAAACAAGAAGATTGCGTGCAGTGGCACCCAAAACTGGGTTGAGGGCAGCCCCGGAACGGGAAACGAGCTTCCGCCAGGTGCTGAAATGCATCGCAAGATAAATGCCCGCCATCAATGCAGCTACAGGGTATATCTGGCGGAGCATATAAAATACAATTCCCATTGCCGCCACTCCAGATGCCAGATAGGCCCAACCCATAACCTTGCGGCCAAAAATTACCACTGTGGTCCTTTTCCCCACAGCCTGGTCATCATCTTTATCCCGATAATTGTTTACAACCAGCACGTTTGCGGCCAAAAGCCCTACAACTGCAGATGTGGGGAGAGAGAGCCAAAGGCCGTCCCAATTTCCCTGCTGCAGATAGCAGGTGAGGGTAACCGGAACCACTCCAAAGAATATTATAACAGCCACATCTCCCAGCCCATGGTGTGATAGCGGGTAAGGACCTGCGCTATATGCAAGGGCAAACAGCCCAATGCACAGACCAATTGGAATCAGCCACCATTCTCCGTAGAAAAGCATAAGACATCCAACAAATGCTGCCGCGGCCAGGGTGCCGAAAGTTGCATATTTCATTGCGGCAGGGGTGATGTCCCCTTCCGTTACTCCACGGCGGAACCCCTGGCGCCCCTTGCGGTCTACCCCTTTTTTATAGTCATAATATTCGTTGGCAAAATTAGATGCAATCTGGGCCAGCACGGCAAAAAGCAGGCAAAGCAGTGCCGGAACAAGGTTGAAACCGATATCCATAATGGCGCAGGCAGTTCCCGCAAGCACACCTGATATGCTTACCGGTAGTGTCCTCAAACGCATAGCTTCAATCCACTTTCCCATGGCAGTTATCCTTTATGCGCAATATACATTCTGCAAATTCCAAGGGTGAGGCTCCTGTGCTCCACCTTGCTGAATCCTGCCTCCAGCAGCATCCGTACAAATTTGTCGGGAGCAGGAAAATGTAGAACCGATGCAGGAAGGTATTCGTATGCCCCTCTGTCTCCCGATATCCATCCCCCTATAGTAGGGAGGATCTTGAGGAAATAAAGTTTGTAGCACCAGCGGATAACGGGGTTTGAAGGGACAGAGAGCTCCAGAATTACCAGTTTTCCTGCAGTGGTAAGGACACGGTGCATCTCCTTGAGACCAATCTCCAGGTTCTCAAAATTCCTTACGCCAAATCCTACTGAGATTCTATGAAAGGAGAAGTCGTCATAAGGGAGGGATTCGCAATCTCCCTGCACCATAACGGCCTCAACTCCTGCAGCCTTAATCTTTTCGCGGCCTATCTTCATCATCCCTTCTGAGAGGTCTATCCCTGTAATTTTACTTCCTGCAGGGGCCTTGCGGGCTATTTCAATGGTAAAGTCACCGGTACCGCAGGCTACATCCAGTACAGATATGGGTAACGTTGTATCCAGAATCTCCTTTACTGCCTTTCTTCTCCACCCTTTGTCTATGTTGAGTGACAGGATATGGTTCAACTTGTCGTAATCCTGGGCTATGTTGTCAAATAATTTTCTTATACCTTCTTTCTTTGCCATAGGGACATAAATAATTGTTACAAATTTAATAAGTTTGCACCCGTTTAAAAATTAAAATATGAAACATACTATAAAAGATTGGATTGTAGCTACCCGTCCGTGGTCTTTCCCTGCTTCTGCAATGCCGGTGCTTGTAACACTTGGTTACATGTTTTGGAGCGTAGGGGAGATCAATTGGGCTGCAGGGCTGTTTACCATATTGAATGTGGTGGTTTTCCATGCTGCCGGAAATACCTGGAGTGATTACAAAGATTATAAATGCGGGGTAGACCGCGAGGATACCGTAGGGGGCTTGTCCATTGTAAGCGGACAGTTTGAGGCTCAGCAGATAAAGAGGTTCTCTATGGCCCTGTTTGCAATTGCTGTAGCCGCAGGTCTTGTGCTGGTGGGGCTGACCGGTATTGAAGCATTATATTTCGGACTGGCCGGAGCGCTCCTTACCCTGTTTTACCCTTGGCTCAAATATCATGCGTTGGGAGATATGGATATCTTCCTTGCCTATTCTGTGGTGCCGATGCTGGGAACCTCTTTTGTGGCTACCGGCCAGGTGCAACCGGATGTCCTTGTCCTTTCTGTTCCGGTGGGGCTTATTACTGTGGGTATCCTCCATTCCAACAATACCAGGGATATTGAGCAGGACAAAAGGGCCGGCATAAAGACTTTTGCAATGTGTGTGGGCGGAAAGGTTTCCACAATCCTGTATTGTCTGGAGATGGTTGTCCCGTTTGTGTGGGTAATCGGCTGTGTAATCATGGGGCTATTGCCGGGTTGGTGCATCTTGGTTATAGCTGCGGGAAAACCGGCGTTTGACAATGCCAGACAGGCTTTGAAATATAATAAGGAAGGGATGAAGGCCCTTGTAGGAGTTGACGAGAAGACAGCACAGCTGCAGTTGGCCTTCAGTGTGCTTATGTTTGTCTCCTTTGTTGCTGCCGCTTTGTGGTAATGCGTAAATTGTCGGGAGTATGAAAAAACTTGTTTTTACAATAATATTGGCGGCGGTGCTGTGGAGTATCATGTTTCTCCCTGCTACGGCACCCCATGTGAATTTCTGGTGGATGATGACAGCCTCTGCCTGTACACTGAGCATTCTGTCATCAATTTTTAACCCCGGATGGTGGAAAGGGGTGAAACTGGACTTTTCCAACATAGTGTTGGGTGTGGTTATAGCTGTTGCCCTTTGGGGCGTTTTCTGGGTAGGAGACAAAATGTCGCAGATAATGTTCAATTTTGCACGCCCTCAGGTAGATCTCATTTACGGAATGAAGGAGGGGGAGTCACCGTGGCTCCTCACAGCGCTCATGCTGTTCCTTATTGGTCCGGCAGAGGAGATTTTCTGGAGGGGGTATGTACAGAATATACTTCAGCAGAGGTATTCACCCAATATGGGTTATGTGGTTACTACGGCCATATATGCGCTTGTACATGCAGGTTCCTGCAATTTTATGCTCATTATGGCGGCCCTTGTGGCGGGAGCGGCCTGGGGCCTGATGTACAGGGCTTTCCCCCAGAAGTTTGGGGCAATAATCCTTTCTCACGCGTTGTGGGATGTGGCGGTTTTCGTGTGGTTTCCAATATAATATAATTTCACTACATTTGCAGTTATTTTCAAAATGGAGGGGATGCAAATGAGCAGAATAAACAGAGAAGAGTTTGCCCGCCTGATGCAGCGGCGTGTCCTTGTGCTGGACGGGGCAATGGGTACCTGTATTCAGGGATATAACCTTACTCCCGACGATTTCCTTGGGGGCAAGGGGAACAACGATATCCTAAATCTTACCCGTCCGGATGTCATTGAGGCCATACACCGTAAATATGTGGAGGCAGGGGCAGATATCATTGAAACGAATACTTTCAGCGGCAATGCCATTTCCCAGAGGGATTATGGAATGCAGGAGAGGGTTTATGAGATAAACCTCAGAGGAGGGCAGCTTGCCAGGAAGGTGGCAGATGCTTCCGGGCGCAGAGTCCTTGTGGCAGGAAGTATTGGCCCTACAGTAAAATCACTATCCCTTTCTCCGGATGCAAATGAGCCACAGAAGAGGGATGTAACTTTTGAGGAGATGGCACAAGCATATAGGGTGCAGGTAGAGGCGCTGGTAGAGGGTGGGGTGGATCTTTTACTGATTGAAACTGTGTATGATGCCCTTAATGCAAAAGCTGCCCTATATGCAATTTCACAGGTGGAGCAGGCTCAGGAGATTCCGGTAATGGTATCGGCTACCATAAATGACCGCAGCGGAAGATTGCTCAGCGGACACACTTTGCAGGCTTTATATACAGCTCTCAAGCATTATCCCATATCAAGTTTTGGCCTTAACTGCTCTTTTGGGGCAAAGGATCTTGCACCGTTCATTGAACAGTTGCAGGGGCTCCCTTGTGCGGTGAGCATTTATCCCAATGCAGGGCTCCCTAATGAGATGGGGCAATACGATGAGGCTCCACAGTATACTGCAAAATACATTAAGGAACTGGCACAGAACGGATGGCTCAATATAGCCGGAGGCTGTTGCGGTACAACCCCTGCCCATATAGAGGCGATTGCCCAGACATTGCAGGGGATGGCTCCAAGGAGATACGGCACTGCTGTAGGGGCTGCAGAAAAAGTTGCTGCAGATGAAAGCATGTATCTGAGCGGTCTGGAGGCTCTTAAAGTGAACAGGCAGGAGTGCAATTTTGTGAATGTGGGTGAGAGGACAAATGTGGCGGGAAGTGCCAAGTTTGCAAAACTTATAAGGGAGAAGGAGTATGCGCAGGCTGCGGATGTTGCACGCAAGCAGATAGAGGGGGGAGCTACAATAATAGATATAAATATGGATGATGCAATGCTCAATGGGGAGGAGGAGATGGCTTGTTTCTTGAGATACATTTCCAATGATCCCGACATTGCAAGAGTCCCATTCATGATAGATTCCTCCAATTGGAATACTGTAGTTGCAGGATTGCACAACTGTCCGGGGAGGGGAATTGTAAATTCGATCAGCCTGAAGGAGGGGGAGGAGGAGTTCCTCCGTAAGGCCAGGGAGATAAAGAATCTTGGTGCGGCCATTATTGTAATGGCGTTTGATGAACAGGGACAGGCAGTTACCTTTGAAAGGAAGATAGAGATATGCAGTAGAGCCTTCAAACTTCTCACACAGGGGGTGGGTTTTGTTGCCAATGATATAATTTTTGATGTGAACATCCTTGCCGTAGGTACCGGCATTGAGGAACACAATAATTATGCGGTTGATTTCATAAAGGCAGTACGCTGGATTAAGGAGAACCTGAAAGGGGCAAAGACCAGTGGCGGCGTTTCAAATCTATCGTTCTCATTCAGGGGAAACAATACGGTAAGGGAAGCTATGCATTCTGTTTTCCTTTATCATGCAATAGCGGCAGGATTGGATATGGCAATTGTGAACCCTTCAATGTTGCAGGTTTACGACAGCATTGAACCAACATTGCTCAGAAGGGTTGAGGCTGTGGTACTCAATGACATTACCCTCCTTGGGGATGATGCTGCCAGGTATTCAAATCCAACAGAAGCCCTTATAGAACTGGCCCAGGAGATAAAGGCAAGGGAGGTGGCTGCAAAGGAGGCAGCTGCAGGAGGAGTGCCTGTGCAGAATAGAGTGGTACAACAGTGGAGGGAGTCTTCTTTGGAGGAGAGGATAGAGTATACTTTAGTAAAGGGGATAACAGAGTATCTTGAACAGGATATGCAGGAGGCTCTTGAGTCTTATGAATCACCTGTCGGGATAATAGAAGGGCCTCTGATGCATGGAATGGACAAGGTGGGAGAACTGTTCGGGGAAGGAAAGATGTTTCTTCCTCAAGTGGTCAGGAGTGCAAAGGTGATGAAGGAGGCGGTATCAATCCTTCAGCCATATATTCAGGAACATAATCTGGAGCAGGGAGTTTCCAAGCAGGATACTGTGGTAATTGCCACTGCCAAGGGTGATGTGCATGACATAGGCAAGAATATTGCCTCAATAGTGCTGGGATGCAATAATTTGAATGTGATTGATCTGGGTGTCATGGTTGAGAATGCTGCAATAGTTGAGGCGGCATTTGAGAACAGGGCATCACTTGTTGGAGTGAGCGGTCTCATTACCCCATCTTTGGAGCAGATGGAGCTCTTGTGCCGGATGCTGCAGGAGAACCGCAACAGGATGCTGGTGGAGCTGGGTTACCTTCTCCCTGTAATTGTGGGAGGGGCAACAACCTCGTCTGTACATACGGCAGTGAAGCTTGCTCCTCTATATGACGGGCCGGTAATATATGGAGGCGATGCTTCCCGTACTGCCGGTATCTGCAAGAGGCTTCTTGGGAGCGGCAGGGAGGAGTTCCTCCTTGCACTGGAGAAGGAACAGCAGCAGATAAGGGATGCTTACGCAGCCAGAACAATAAAATACTATACTGTGGAGCAGGCAAGGGAGATGGCGCAGGCTTTTCTTCCCGACAGCTTTATTCAGGTAGAGGGTTATGGCGAGGACAACCTTACCGTGAGGGACCTTCCGTTGAATGAGCTCCACGATTATATAGACTGGAACGGATTCCTCAATTTCTGGGGATTCAAAGGGAAACTCTCTGAGATAATTTATCGGGATGATGAAAAGGGAAGGGAGGCAGAGAAGATTTATGAGCAGGGGCTCTCTCTCCTTGGGGAGGCTATGCCGGGAGGTGAGTTCAAGGCTTCTGCAGTTGTGAATTTTTATGAGGCGGCTTCTGCCGTTGAGGATGGGGAAGATACCATTCTTATATATGACAAGCCTGGTGGTGAGGTAATTGCAAGATTCCCTATGCCACGCCAGAGGCGGGAGGGGAGCGGTTACCGCAGTGTGGCTGATTATTTCCCAAAGGCGGCAGATGGTGCCTTTTCTGTTGTAGGTGTGTTTGCTGTTGTGGTTGAGGATTTGAGGGAGAAGGAGTTTGACCACAAGTCATTTGAGTTCCTGCTCAGACACAGTGTGTGTGCCCGCCTTACAGATGCCCTTGCACAGTGGGTGCAGGATCAGGTAGCTATGGGACAGCATACAATAAGGCCTGCATTCGGATATCCGGCATGCCCTTCGCACCAGCTCAAGAAGGTGGCATTTGATCTTATTAAGGCACCTGAGCGTTTGGGTGTGAGCCTCACAGAGAGCTGTGCTGTATATCCTACAACAACTATTTGCGGATTGCTTGTGGCGCATCCACAGGCAGAATATTTTGGAGTATGAAAGTAATCGACATTCTGAAAGGTGACCATAAACCTTTCACCTCTTTTGAACTTGTTCCCCCATTGAAAGGGTCTGACATAAACAAACTGTACAGTTCCATTGAACCTCTGATGGAGTTCAAGCCCCCTTTCATAAATATGACATCCCATAGGGATGAGATAGAATATCGCCGTTCTCCCGACGGTACATTCAGGCAGATAACTGTAACAAAACGGCCGGGTACCGTTGCAATAGCAGCTGCCATCATGAAAAGGTTTGATGTGGAGGTTGTACCTCATGTGATTTGTGGGGGCTCTACAAAGAATGATGTGGAGAATCTTCTGTTGGATTTGAACTTTCTGGGGGTACAGAATGTAGTAGCTTTGAGGGGTGATGCCATCCCCGGCGAGAAATATTTTACCCCTACTCCAGGAGGGCACAGGCACAGCAATGAACTGGTGGAGCAGATTGCCCGGATGAACAGGGGGCAGTACCTTGATGATACCCTTGTGGATGTTGTACCTACAGATTTCTGTGTGGGAGTGGCAGGGTATCCGGAGAAACATTGTGAAGCCGCAAATATGGAGATTGATATTGAGAATCTGAAAAGGAAAGTTGATGCAGGGGCGGACTACATAGTTACCCAGATGTTTTTTGACAACAGCAAGTTCTTCTCATTTGTGGAGAAGTGCCGTGCGGCTGGAATAAGTGTGCCAATAATTCCGGGTATAAAGCCAATCTCTACAACGAGACATATTGAACTGTTGCCGCAAGCCTTCTCATTGGACATCCCGCAGGAACTTATGAGGGAACTGGTAAAATGCAGAAGCAATGAGGCAATTTACAAGTTGGGTATTGAATGGGCCACCCTGCAGTGTAAGGAGCTGCTGGAGTGGGGAGCAAGGTCGGTCCACTTCTATACTATGGGTAAAGCGGACAACATAAGGGAAATTATTAAACGCGCATTTTAATCAATACTGATACTATGAGTTTCAATTATTATGTTACAGGCAGGGCAACATCTCTTATGAGGGGTATCATAACTCTTGTCCTGGGATGTTCTTTTCTTTTCTGGCCTGGATTTACAGCTGGCCTGGTAGTAAAGCTCATTGCAGGTTTTTTGCTTGCAATAGGTTGTGTGACACTTTTTTCTGCAATTGCAGCTGCATCAAGGAGCAATAGCTCAATACCGGTGCTGATTGCTATAAATGTTGCGGTATATATGATTTTCGGACTGCTGGTTTTCCTTTTTCCAAACTTCTTCCTCGGACTCATTGCCTTCCTTTTTGGCGGAGTGCTCCTTGTGGCCGGAGTATCGCAGCTTGCAGCCATTTATCAGGGAAGCAGATATGTTCCCGTAGAGTGGGGAATGTATGTGATACCTGCAGCGATAACCATATGCGGCATTGCCCTCTTCTTCTCTCCTAAAGCATCTACAGAGATGCTTACAATGATTTTTGGAGGTGCTGTAACATTGTATGGCATTTCAGAGCTTCTTGGTGTGTGGAAACTCAGAAAAGCTGTCGGGAAGAGTTCCGATGATGAATATACGGATTATCAGGAGCTGTCCTAATATATCAGATATCCTATAGCCCCACCTATGACTATAAGTAGGATGGGGTTTGTTTTAAACCGCCAGCTGGCAATGAAAGCACCTGCAAAAAGGGCCCAGCTGCTCCAGTCTATAAAGTTTTCTTTTGTAATGAGGATGCCGGCTGCGGCACCAATCATTCCAATTACTATGGGGCGGAGAGTCTTCATGAGGGATGCAAATACATTGCTCTCCTTGAACCTGCTGTAAATTTTGCAGATGGTGAGTATTATGAGGAATGATGGGAGGCAGACCGCAAAAGTGGCAACAAGAGACCCGAATATGTTGCCGCTTACTGCATATCCTACATAAGTGGCACTGTTTATCCCTATTGGGCCCGGTGTCATTTGGGATATTGCCACCATATCGGTAAACTCACCTGCAGTTATCCACGCGTGGTTAACGACAACTTCATTCTGTATTAGCGACAACATTGCATATCCCCCTCCAAAAGTAAAGAGTCCTATTATAAAAAAAGTGTAAAAAAGCTGCAGATATATCATTTTATACTCCTCCTCCAAGTTGTTGCAGTTACAAATATTACCCCTGTTACAAGTAGGATGTACAGTGGGGATACTTTTACAAATATTATAAGCATGGCTGTAGCAAGGGCCAGTGCTCCAGTATAAATGTTCAGTTTTGCTTTTTTTGCCATGTTTATCATTGGTACGGCAATCAGCGATACAACAACTGGCCTTATTCCTTTGAATATGCTTATAACTGTAGGGTTATCCTGGTAGCCGGCAAAAAACATTGCAATCAGCAATATGATGAGGAATGAGGGGAGTGCGCTGCCAAGAGTTGCAACTATACTTCCCTTTGTCCCCCTTAATCTATAGCCAAGGAATATTGATATGTTTACTGCCAGAATGCCTGGGGCAGACTGGGATATTGCCAGTATATCCATAAAGTCTTCTTCATCAACCCATCTCTTTTTATCTACCACTTCTTTCTGGATTATGGGAATCATAGCATATCCTCCACCTATTGTAAAAGCTCCAATTTTGGCAAAACAGGTAAATATTTCCAGATATATATTCATGCTTCTGTATATTTTGGTCTGCAAAATTAGAAATTTTTCTTTTTGTAAATCAGGTATTTAAAAAAAAGTTGTAAAAAATTTTTCAAAAATATTTGGTAAATAAAAAAAAGCCCCATATCTTTGCAACCCGTTTGAGAAACACAGCTACTCAAACGGATGAATAAAGTTCATTGAAAATACTGAAAAGACAAGCAGCAAAATTCAGATTATTGAATTTTTGCAGAGCGTAAATTCCTTTGGAAACAAAGAAAAATCGAGTTACAGGAGCAAGCAATATAAATAGAATATATACAATGAAGAGTTTGATCCTGGCTCAGGATGAACGCTAGCGGCAGGCTTAACACATGCAAGTCGAGGGGCAGCGGTATGTAGCAATACA
>SUYX01000025.1 GCA_015060225.1 Bacteroidales bacterium | reverse complement strand
ACTTCTTTGGGCTTATGAAATCAGAGTTACTATATTTGCAGGAGTGGGATAGTATAGAGCAGTTCGCAAAAGAACTGGTTAAGTACATACGCTACTACAATAATGATAGAATCAAACTGAGGCTAAATGGAAAAAGCCCGGTGCAATACCGAGCTTTATTCCAATCTGAAAGGGTCTCTTAATAATGTTAAACCGTCCAACTTTTGGGGGTCACATCACACATCATCTCCCGGGGTTTATTGTTCTATCGGGAAGATTCCCCTCTCCGGTTCAAAACAATGTGTCCCTTCTCCCAACTGGAATTCTTCTCTATGGAAGTCATATATATTTCTGGCAATCAGACCCATTGTCATCCTCATATTTATTTCCACCGCCGGATTGAGCAAAACTCTTCCCCTGCTGTTGCGGTAAATGAACATATCCACCCCAACAAAACCGGTATATCTTCCTGCTAATCTTCCCGATAAAAAACTTTTTATATTTTCTTTTACCGCTACCAGCAATTCTCTGCCAATATCACCCCCAAGAAACTCCTCAATATATTCATTGGAAGCCAACAGATTCCCTTTATAAGCGCCATTTGAGGCATAAAACATGGAGTATCCCACAAATTTGGTCACATCTGCAACCATTCCTGCCGCACCCTTTGTGCCCATATCCTTCATATCGGCACATTCAGGTTTACTACAGCTGGAAACCTCAAACAGCATCGCAAACTCCTGTACCACATCAAGCCGTTCTTCCACTATCACCGCCCCTTGCCTGGCCAATACCCTCCTGCACCAACCTATATCTGTCTCCATCAATTCATTTGTAACAAACCGCACACCCTTTCCGCTTCCCGACAAAGGTGCTTTCAGCACCACTTTCCCCTTTTCCTGGAGGAAACCCTCTATCTCCTGCAGTGAATGGGCAACAATCCTATACCCGGGGGAAATGCTCTCAAAAATACCACCCCCTGCAGTGGAATCAGCCCTGCCCTCCGCACCTGCGGTTGGAATACAATCCCTATATACACAAGAAGAACCGCTTCTGGAGATTCCGTTCAAGAACGCCAGCAACTCCACTGCCACCTCTCTTCTGGAATTCTCCTTGATGAACTCCAGTTCCTCCCGTGCCGGCAACTCCCCTTCCGGCACCCCCTCCTTAATCAACCTCTCCCTCAACTGCATGTTCCACCCCCATGGCACAATCCTCCCCTCTTCACCTTCCGGTGCCCTCATAAACCTCTCCAGCCACCTGCACCTGCGTGCAAACTCCACTACCGGCCCGGGTGGTATAAAATTCACCTCCTCCGTAGCCAGGCACAAATCGTGTTCCAAATTCAGCACCCTCATATGTAACGTTGTCTTTTTGTACAATTGATTGGTTATCAGCACAATAAAAATCCATCTTGCACCCAAATGCAAATATATGAAAATTTAATCCACTGGAACTCAATTAATTGTACAAAAAGACAACGTCACATAAAAAAACTTACCTTTGTAATTATGAAAAAGAGACTGAAATATTGCGCATTGGGGGATTCAATAACTTTTGGATTCATTCCAAGGAATTACCCGGGACATCCGGGACAGCTGGAGAGTTATGCGGCACTTACTGCAAAAATGCTGGACATGGAGTTTGAGAACCACGGGATTTCCGATTCCACCATTGCCAATTTGCCCGATAACACCCCTATGTGTACAAGATATCGGGAAATGGCTGATGATGCGGATATAATTACCGTTATGGGCGGGACAAACGATGTCAGGCTGGGAGTTCCCCTTGGCAAAATGGAGGACCGTACCCCGGATACTTTTTACGGGGCGCTGCATACCCTCATGCAGGGGTTGTACACCAAATACATCGCGCCACAGGAGAAGCCGGCTCCATTCTCGAAGTCAACTGCTGAAATGACAGGAAAAGGGCAACACAAAAAAATTATAATCCTGACCCCAATAAAACTGCTGGATGCAGAGAAATCCCATCTCCCCAATACCCCTCAAAACAACGCCAATGTCCTGTACCAATGGGATGAATGGATTGAGGCTATAAAAGAGGTTGCGCGGTTCTACTCATTCCCGATATTTGACATGCACAACCTCAGCGGAATAACTCCGCACATAAGCAGAACAGTAAAAGGGACCCACGAGGAGTACAACGGAAACTATAACCCGTACATAACAGACGGCACCCACCCTACTCAAGAGGGGGCCCGGATGATGGCAAATGCCCTTGCAGGTTTTCTGAAGAGCCTCCTGTAACCGGACACTCCAATGTAACTCCCCTACCAGAAGGACAAAAACTCAGAACCTTGATATTCAATCAATTGTACAAAAAGACAACGTCACAAAAAAAATGCTTACCGGAACCACACTTATCATTGTTTTTGCACTGGCAATAGTGCTGCTTATAGTATCAATCTCCAAATGGGGTGTACATCCGTTCCTGGCAATTATGGGTATAGCACTCATACTGGCCATAGGAATAGGGATACCACTGGATACCATTCCAAATACAATAGGAAAAGGATTCTCCTCAATCTTTACCAGTATTGGAATTGTAATCATTCTGGGAACAATAATTGGACTCATACTGGAGAAGACAGGAGCAGCAATACGCCTGGCAGATGCTATAATAAGAGTAATAGGAGAAAAGCACCCGCAACTGGCCATAATGCTTATAGGATGGTTAATTTCAGTACCTGTATTTTGCGACAGCGGTTTTGTAATTGTAAACCCTATCCGCAAATGGCTGGCCCGCAAGACCAACTTCCCGTCTGTAACACTTACGGTTGCCCTGGCCGCAGGCCTGTATGTAGCGCACGTTTTCGTTCCGCCTACACCGGGTCCAATTGCAACTGCAGGCCTGGTAGGTCTTGAGAGCAACCTGCTGCTGGTAATAGGTTTGGGAGTGGCAATCTCCATCCCGCCACTTGTAGCGGCATACTTCTTTGCAACATTCATCGGGAAAAAGGTAAAATCCTCAGACGAACTGGATGTGGAAAGCATTTCCCAAGCATATAATGAGCACAATCTCCCTGGAACAACAGCATCGGTAACCCCAATCTTGCTCCCGATAATACTGATGGCAGGGGGATCCATTGCATCATTTGCAAAAATGGAGGGATTCACCGCCCAACTGCTCATTTTCCTTGGCAAACCTATAATTGCCCTGGCTGCAGGACTCGTCTCTGCACTTCCCCTCCTATGGAGGAGCAAAATGGGTAAGGAACTCTACAACATCACACAAGATTCACTCAAAACCGCAGGCCCAATCATCTTCATTACTGCAGCCGGGAGTGTCCTTGGACAGGTGATTGTTGAGGCCGGATTTGTGCAGTACATACAGCAGAATGCCTCATCCCTGGCAAACATAGGGCTGTTCTTCCCGTTTGTAGTAGCGGCAATAATAAAGACATCACAAGGCTCGTCAACAGTGGCTATGACCACCACAGCCGGCATAATGGGGCTCTACTTCTCTGATGCTTCATTGATGGCAGCACTCGGAATGACAACCCCAATCGATGCAGCCCTCACAGTTATGGCAATAGGTGCCGGAGCAATGACCGTATCACACGCCAACGACAGTTACTTCTGGGTAGTCACCAACTTTGGAGGCCTCACTCCACAAAACGGATACAGGACACAGACACTCGTTACCCTCATCATGGGTATAACCTCAATAATCACGCTATTTGCAATATCACTATTCGTATAAAATGAAAAGAGCACTCATACTACTGGCAATGGTTCTATGCACCACAGTCTGGGCACAGAACAAGCACAATGCATCCACCCCAAAGGATCCTTCAACAATCCCCCTTCCTCCCGACAAAAAAGGGCTGACAATTGACGGGAAAATTGAAAATTCCACAATTTACCCCGGGACAAAAAGGGAGTTCCAGATATTTGTACCGCAACAATATGACGGCACCAAACCTGCCTGCCTGATTGTAGGGCTGGACGGCAATCTCTTTGGCGCAATTACAGTCATTGACAACCTCATTGCAACCGGTGAAATGCCTGTAACCATTGGCATCTTCCTACAACCTGGGGTGAGTTACAACGAGGATGGCACAGTTGCCCGCTACAACCGCAGCAACGAATTCGACCGCACTGACAACCGTCTGGCAACATTCCTTGAAACAGAGGTCATCCCCCTTGTTGAAAGCATGGTTACTCCCGACGGACGCAGAATTATCATTTCCAAAGACCCTAACGACCGGGCAATTACCGGTGCCAGCAGCAGCGGCATAGCCGCCTTTACTACAGCCTGGGAACGGCCGGACCTTTTTGCCCGAGTATATAGTTCAGTAGGAACTTTTGTTGCGATGCGCGGGGGAAACGAGTACCCGGCACTTGTTCGCAAAACTGAGCCCAAGCCTCTGCGTATATACCTCCAGGACGGTGTAAACGATACCTGGAACCACATATTTGGAGACTGGTGGGAACAGAACCAGCTGATGGCCTCCGCCCTAAATTTTGCCGGATATGAATTTGACTACAAATGGGACCGCGGCACCCACAGCATATATTACGGTACCCGAGCCTATCCCGATGCCATGCGCTGGCTCTGGAGAGGGTGGCCAGCAAAAGTTCAGGCTGGGGAATCCATGAACGGAATGCTCAAATCACTTTTGGTAAAAGGGGAAGAGTGGCAGGAAGCCACCCCTGAAGATATGCAGGCATTGGGTGACACTCCGGCACAACTGCTGACTTCACCCGCAGAGTACAACAATCGGGAATCACACACAGGATACAACAATCCGAAGGGAATTTCAGGTGCAGAAAAATCTGGCAGATACCAAACAGCAGATGTCTCAAAATATGTAAAGGATCCCCACAGAGTGCTTCCATTGCACAATGGAGACAAGTACATCAGCAACTGCGAGGGGGAAATATTTTTCCTCAAAAAGGATTCCAGAAGGGCGGCAAAATTGGAAACACTCCCTTTATCGGGAAAAGAAATTGCCATATACCCCAACGGAAAAATTCTCATTGCAACGGAAAAGAACTCCAACTGGCTCATCAGTTACCTCATTTCTCCCGACGGCACCCTCCACTCAGGACAACAATTCTACTGGCTCCACAACACCGACAACCATAACCATACCCCATACGGAAACATGGCTTTTGACACAATGGGCAACCTCTACATTGCCACCCCTATAGGGATACAGGTATGTGACCAGAACGGAAGGGTAAGGGCAATATTGCCTCTCCCTGGCGCAGGAAGGAGAGTTGACGCAATTGCATTTATCGGGAATAGAATATATGCAAAATGCGGAGGGAAGCTTTATGTGCGCACCTTCGCACATACCGGCTGGAACAGCTGGGATGCCCCTATTGATGTAAAATCACAGGGGCAGGGGTGATATCCGAGCCAAAATAATTGTAAATTTGCATATGGGAACCCCTAAATTATCGGGAAGATGAACCGGAGTCTTGTTCTGCCAATAGCAATTGTATTTGGTCTGCTGTTCCACCATTGGTGCAGCACTTTGGTACTTGCCGTACCATATCTCATCTTTACAATTCTGCTGCTTAACTTTACTGCAGTGGACATCAGACAGTTGAGATTGCTCAGAATGACAGCGATGAACATTTCCCTGCTGCTGTTCCAGATAATTGTGAGTCTTGGAGGATATTTCCTGGCAAAGGCACTTGGCGGAAACGAAATAATTGCACAAGGAGTTCTGATTGCAATCATCTGCCCTGTTGCAGCCTCATCTGTAGTGATTTCATGTATCCTTGGAGCAAACAGGGAGACAGTAACCGCCCATGTAATCCTCGGAAACCTTATGGTAGCAATAGTTGCTCCAGTGTTCTTCTCATTTATTGGAGTACAGCAGGAGATGCCGTTTCTGGAGTCATTCTGGCTCATTCTGAAGAAAGTGAGTCCGATCCTTGCACTCCCATTCTTCATTGCCCTTGTGCTGCAGATGTGGCTTCCGGCAATTAACGGAGCCATAGCCCGGTACAAAAGCTGGTCATTCTATTTCTGGGCATTGGCACTTGCCATTACTTTGGGGCAAACCATAAATTTCATCTTCCTCCACGGAGCTGAAAATATCCACAGCATAATTGTACTTGGAGCAATATCCATTGCAATTTGTGCAATACAGTTCGGCCTTGGAAAACTTATAGGCCGCCACTATGGAGACATCATTGCAGGGGGACAGATGCTGGGGCAGAAAAACTCCGCCCTTGGAATCTGGATGGCAAACATCTACCTCAACCCCCTGGCATCAGTATCCATAGCCCTCTATTCCATCTGGCAGAACCTGTTCAACAGCTGGCAGATGTACATGCACGAAAAGAAAGAGAAAAAATAATGTCATGAAAAGAATTACTGCAATAATTTTTGCCCTGCTGCTTGCAGCCGGAGCCCTGTTTCCCCAGGATAATAGGGAGTATGTGAATCAATACGGGGTTTACACAGATGATTACGCCAAAAGTGTAGTTTACCGCCTTGCTGATGAAAAGATAAACGGGCGTGAGGCAGGCACCAGAGAGTGTGCCCAAATAATGAAGTTCATTGCAAAGGAGATGAAATCATTCGGATGTAATGTTGATATCCAGAGAATTACAGACAAATCCCTTGTAGCAGCCATAGGTGAACCCAAGAAGGGGAAGGTATACCCAAAGAGAATGGGAAATGTAATTGCCCGCATTGAGGGCAAGGAGCCGCACAAGCTTGTAGTTGTAGGTGCACATTATGACCACCTTGGCAACAAGCCCGGCATTGGCATCCACCCGGGTGCTGATGACAATGCATCAGGAGTCGTAGCTTTGCTGTCATTGGCAAAAATGATGAAAACAAGTGGGATACAACCACAATACACTATCCTTTTCTGCGCTTGGGACGGCGAGGAAAAAGGGCTTCTTGGATCAAAATACTTTGTAGAGGAGTGGTATGCCAACAGGAGCGGAAAAGATACTATCTGCTACTACATGAACTTTGATATGGTAGGCCGCACCATAGACCCTGCAAACCCTGCAACCACATTTGCCTGGAACGACAATTTCCCTTATCTGAAACAGAACTGCATTGATGTCCTCACTACCATTCCCCAGCCATTTGGCGTGGTTTATGACCGCCGACTTGGTGACGGCAAAGGGGGGTCGGACTATGCCCCGTTCTCAAAACGGAATATCCCTTTTGTTGCCTGGATGGAAGAGGAACTGCATGAAGATTATCACAAGCCGGGTGATACTCCCGACAAAATCCACTGGGAACGTCTCCGCAAAACGGTGTTGCTGGCATACGGTATCCTGTACGGATGGGTGAAATAATTTCAAGGGTGGCGGTTGCCACCCTTTTTTGTTGCCAAATACAATTGTAATTGTTATTTTTGTAAGTTAAACCATTTCATTGACATGAAACTTTTTTTATCGGGAATACTGTTGATTTTTACTCTGGTACAGGGTTATGGCCAGACTTATACATTTTCCAGTCCAACTGAAGAGAGCATGAAGATACTGGACAGTGTAAAATATGTGCTGCCACAGTTTACTGCAGGCACTGTAATCTTCAACAACCAAGGGTACTCAAACGGTGCCGTGAACATATACACACCAAACCAGACTGTCCATTTCATTGACGGAAACGGGGATACACTTGAGATTGACAACAATGACCAGGTAAAGATTGTAATTGCAAAAAAACAGAACTTCCTTAACTGCAGCTATGGTTTCATTGAGCTTTATGAAAGTGCCGGGGAGGTTTCAATTGGTGAGTTGCGCGCAGTAAACATCATATCAGAGGTGAAAACCGGAGCATACGGATCAAAATCTGAGAGCACATCAATCCAGAGTGTGGGTTATGTTACAGACAACGGCATGAAGACAAACCTCAACCTCAACAGCCGCGTACCGTTCATTTACAGGAAGGTGCCGTACATCATAAGGAAAGGGTCTGTACTTCCTGCCAACAAAAAGACATTCAGCAAGTCTTTTCCACAGAAGAAGGAGTTTATAGAACAGTATCTGAAGGAGAATAAAGTTGATTTTGAGTGCATGGAAGAAGTGAGGGAATTTTTTAAAGTATTAAACAAGTAAGGAGATACAATGAAGGAACTGGAAAAATTATTTGAACAATACACCAAACAGAAACCTGAAAGCATCTACGAACTCCCTTCGAGTGGAAGCAACAGGAGATATTTCAGGATATCGGGAAGCGGAATAACCCTTATTGGGGCAAAAGGGACCTCAATTGAGGAGAACATTGCATTCATGGAGATTGCAAAGCACTTCAAGCTTAAGGGGCTCCCTGTTCCACAGGTATTGTGTGCCAGCAGCAACAACGAGTTCTACCTCCAGGAGGATCTTGGAGACATCACCCTTTTCAACTCAATTGAGCAGGGAAGGGAGACCAGCAATTTTTCTCCCGACGAAATCTCCCTTTTGAAAAAAACCATAGCTACCCTTCCAAAACTTCAGTTTGAGGGGGGCAAGGGGTTGGATTACAGCATCTGTTTCCCACAACCCGAGTTTGACGAGAGAAATGTGTGGTTCGACTGCAACTACTTCAAATATTGTTTTCTCAAGACTACCGGCATTGAGTTTAGCGAGATAAAGCTGCATGATGATCTCACCAAGATGGCAGCGGACCTTCTTGAGGGGGGCAATGAAGAGGTATTCATGTACAGGGACTTCCAGGCCAGAAATGTGATGCTTGTAGATGGCAATCCTTATTTCATAGATTTCCAGGGTGGCCGTAAAGGTCCTTTATACTACGACCTTGCCTCTTTTGTATGGCAGGCTAAAGCCAATTACCCTACAGAGCTAAAGGAGACCCTGATTGAGACATACAGGGAGGCCCTCAAACCTTACAAGGATATTCCAAAGGAGGAGTTCTACAAAAAATTGAGGCTGTTTGTACTGTTCCGCACAATGCAGGTGCTTGGAGCTTACGGTTTCAGGGGATACTTTGAGAAAAAACCCCACTTCCTGCAGAGTGTTCCATTTGCAATTGACAATCTGCGCAAGCTGATAACCGAAGAGCCGTTTACAGAGTATCCGTATATACAGGAGATCCTTACAGAACTTACCAACATGCGCCAGTTCTCAGACCTGAGGGCAGAGAGGAAACTTGAGGTAAGGATATTCAGCTTCTCATACAAGAAGGGTATTCCGGTGGATACCAGCGGAAACGGTGGCGGATATGTATTTGACTGCCGCGCAATAAACAACCCCGGAAAATATGACCACTTCAAGCACTTTACAGGCTTGGACAAGGAGGTGATAGAGTTTCTTGAGGAAGATGGAGAGGTAACAAAATTCCTCTCTCATGTATATGAGATGGCAGATGCCCATGTAACACGCTATATGGAGCGCAAGTTCACCAACCTGATGTTCAGTTTCGGCTGTACAGGCGGACAGCACCGCTCTGTATATTGTGCACAGCATCTGGCTGAGTATCTTGCAAAAAAATACAACATAAGTGTAATCCTCTACCATAGGGAACAGGATATAAGACAGGAATTCTAAAATTGGCCAGCTATGAGAGCCCTCATTTTTGCAGCAGGTCTTGGGACAAGACTCAAGCCCATTACAGATACAGTTCCAAAGGCATTGGTACCGGTATGCTCAAAGCCTTTGCTGGGGCATCTTATAGACAAGCTGAAGAGGAGCGGATATGGAGAGGTGGTCATAAACCTGCACCATTTTCCGCAGCAGATACGCAACTATGTGGAGGAGAACAGCAACTTTGGAATAAAGGTACTCTTCTCCGACGAATCAGACCTTCTGAGGGAAACCGGAGGGGGCATAAGGCATGCCGCTCCATTGCTTGACGATGGGGAGCCGTTCCTTGTGCATAATGTAGACATTATCTCCAATCTGAACCTGGAGAAATTTCATGAAGCACATATGGCTGCATCCATCTCTATGGATACACCGCTGGCGACTCTCCTTGTAAGCGAAAGGGAGACATCCAGATATTTCCTTTTTGACAGCGACAACAATCTGGTAGGATGGATGAACAAGTTGTCGGGAGAAGTGAAATCTCCTTTTGGGGAACTGAGGAGGGAACCTTCAGATAATTTTGACCACGAAGGGTTCCTCAAGCAATATGCGTTGAGGAAACTTGCATTTGCCGGGGTGCACATAATCTCACCGGCAGTGTTCGGACTGATGGAGAATATGCCGGAAAGGTTCCCTATAGTGGATTTTTACTTGAGCGTAGCTGACAAATATATAATTAAGGGATATGTGCAGAAAGATCTTGAGATGGTGGATGTAGGCAAGCTGGATTCCTTGGACAAAGCCCAGGAGTTGTGCCGCAAGTTTTTGAAAAAATAGAAAATGATGAAGATAAAGAATATAGAATTGCTTGGATTATTGGCCCTTGTGGTATTATGCATAGCGTCAGGCAACAGAGCCATAGCCCAGGATATAAAGAAGATTGGTATAACAAGGGACACCTCATACGCCCATACTCCCGGTATTGTTGCAGCGTCAGATTCATTGGGGATGACTGCAGACTCATTGGGTGTACAAGCAGATTCCATCCCTGCAGTGACATACTCAAAGAAGGAACTCAAAAGGATGTACAGGGACAGTGTATGGGCATACAAGGACAGTGTACTGCGCAATACTCCAAGAATTCTCCATACCTATGTATTTGATGACACTACAAAGTACAAGAGAATGTTCCTGTGGAATGCAGACACATGGTTCAACAAGCCGGTAAGCATTAGCCCTGACACCACATTCCATGACTGGTTCAGTGAGCAGCCGCACCAGAAATATGATGCAGGAGCAACATGGCTCGGAGTTTCCGGTTCTGCAATGCTATACAACAACTGGTTTCTCAGGCCACAAATGAAGGAATTCCCATTCTTTGAGTATTACCTTCCATATTCATACACGCCGGAGACACTCCCCTTCTACAACACCAAGACTCCTTATACGGAGCTGGCGTACTGGGGTACTCTGTTTGCAAACAAGAAGATGGAGGAATCCAACATAAGATTCCTGCATACACAGAATTTCACCCCATCATTCAATGTAAACTTCCTTTACCAGAGATACGGTTCAGCCGGTATGCTGGAGAGTGAAAGGACAGACAACCGTACTCTGGCAATCACCGGAAACTACCTTGGCAAACGGTATGTTGCACAAGGAGGGTACCTGTTCAACAGGATAAAGAGAGATGAAAACGGCGGCATTTCAGACCCGTCAATGGTGCTGGACACATTGGTTGATGCCAAAATCATCCCAATTACACTCAAAGATGCCAACAATACCTTGAAAAGGAACACCTTTTTCCTTACACACTCATACGGCATCCCTTTCAAATTCCTTCAGAAGGCCGACACATTGGAGGTAAACGATGACAAGGAGCTTGGTGACGGTACAATGGCATATATAGGGCACAGTTTTGATGCCTCAATTTACAGCAAGAAGTACAATGACAACATCTCTGCAACAGACTCCATAGCCAGGGCTTTCTACCACAACAAGTTCTACATAAACCCTACAACAAGTGCAGACTCAATGAGGGTTTTCAAGCTGGAGAACAGGTTTTTCATAAACATGCAGCCTTGGGCAAAAGATGCAATCATATCCACCATCAGCGGTGGTATCGGGCACCAGTATCTTAATCTTTACGGATTCAGACAGCAGTTTTTCCTTGAGGGGAACTCAAATGAGAAACAGAACAACATGTACATGTACTTTGGTGCTGGGGGAAAATTCAGAAGGTATTTCAGCTGGGACGGAATTGGCGTCTTCAATTTTTCAGGATACTACCAGAACGATTTCTCAATAGACGGAAAAGTGAAGTTCTCGTCATATCCAAAAGGGATGAGACAAGGAATGCACCTTACAGGAAAACTGCACATTTCCCAGCAGCGGCCCAATTACTTCTTCAACAATATCTATACAAACCATTATGTATGGAACAACAACTTTGAGAAGACAACACAAACCCGCATAGAGGGAAAAATTGAGATTCCCGACTGGAAAATGGAGGCATTTGTAGGGTATGCAATGCTCAAGAACAATACATATTTTGATTCCCTTTCCATAATAAGGCAGAACCCTGAATCCATGAGCATACTTACAGCATACCTTAAAAAGGATTTCAAATTGTGGAAATTCCATTTTGACAACAAGATATTGTTCCAGGTATCTTCAGATGAAGATGTAGTCCCTCTGCCGGAACTTGCACTTGATTTGAGGTACTATTTCCAGTTCTGGCTTGTAAAGGATGTCCTTAATGTACAAATGGGGGCAAATGCAATATATACCTCAGACTATTATGCACAAGGATATTCCCCTGCACTTGGAGTGTTCTACAACCAGAAAACGGAAAAGATAGGGAATACCCCATACATTGATGCTTTCATAAACATGCAATGGAAACGGGCCAGCATATTTGTGAAATATTTGAATGCAGCCCAGGGATGGCCGGACAGCGACTATTTCTCTGCGTTCAGATATATAAGATCGCAAAAAATCCTCAAATTGGGAATACACTGGCCATTTTATGTAAAATAAATGCCCATGGGCAAATTTTGGAGAAACAAATATTTCCAGTACACATTTGCTTTTGTACTTGCGTTCTGCTTCATCTCATTCCCAAGATGGGAGGCTGAGAAGGCTGATATTCCCTCTCCATTGCTGTTTGCCGGTGACACCCTCAACTGTTCAATAATGCTTGACAAAACTCTGAAATCCAGAGGATATGGCATAGGTTACCTATATGAACTGTTCCAAAGATTTGAGCAGCACCAGAAATGCAGGATACAGTTGAACATTGTGGAGCAGGATGCAATGGCCCAATGGGTACAGCTAATTACCGGCAAAATAGACATGCTTGTCCTGAACGCTGAAAAAGATACGGTACCTGTCATTTTTGAAGACGAGGTTGTTTCCAGTTCAATACTTGACAGCAGGGAAAATGTATGTGTGGTAAGGAAAGACAATTACAACATTGTACAGACACTCAACTACTGGTTCCCCTACTTCAAGCAGACACAGGAATACGAACATGCCCAAAGATACCATAAAAGCTACAGGATAGCAGACCGCAACGGGGCTCCAATTTCCCGAACAACAATATCACCTTATGATGCATATGTAAAGAAATATGCCAACATTGTGGGATGGGACTGGAGACTTATATGCTCGCTCATATATCAGGAATCAAAATTCAAGATGGGGGTGAGTTCGAGCCGGGGGGCAATTGGGCTGATGCAGATAAAGGAGGCAGTGGCAAAAACTTACGGCATAGATGACATCTATGATCCGGAATACAACATAAAGGCCGGCATCTCCCATCTGGCAAGGCTACAGAGACTGTACCGGAAAGCAGGAGCAGACTCAACCAATCTTGTAAAGCTCACTTTGGCCGCTTATAATTGCGGCGAGGGACGCATGAAAGACTGTATGGCTTTGGCCAGTGAGAAAGGGCTGGATCCGCTTGTCTGGGAAAATATAGCTGAGGTGATACCTCTAATGAAAGAAGAGGAGCACTATAAGAGCGATGTTGTAAAACTGGGGCGCTTCAATGGAGGCGAAACACTAAAATTTGTAGAACTTATATTGGAAAGGTACGGACAGTACTGCCAAACAGTAAAAGAATAGGTCATGAATCTCAATCTGTTTCTTGCAAAAAGGATAGGAAGCAAAGCTGATGCCACAGGCAAACTGGGTAAAATGGGGAGCAGAATCTCCATATTCTCCGTTACTGTAAGCATTATTGTTATTGTCATAGCCTCTTCCGTTGCAGACGGATTCAGGGATGAAATATTGGGAAAAGCAAGAGGATACTCCTCAGACTATATTCTGGCTGCCCCAGGAGAGGATATCCTCTCCACCTCCACCCCAGTAACCCATCCCCTCTCCTACCTGAAAGACCTTGAAGAGCTGCCATTTGTCGGGAGTATAAAGGGGGTTGCATACACCCATGGAATACTTAAAGAAAAAGATGAGATAGGGGGAATTATACTCAAGGGGGTGGACTCCACATACAATATGGATTTTTACGCAAAACACCTTATTGCCGGAAGGCTCCCTTCTCTTGGGGGAAAAAGGGTCTCCAACGAAATCATCATCTCCAAAACCTTGGCAGATATGCTCCAGTACAAAGCTGGAGACAAAGCCACAACATACTTTGCAGGAGAACAGCCCAGGGTGCGCAGATTTGACATAGTGGGAATATTTGATGCCCAGCTCCAGGACTTTGACAAATACCTTGCAATAACAGACATCCGCCAGACCACCAGACTCAACGGATGGGAAGGAAAAATATCAGGCTATGAACTGCTGCTGGAAAAAGGATTTGAAGAAGATGCAGAAAACGCCGCTGTAATAGAAGAAACCATATACAACAAAACTTCAGAAGAAGATACTCCTGTAGCCGCAACCCCATTAAAGGAGAAATATTACATTTTCTATGACTGGCTCCACCTTCTGGATTTGAATGTACTGATTATTCTTGCCCTAATGATGGCCGTAGCCGGGTTCAACATGGTATCAGCCCTGCTCATAATGCTGTTTGAAAGAATCTCCCAAATAGGGCTCCTTAAGGCTATGGGAATGAGCAACCGCGCAGTATCCAAGGTATTCCTCACCAAAGCCGCCATAACCGTATTGCAGGGAATGGCAATAGGAAACTGCATTGCCCTGCTCCTATGCGTGCTGCAACAGAGATTTGAAATAATTCCCCTCGACCCTGAAAACTACTTCGTCTCCCATGTCCCCATCTCAATAGAGTGGACATCAGTACTCACAATGAACCTTGTGGCATTTGCAACAATAATGCTTGTAATGCTCCTCCCCACAATTTTCATAGGAAAAATAAACCCTGCCACCACAATGCGTGTTAAATAAAATGGGACGTATACTTTGAAACCAGACAAAAAGTTCTTACATTTGCAACCACAATTGCGGAAATAGCTCAGTCGGTAGAGCATCAGCTTCCCAAGCTGAGGGCCGCGGGTTCGAATCCCGTTTTCCGCTCAAGCACATCAAATGGAAGAGGGCATCGCATCAGCGATGCCTTTTTTTATGCATTGGAACTCACGCAAGCTTGCTTGCAGGGAGTGGAAAGGCATGAAAAAAGAAAGAGCAGCAACGCTGCTCTGCCCTCTTCCATAACAATTTCTTGAAAGCGCCCCCGCGGTGAGCGGGAAGGGAATGCACAGACCGCAGGGCGAGCACAATCCCGCCCAAGATACGCATTTGGAAAAGATGAGATGCGCCACTGTCTTGGTGGAAAAAAGGTTCATCGGGAGGAAAATTGCAGTGGAAACAAATACTCAATATTGAGGAGTTAACAATAACCTCAAAAAAATATGGAAGCTAAGTTCCCTCCATTTGGAGACTTTATAGGTCAATGATTTTGTGGGTCCACCTACTTTCTCAGTTGCCCCACACATTACCTACTAATAATATTCGATGTAATGACAATATATATCAATACGCTATAAAAAAGTGGGCATATAGCTAGTTATTAAATAAGTTCATTTAATATAGGTAGCGATCGCACGAACTAAATAACAACCTAAAACCTTGTTCCATGCTATGAACTCGTAGATTAATCTATTCAACATTCTGTTTCTATTCGAACTTATGACTATCTAAAAATCCTACAAGAATCCAAGTTAACAAGTTTGATAGGACAGACACTAATAATTGAACAAAAAAATTTATAATCATAAGCATAAAGTATTATGCTATAGCCCACTAAACAATACCAAACATTTCATTGGCAACTTCATCTGGATTGATATAAGTTGTACCCACAGCCCATTCGTGATGTAAAAAACTCTTGTTCACAAAAATTTTGCCTGAGCCATTAGGCCCGGCAATAATAATCATTTCAGGTTTGTGTTTATCTTTAAGCATTTACAATGCTGTTTATATGTTCTGCCCACTTAACCCTTTGCTCAGCAATATTACGTCTCATCTGTTCAAAATACGCCTTTGCAGCTTTTTCGCTGCTTTCACGTGCCTCTTGAGCAACCTCTTTCATAATTTGCTCCAACATCTCATCAGTAGGTTCCTCTCCCAAACCAAACCTATATGACTTCATCTCCTTCTCAGACATAATAAATAGCTTTTAAAGCCTTATTGCAAATATAACAAATATTTCCATTTAGAGTTGATATTCTGTCCTTTTCCCGATAAAAACTCAAAATGTTACGACCAGATACAACCACCTATCGGGATTAAAGCACCCATATTGGTAAGTCAGAAACTGCCATGTGCTATTAGGAACATATTTTATAACAAATAATTATATCCCCTTTACAACATCACATCTTTTTACTAAATTTGTGGCAATTCTAGTCCCTGTTGTGGATTAGAAGGACATGTTGAACAAAAGGTGTTATTGAAATTATCTTCTAAAATCAAATTCTCGCAAAATTTGAAACGGTATGAAGATGATAGCAGTAGCACTACATCTTTGGCGTGTACAGCTCTTATTGGGTTTTACATATCCTTTGGTGTGGTTGCTATTGCTTTATCCATACCGTAGGCAATGCGAGAAGCCTGATTTTAGGATAAAGCAATAAGTTCCCACACCTTCTTTTTTTATCTGCTTTCATCTGGGAATTGGAGAGTGTAATATTTTAAAGATATGGCAAATGGCCCATCACTATTACAGAGACAAGCTATTGGTAATCTTATAACAGCGATTACAAAAGAAAATTCCACTGTTTGGGGTAATTATTTATGGGAACAATTTGAAAATTGGAATATTATTGCAAACTCTAATATATCCATGTATGATTATTATTATGAGTTAAAACATCTACCTGATTGGCCTAAAAGAAGCATTGTTTACACTATCCTAATGTCTTGGAACTATCATCATAGCCTACAAACTCTATATAGTGCCATAAACAAACTAATCTATCTTAAAGTTTGTAATGCAACAGAATATTTTCTAATGCAATATATGTTTAACTTTTTACAATACTTCAGTTCAGTGTGTAAAAATCTAAACACGATTGAAATACAGCAAAATATGTTCAATCGAGATATGTTTACCTTGAGGTTTTGGAAAGACAACAGTCATATAGAGACTCATGGTATTGTTGATATTCAATTCAGTTCTGTAGGAAAAGAACCAAGAATAGCGATAGTTCCATGGTTTGATCTCATTGATAAGAAGACAAATCATCTCTATAATTATAACACACAGAGTGGAATAGATAATTTAGTTAACACAGAATTTGTACCACTTCTACAAAAAGAGTTTGCTAAAAAACATTGTCCATGGATTTATTCTAATTTGAGATTTGGTTATCAAAAGGAAAATTTAAATAGAGGGATTGTGATTATACTATCATCGTTGGAATACGAAGATAGGAATGGTGTACAATAATTTTCGATATAAATATATGTTATGTAAAAAATGATGTGTAGAACGATGGTGCTTATACATCTAGAAACATTCGTCTTTATGTCAAAATAAAAGCATAATTAAAGTCAAAAACATTTGGTAGATTTAGTTTTAAAATCAACTCATCATCAACGCTATCAGAATGGCATCCCTGTTATGGGAGATCAATATTGTAATCGTACGATTAAAATAGAGAACAAGGTCTTTAAGGAGATGTTTAACGGATTAGATGTCTCTCCCAAAGAGGGCTTTCTGGTTACAATGTGGAATATGGATATGCTAACACCAACCCAGCAGATGCAACCTAAACTTATGGAAATGGTGGCAGATAGGGGGAACACTATAGAACTGCGTGGGGTTCAACTTAAAGCAATGGGTGTTGTTGCGTTTGACAACAAGGATTATGGAATTACTCTTCACCTCAAAAATAGACAAGTAGTTAAATGTGTTTTGCACTTATACGACAGAGAAGTAGATATTGAATACGATGGATTAACAGACTAAAAAACAATACACTATGGATTTAACTTATTATGACAAAATGGCTCTTTCAGCCTTTACTTCTTTGGAAAAACAATCACTTTATCAGACACTTTGTGCTGTTATGATTGTTGATGGAAATCGTGATCCTAGAGAAATCTCTATCATCAATGAAGTTAATAGAATCATGGGCATTACAACTGCAGATGTTGAAGCATCACGCAGATTGTCTGAACAAACAATGACTAATTGTTTAAAGAATATGGATACATTGAAAAAGGCCTATGTTGCTAAATTTATGGCTCAAATAATTATTGCTGATGGAGTGGTAACGAAAAAAGAAGAATTATTCTTCAACTATATGCACCAAAAGTTGGATTTGCCAATTATTGACTAATCGGTGGAGCTCATATAAATATCTGAATAATGAGAGCAATAAATTTAGGATTATCAGTAATGTGGGGCGACTGTAATATAGGAGCAAAAGAATGCTATGAAGCGGGTACTCTATATTCTTGGAAAGAGATAATACCAGAAGTGAACCATCTTACTTCATTACGTGCTCCCGTTGCCATACCATCTTCAATGAAAATTGATTTAGCAGAAAAAATATATGGCCATGGATGGCAAATTCCAACAATTGATTATATAATTGAATTGATGGAAAACTGCGAATTTGAATTTGCATTAATGGGTAAAGCTCTTAGAGTGACTGGGCCAAACAAGAACAGCATTTTATTGCCTTTGGCAGGAAATGAAGATCGATTTGGTAATAAGGTTAGAGGGGGATTTTATTGGTCATCTACAAAGGCTTCTGAAGATTGTAATTCAGCATATCAATTACACATTTCGGATAGTCAAGTGATTTATGGATATAATCTTATGACTGTTTGCCAATCTGTAAGGCCTGTCTATTGTCCTACAGATAATGTTAAAAATTATAATAAAGTAGCTAAGCCTGTCCTATACACTAAGGCGGATTATAATTATATAATATCTCAACTTACGAAGTTGTGTAAAGAATTAAATATAACATTCAAGATATCTAATCTTAAAAAAGCTAACAGAAATATTATAGACAAGGTTAGAACTGTTGAACACTTCCAGACTTTTGAGTTAAATTCTCAAAATGCATTGGGGCATGGAAATATAACTTTCGTTTATATAAAAGATCAAAGACTAGTTGGTATCTTAATTGAAAAAGCGAGCGAGGAATATATCAATAGCGTTAGGAACTCTGGAATGGTTTATGGAATTATCTTAGGCTCAGGAACTATAACTTATGGTGCAGATAATCGTACAGATACAATCGTAGATTTAAAACCTGATGAAATCTACGTAAGATTATTCTAATAACTGATTTTCTATGAGATACTACTATCCAGATGCTCCTGATGCCTTAAGTGCTAAAAATCAGTTTCTTAGAGAGCATCATTACTATGCTAAACATTGTTTTCAAAATTTAAGGGGAACAGGTTATGTGATATTTGATTCTAAAGAAGAGGTTAACCTTTGGTGGAAAGAGCATACAGGTAGATATTTTTATACTGAGGAATATGAGCATGGAACGATATTTACCGAACATGATGCAATAAAGGAAATAGAGAGTTCATACGGAAAATCAATAGATGACACACTAGCATCAAGGGATTATACATTACCTATACTAGCAGTTGGATTACCATCTTCATCTGCATTTGGCAATAAGTTGTTTCTTAAATTTTCCAAATCAGTTGAGGAAGACGATATTACTTGGCGTTTTTATACACATTATATCCCTTTGTGTCTAAAAGTAGAAAATATTAATAATACCAATTTAAAGCAAAGCTTAATTCTGCACTTGTTCAGATATTTCTATAATGACAGATTCAAAAAACGCATTGAGGGAAGTAAATCGCGAACAAATAAATAACTAAAACATTTATGAGTACTATATCAAAACTTTTGAGAGATTACTCTCAGATACACATTTCTTATGCAGCAGTAAGAAAAGATCCTTCAGCGGATACTGCTAGAATATTAACACAACTTGCAAATGAATTATCTAAAAATGAATGGATGTGTCCTCCTTGTGATGTTCCTACTGATGCTATTGCTATGAGTGCATTTTTTGAAATGTTTACATTGAAAATTGGCTCAGATGCTCCTATCATGCTTTGCTATTATTATAGTAGTCGTGTGGCCAATGACCGCTCATTTCCTGCAAATGTTCGCGCTCTAGGAAATAAATTCCGTGCCTTCATAGTTTTTAAAGCTATGGCAAAATTAAACATGACTTTTAATCTTGCATGCAATGCACCAATAGGTGGTTATCGAGGCAGACTAAAGGAGCAGCAATTCTTTGACTTAGCACTCATCAGTGATATTTACAAAGCATGGGATACAGATAGTAATGACCCACTACTACAAAACTTAAAAAGACAAGCTCCTATAGTTGCCTCAAATCATCCTATGTTTACGAAACAGCAGATTATTTCAGAGGGAGAGTTGGCTCATGAAGCTGTCCTAAATATCGTAAAGAGCATGTTAAAATTAGATTAACGCATAACTTTTGGATCTATGAGAACTATTGCCAATAGTCCTTTATCTATTCCTACATTCTCAATTGATGATATTAAGGATGATAGCATTCCTGATAAGTCTGTCATAGAAAAACTTGTCGGGAATATGGTCTTAGTTGAAAATGGAATATATCTGGAAAAAATCTATGATGTAAAAACATTTAGAGGATCTATTATAGAAAGAGCATCCCCAAAGGCTGTAGAAATAGAGTCCTTCTATATCTCAAGATATCCTGTTACTCAAAAAGAATGGACTCTTATAATGGGATATGATCCCTCAAGTTATGATGTTCAAGATGAGGACTTACCCGTTTATAATGTTTCTTATGAAGAATGCTTAAGATTCATTGCTAAGCTTAATCGCATAACAGGACTAAAGTTTGATTTGCCTACTTCATATCAATGGGATTATGCAGCACATGGTGGGAGAACTAATGATTTTCATCTGGAAAGCAAAACATATGAAGAAATATCAAACTATGCTTGGATAGATGTTAAGAAACCTTTTCCCGTGGGATTGAAACAACCGAACACTCTTGGTTTATATGACATGTTTGGAAATATAGGGGAATTGTGTAAAAGAGTTAATAGTAAAGATGTTATCAAAGGAGGGAAAATTAATAAAGAAAGAATATATACAGGTTCTGTTGTTAATGGATATAGCACATATAATTATGAGGAATATTGGTCAGAAAAGCTAGCATCAGATAGGATTGGTTTTCGTTTAGTTTGCAACGATGTGGATATTAAAAGTTTGCTATAGATAAAACACTATAAGACTACCAGAAATAAGAGAATTAAAAAACTAACTATATATGAAATTTTTTTCAGGAAATACATTGTACACATTAGCTATACAGAAGATATTCTCACTATTAACTTGTTTGGCAGTGCTATTGTCCTGTAATAACCAGAAGAAACAGGAGAATGCCGTGCAAGGTACAACAGATACCTTAGGCTATGAAATACCGCATATTTTCCATGGATGGATTAGCAGTGTCGCAATAGCTAAATTGAACGAGGATGGTTCTCTTAAGGAGTGGGGTAAATTAATATCAGATACCACAAAATATGCTATGTACCTAGACCAAGGGCTTATTTCAATCTTTGATGATACTACACAGTTTCACTATATAGAAGAATATCTTGGAAAGCAAGAAGATGCGGAAGCTACGTGGTACAATATCGCCACTATTGATTATAGCGAAGAATTGGGATATGTGAGATTCTACTATCAGAAGGATAGCACTGTACATCTTTATTTAGACTATCCTAAAAGAGCAGTAGTTTATCCACTTATATCATTTATGCCACAGGAAGAATTGGAAGAGCGTTTGAGTAAGTACAAGAAACAATAATTTTTATGTTGTTCACAGTAGTTTTCATACTCATATTGTTATTGTGTGCAGGAGTTCTCGTTCCCTCATGGTTTGATATGGATAAGGAGGAGAAACCTAAACGCACCAGACGCAGTTACAAGTGGGATGGCCCCAAGACGGATGCACGGATTAACCGCATGCTGGCAGAGAGCATAGCACTTATGAATGAACTGGGTGTCCCTATTTCCAAATCTATATGCCCGGAAGTGAGGTTGATAGGATCACACTGCAAATACGGAAGATGTTGCTCCAAAGGGAGTCTGAAGAGGTACACGGAATATGATTACTACATTGAGATTTCCGGACACACTTTGCAGAACACAGAAAAATCTCTGAGAAATACCCTTATCCATGAACTTATCCATACTGTTCCCGATGGAATGTGCCACACAGGAGAATGGAAGAAGTGGGCCAAATATATCAGTGCAAAAACAGGCTATACAATCCAACGGTTGGATGGTGACGAAACGGAGGATGACAGGAAACGGTTGGAAGGGGAAAGCCTTACTTAAAAACCCTATCAACTTTAGGAAGGGAAAATGCCAGTAAAATCACTATTTTTGTATCATATGAGTGACAATTCCATCCATCCACAAAACAAGAGGCCGGGACAAGGTACCATCATTGCAATTTGTTTTTTCGCAATTGCGGTGCTGGCCCTGTACTTTGGGACACCGGCGGGCGAAAGCTGGCCGGTAAAATGTCCATTGTTCCAATTGACCGGGTGGCAATGTCCTCTGTGCGGATCCCAGAGAGCCGTTCATGAGCTGCTGCATGGCAATATAGGCAGTGCATGGAATTACAACCCCGGATTATGGATATCTCTCCCCTACTTCATCCTTTGGGTAATCGGCAATAACATTCCAGGCACTCGCCGGTTCAAAATTGTAGGATGGGCTGCAAGAGACAGGGTATTTTTCACCGCATTTGCACTCTTCATGTGTTGGGGAGTGATAAGGAATTTTATCTGAGATAACTTTGAACCCGATTATTTATGTATATTTGAGTATTGAAAAGCAACTTATATTTTTATGGAACATGTTGAACTTAGTATTTCCCAAATTTTAAGCAAAGCTTGGGAATTGTCAAAAAAGCACGGATTTGTCATTGCAGCCGTGCTGTTTGTAGTGACATTGATTTATCAGGTGATTTGCTTGTCAGATTTCCCAGCTCATGAATATATGAATGCCATACAACATGATGATCCGGAATTGCTCCTTGCCCTATACAGCGGTTTTTTAGTAAAGTACATCAAACTGTCATTGTTGTGTGGAATCCTGTACGCCCTATTTTTTGGAGGGATACTCAATATAGTGTTGAAACTCACAAAAGGCGAGATGCATGAATTCAATTTATCAGGATTCAAGATGCCAGTCCAGACATATGTCAACTTTATCCTTATAGGGATAATTATAGGTATATTTTCAACAATTGGTACAATTATGTGCATTATTCCCGGCATTTATGTGTACATACGTCTGTCCTTGGCTATGATACATGTACTGGAACACCCAGAAGACGGACTATCGGAAACTCTTAAAAAAAGCTGGAATATGACCAAAGGCAATTTCTGGAATATATTCTTGCTTGCCCTATTGTATGTACTGTTCTATTACTTGGGAATATTCTGCTGCTGCATAGGAGCATTTTTCTCAATGGCCTTGGGTTCATTCATGATTGTTGTCACATATCTTACCCTTGATTCCCATAAAGAAACAATATAACATTTCTACCATACCTACAAGAGGGGACCGGCCGGTCCCCTCTTTTTATATACCCATTCTTTAAATGAGTAATTTTTCCTAATTTTGCATTATGCAAAGGGAATCATTCATAATAAGGAAACTGGCAGGAACTCAACCGCACCAGGCAGCACCACACCACAGCACACAGGTACACCACAACAGTAACTCCTCCCCTGCCCGCTCCCCAATACACTGTTTCTTCTTCCTTCTCAGCGGCACAGTACTGGCAGAGATTGGAGGAAAGACATATCTCATAAAGGAGCATGAAATTGTTATCATTCCTGCAGGGCAGGTTTTCTCAATAAAATACTTTGAGAGGGCCACAGGATATATGGGAGGGTTCAGTACCACATTCATATCGGGAACAAACACCCCTGAAAACGCCCTTGCCAAATATGATTTCCTCCGCATCTGGGGATCACCCAAGATTGAACTTGGAGAGGATGCCTTTTCCCGACAAATTCCCCTGTTTGACCGCATTTACGAAGAATATTCCTCTACCCAGCCCAATCCTGAAATCATAAAGGCATACCTTACAGTAGTGCTCACTGAGGCAGATGTCATATACCGCAGCACCATAAAGGAGGTAATAAACCACAACAACGGAATATGCAACAGGTTCCTCAACGAGCTGTTCAAGGGGGGAGGCAACCATAATCTCCCTGTAGCGGAATATGCAAGGAAATTGGGCATTACCCCAAATCACCTGAACAAGGTTGTAAAGGGGGCTACCGGCAAATCTCCCTCGGTATGGATTGAGGAGGCTATAATCCAGGAAGCCAGACTTCTCCTTAAAGGGACAGATCTTCCTCTAGGTGAAATTGCCGCCAAGGTGGGAATCATGGACCAGTCGTACTTTGCCAGAAAGTTCAGGCAGCACGAGGGGATGACTCCATCTGAATACCGGCAAAATGATTGATTTATCCTAATATCTGATTTTTACATTATATTGTCGGGATGAAGAGTGGTGTACATTTGCATCCATAACAAACAACGGATAAAATGTACAGAAGTCTCCTGATTCTGGCACTTGCAGTTACTGCCTATGTGCCATCTTTTGCAGCAAGTGACAGCTACAAAGCTGCAGAAAACAAAAAAGATACAGTTACCGTCCTTTCTGAGGTTGCAGTGGTGGCCAAAATGAAACAGAAGAATGATCTGAGGGAGGATCCCCTCTCCTCTACCACAATCAAACTTGGGGAGATTGAGCGGAGACAGGTGGTATCGCTCCACGATGCCTCTATGCAGACACCAAACCTGCATATACCGAGTTACGGATCAAAAATGACCTCTTCAATTTACATAAGGGGTTTGGGCAGCAGGATTGACCACCCTGCCATAGGGATGTATGTAGACAATATCCCTTATCTGAACAAGAACGGGTTTGATACAGATTTGTGGGACATAATGCGCATTGAAGTGCTTCGCGGCCCACAAAGTACCCTTTACGGGCGCAACACCATAGGGGGCATAATAAATGTATATACCCTCTCACCAAAAGTGTACCAGGGAGCAAGGTTCTCAGCCGGATACAGCAGTGGAGAGACATACAGCATAAAAGGCTCAGTGTATATGAAACCATCCGATAAAGTTGCCTTGAGTATAGGGGGAAATTACCTGAGCAGAGGGGGATTCTTTACCAATGAATATACCGGTGAAAAGTGTGATGATGAAGAGAGTGCAAGCGGAAGGTTCAGATTCATCTACACCCCAAACAGCAGACTTACAATAGATAATTCATTCCTGATTGGGAGAGTGGACCAGGGGGGATATGCCTACAGACTCTACAATTCTGCCGACAACACCCTTGAGCCGGTGAATTACAATGATGAGTGCGGCTATGAAAGGACAACCATATCAAACGGTTTGTCGGTAAGCTACAACACCGGAAAACATATCCTTTCAAGCGTCACAACATGGCAATACCTTGATGACTGCATGACCTTGGACCAGGACTTCACCCCTGCCGGCATGTTCACCTTAAAGCAGGCCCAGCACGAGAATACCTTCACACAGGACTTTACCATAAAAAGGAGTGAACAAGAGCGCAAATGGCAATGGCTTACCGGTGTAACACTGTTCCACAAGGAGATGGAGATGGATGCCCCTGTAAGGTTCAAAAAAGATGGTATCAACAACCTCATTCTGGGAGGTATAAACGGAATGTTCCAGGGGATGCCAGCCCCTATGAATACAGCCAGGCTGCAGTTTGCACAGGATGAATTTGACCTCTCAAGCACATTTGACATGCCTGTAATGGGAGCAGCCCTTTACCATCAGTCACAACTCAATGCAGGAAAATTCACCTTTACTGCAGGGGTGAGGTTCGATTATGAGAGGGCCAAGCTCAATTACCTCTCCAACAGCTCGGTAGATTATATCTACAGCATGACTGTACAGATGCATCCGATGATGCCTCCGAGAGAAATTAAAGTGGAGAGCGGAGTAAACACAACTATGGATGACAAATTGTCTGAAAACTGGTTTGAGGTACTTCCAAAATTTGGAGTCCAGTACTCATTGGGCAAAAAAGGGAACATCTATGCTACAGTCACACGCGGTTTCAAGGCAGGGGGATACAACACCCAGATATTCTCGGACATCCTGCAGAACCAGTTGAAATCGGACCTCATGGCAGACCTTATGGAGAAGGCCGGTGGAGCTTTCGGCTCCATGGGTGGAGGAATGCAGGGGGGTGGAACAACTCCAGGATACCCTGTAGATGAGGTAATCACATACAAACCTGAATACAGCTGGAACTATGAGGTTGGGACACACCTCTCCCTCCTATCCGGCAAATTGAATGCAGATGCAGCCCTTTTCTATATAGACTGCACAGACCAGCAGCTCACAATTTTTCCCGACGGCAAAACAACAGGAAGGATGATGACCAATGCCGGAAAAACAAGGAGCATTGGTGGGGAAATTGCCATAAACGCCCAATTGACTCCATCCCTGAACTTGGGAGTATCTTACGGCCATACATCAGCCAAATTTGTAAAATATGACGACGGAATAAACAATTACAAGGATAAATATGTACCGTATGTACCTCAAAACACCTTGGCAGCCAATGCCTCATACACATTCTGGAATGCAGGCAAAGTGGCAGACAAAGTGCAATTGAGACTGGGCTACAACGGAACAGGAAAAATCTATTGGGATGAGGGAAACCTCTCCACCCAAAAATTCTATTCACTCCTGAACGCATCAATTTATGCAGAAAAAGGTAAATTTTCTGTAGAATTGTGGAGCAAGAATCTTACAGGCACAAACTATAATGCATTCTATTTTGTTTCTGTAGGAAATGCATTCTTCTCACAAGGAAGGGCTGCAGAATACGGAGTTACAGTATCATTTGAACTATAGGAAATATGGAATTCATTGAAACATACAATCTCGAAGGTTTGCTCACCGGATTGTGCACATTCCTCATAATAGGGCTGTTCCATCCTCTGGTAATAAAGGGAGAATACTTCTTTGGTATAAAATGCTGGTGGGGGTTCCTGATTCTTGGAGTGGCATGCACAATATTGTCTGTGTATATACAGAACAATATGGCATCAATAATGCTTGGAGTAACCGCCTTCTCTTCCTTCTGGTCCATTCTCGAAGTGTTTGAACAAAGGGAACGGGTAAAAAAAGGCTGGTTCCCAAAAAATCCGAAAAGAAAGTGATTTTTGATACAAAAGTGTCCTGTTCGGGCACTTTTTTTGTAGTAACAATCCGTTCCATTTAACCTAAAAAACGATGAAAAACAAAGCAAAGTGGGGATTGGTAGCGCTGATCCTTGTTTCATTGGCGGCTTGGGGCGTCTATTCTTCGCTCCCTAAAGAGAATAAAGAACTTGCTGCCGCAGACAAAATTTCAAAGGGAAAGACTAACAAGAACATCCTTAACGTGAATGCGATTGTTGTTAAACCTCAGACTCTTTCGGATGAAATTTTCATTAATGGAAGTTTGCTTCCCGACGAAGAGGTTGACC
>SUYX01000024.1 GCA_015060225.1 Bacteroidales bacterium | reverse complement strand
TTTCTGAGCATATTGAGTTTGCAGGCGTTCACTCAGGTGATGCTACAATCCAGTTCCCTCCGCAAAAACTTTACGTTGAGACAGCCCGCAGAATCAAGAAAATAGCACGCAAGATTGCTGAGGCTCTCCAGATTACCGGACCATTCAACATCCAGTTCCTTGCAAAGGAGAATGACATTAAGGTTATTGAGTGTAACCTAAGGGCATCGAGAAGTTTCCCATTTGTATCAAAAGTACTTAAGATAAACTTCATTGAACTTGCTACCAAAGCAATGATTGGTGAGCCTTATGAGATTCCTCACAAGAGTGCATTTGACCTCGACTATGTAGGTATCAAGGCTTCACAGTTCTCATTTGCCCGTCTTTTGAAAGCTGACCCTGTACTTGGCGTTGACATGGCTTCTACAGGTGAGGTAGGATGCTTGGGTGATGATACAAACGAGGCTATTCTAAAATCTATGCTTTCTGTTGGATACAGGATTCCTGAGAAGAACATCCTCCTATCTACAGGAGATGCAAAGAACAAGGCAGATCTTCTTGCTGCAGCAAAACTCCTTGCAAACAAAGGTTACAACCTGTTTGCAACCGGCGGTTCACACAAATATCTTGTTGAGAATAATATCCCTGCAACCAGAGTTTACTGGCCAACTGAGCCTTCTATGGAGCCTCAGGCAATGGATATGCTTACCAACAAGCAGATTGACATGGTGGTGAACATACCTAAGAACCTTACTCAGGAGGAGTTGGAGAACGGTTACAAGGTAAGGCGTGCCGCAGTGGACTTCAATATTCCGCTCATTACCAACGCCCGTCTTGCAAGTGCCTTCATCAGCGCATTCTGCAATGTTCCTCTTGACAAGATCCAGATCAAGAGCTGGGACGAGTATAAATAATAGACATTTATAATACTTGCAAATACCGGGTAAACTATATCCGGTATTTGTGTTTTAATAATATATAATTTCAGAACCTGAATTAAATTCCAAAACAACCCCTCCCACACTTCGTGCGGGCCCCTCCCCCTGCGGCCAGGGGGGTAGCACGGTTTTGGAATTTATCCGGTCCTGAAATTATCGGGAATATTTAACCATAATATCATCTATGATTGACATTTTATTATTGGTTCTGGGACTTGTACTGATTCTTACAGGTGCAAATTATCTGGTAGATGGAGCAAGTGCCATAGCAAAGAGAGCCGGCCTCTCAGATTTCATAATTGGAATGACCATTGTGGGTATTGGAACATCAACTCCTGAGATGGTTGTAAGTTTTGCATCGGCAATTAAAGGGAACGCAGACATTGCTGTTGGAAACGTATTGGGTTCAAATATCTTCAACACCCTTATGATTCTTGGAGCAACAGCACTCTTCTCCCCTATCAGGCTCACATCAAACAATGTCAAAAAAGATATACCGTTTGCACTGCTTGCAGCATTTGTATTGTGCACCTTCGGATGCAGTACTTGGCTCGACGGAACGGCAGTAAATACAATATCCAGAGTCTCAGGCATATTGCTTCTCTCCCTGTTCGGAGTATTTATGGCATATACAATCTATTCCAGCAGTTCACAAGGGGCAACAACTGATAATCCAGACAACCTGTCGGGAAGCAAGAAAACTGCACCAATCTGGCTTGCATCCCTAATGATATTGGGAGGCCTTTGCGGACTTGTATTCGGAGGGGACATGTTTGTAAATGCTGCCTCTGCCATTGCAAAGAGTCTGGGAGTATCCGATGCTGTAATTGCCGTAACCATCGTTGCTGGAGGCACATCCCTTCCTGAACTTGCATCATGCCTTGTGGCAGCCTACAAAAAGAACACAGACCAGGCACTTGGTAATGTTATTGGCTCAAATGTAAGCAACATCTTCCTCATCCTTGGAGGCAGCGCCACCATCCACCCATTGGTAATGGCTGGCACAAAGCCATTGGATCTGATAACCCTGATGGTATCATCAATACTGATATTCCTCTTTGCATTCACCTTCAAGAAAAAACAGATAGACCGCATAGAAGGCGCCCTGTTGGTTTGCCTTTACATTGCATTTGTAGTTCTGACATTGAGGGCGTTGTAAAGATGATGTACATTTAGAATCTCAACTGAATCATATTAATCACCCTCTAAGGTATATGGGATGGCGATTTTTTATATTTTCTCCCCATATTTCCCTCCCAATGCATATTTGTTGGTCCATTGATTTTTATTACTTTTGTGAAAATGGATGACCTTTACCTCATTGATAGTCTATGGGACTACTATCTAGAATTTTCGGCTTTAAGCGTTTGAATAATCTTGCTGGCACAAAGATATCAGCAAATTATCCTGATGAATATAAACAAATACTTAAGTTTAGCAACAGTCTGAATTCCATATTAAGTGAAGATAGATTCATAGCCAGAAGTGACTACAATGGGTTGGTTAAAGAGTATTCATCATTACCGCCATTTATTGACACCCTAAACAAGTCACAGATGCTAAAAACATACGTTGAGACAAATAATCTTGATCTGAACGTTATAGAGCGATTCTCTGAAACATATAGAAAGATGACAGATATCGCTAATGTACCCGACTTTATAAAGAAGCACAATGATGAGTTTGTGCGAAAGCATATTAAAGGCGAAAAAAAATATCTAGATCTGATATTAAAAGAATGCGATCCGAATATAATGCTTGACAATGAACAAAGAGAGGTTATTCTATCAAACGAGGATTATACTCTTGTCATCGCTGGTGCAGGAGCAGGCAAGACTACAACTATTGCGGCTAAAGTCAAATATCTTGTTGAAAAGCAAGGAGTAAATCCAAAACAAATCCTAGTAATATCATTTACAAATAAAGCCGTTAATGAACTGAAGGAAAGGGTCAATCACAACCTAAAAATCAATTGTCCTATTTCTACTTTCCATTCTATTGGTAATTCGATTATGAACATCAATGAAGATGGAAATAAAAGGATTGTTGAAGGAGGATATATGTTCAGCGTCATAAATCGTTACCTGAAAGAAAATGTTATACGTGATTCAGAACTCGTTGATAAATTGATTCTCTTTTTCGGTTCATATTTTACTGCTCCATACGAAGGAAAAGACCTGGCAGAATATTTTCAGTTCATTTCAAGGACTGAGTTTTCTACGATTAAAAGTAATGTACAGGAATATATTCAGCAGGTAATCGACCACAAGACCAAGGAAGTAAAGACCCTGAACAATGAGATTCTCAGGTCTCAGGAAGAGGTAAACATCGCAAACTTTCTATATCTGAATCAGATCGACTACGAATATGAGCCGTTCTATCAATACCAGATTCTGGACTCAAACAAACCATATACTCCGGATTTCGTAATCCGACAGGGAGATAAAGTCTCATATATCGAGCACTTCGGCATTACACAAAGCGGCACGAACAATCTTTATAGTCCGGAAGATATTGAAAAATACAAGAAACGTATCAATGACAAGATATTGCTTCATAGAAAGCACAAGACAGATCTGATATATACATTCTCTAAATACAATGATGGTACGGACTATCTTGTGCATCTGAAAGAGGAACTTATCGCCAAAGGATATGAATTAAACAAAAGGCCTTCAGAAGAGGTCTACCAAAAGATTGTCAATTCAGAAGAGACCAAGTATATCGCAAGACTCGTAAACCTGATATGTAACTTCATTTCCAACTTTAAGACACAGGGATATAAAGAAGAACACTTTGATATATTTAAGTCTAAGATTCAGAATGTCAGAACAAGACTTTTCCTGGATATTTGCCGCACTTGCTATCTTGAATATCAGAAATATTTAATTCAGGATAACTGTACAGACTTCGAAGATATGATTAATGAGTCTACAGAACTCATACGAAAAAAGAAGATTGCCAAGGAACGTCTTGGTTACAAATATATAATAGTTGACGAATATCAGGATATCTCCCGCCAGCGATATAACCTTATCAAAGAGATATCATCATTATGTGATGCTAAGATTGTTGCTGTCGGTGATGACTGGCAGTCAATCTATGCTTTCAGTGGTTCAATCTTGCCATTGTTCACACATTTCTGTGAGGAATTCGGCTATGGCCAGGAACTCAAAATCACTCGTACATACAGAAATGCACAGGAACTGATTAATATCGCCGGTAGTTTTGTACAAAGGAACTCAGAACAAATACAGAAGAGCCTTATTTCCAACAAAAGTATTGAAAATCCAGTCATAATCCAGACATATTGCGACATAAAGAACAAGAAAAAGGAGGACACTCCCAAAGGAGGTATATATTACTATCTCGGAGAAGCGGTTAACAATTCTATTCAGGCAATACTGGACCAAAATGAGAAAGAGGGGAAACATAAAGTTGTCTCCATTCTCATGATTGGAAGATATGGATTTGACGCACGTAATCTTTGCAACTCGGAAGACTTCAACTATGACGAAAGAAGTAAAACCATATACTCGGCACAATTCGGCAATAGAGTTAAACTAAGTTTCCTTACTGCTCATAGTTCAAAAGGTCTCAGTGCCGATAATGTAATCATTATTAATGCAAAAGATGAGATATTCGGATTCCCGTCTCAAATAGAAGATGATCCTGTTCTTCGTCTTGTTGTAAGTCACGATGACTCCTATAATTACGCAGAGGAACGGAGGCTTTTTTACGTTGCTCTGACTCGAACAAAGAATAGAGTATTTATAATAACTCCTGAGAATAGGCCATCCGAATTTATAAAAGAGCTGCTTATAGAGAAGAAACTCTATCCTAATGTTGTCCTCAACGGCAATCTCAACCTCGATAGCAAAAAGAAAATCAAGAATATCTGTCCGATTTGCGGCTATCCGATGCAAAGGCGAATGAACAAGAATTATGGTCTTGAGCTTTGGATGTGTATGAACGATCAGGAAATATGCGGATTTATGACTAACGACACCAGAGGAGGAGACCTGGCAATAAAGAAGTGCGACTGGTGTAAAGACGGCTACCTGATTGTAAAACCAGGAAGCAATGGCAAAGAGCCGATTCTTGGATGTACAAACTATAAATCCGATAAAGACAAGACCGGTTGCAACCGAATGATGAGTCGTGATTACTATCTCAAGTGGATTGACGATAGCATCGGAAACGAAGACCCATCAGTCGGTAAGTTTGAATATCTGCGTTCAGATAAGATCGCGATGGAGGAAGGACATCTGCCAAAGATGACGGAACCCAAGAAACCGGCCATCAGAAAAGAGCGTAAGACGCCGAATGTAAACACTACGACAACCCAAGTTTTCCACATTGAAAAGGATGGTTTTGACGTCATCTGCGATGCTGCCGGCAACATTCTCACTGATATGGAACTACTTAAGAAAATCCGTCAGTGGAGATATGAGAAGGCGAAAGATCTGAAAATCCGTCCATACGTCATCTTCAACAATGTCACTCTTGTAGATTTAGCTACACGCCAGCCCATGACACGCGAGGAATTGCTATCCATTTCAGGAATCGGAGAAAAGAAGGTTGAGTTGTATGGGGATGAGATTCTTCAGATTATAAATAAACACAGCCACACAGCCCCTACGACTAACAGTCATAATTGGGGTTCGGAATGGCCTGAGTTTGAGTAAGAGCTACCTGTTTCTGAAATAAATAAATAAATAAATAAATAAATAAATAAATCAGTATATGCTTATGGACTACACTATCTGGCTATCAATTATTGCAAGTGTTGCATCAATTCTAGGATTAATCATTTCCATCTTTAGAGACCAACGTCTTATCATAAAGATAATACTTATTTTAAGCTTTATATTATTTTCCTGTACGAGCATCTATATTGCTCACCTACATAACGAATTACATCGGAGAGAAGCGATAGAAAAGTCTGCCCATGCATTAATGAACAAGAAATATGATAGCTCCCATCTCGGTTTTGTTCATGCTAGTCTAACTTTTTTAGAGGTTAATAAAGATCTCTACCCAGACACTTATAAACGTGCAATTAAGATTGCCGAAGACATGGAAAGCAGCACATCTATATATGCAGAAATGGATGCTGCAAGTGCAATGAAAGATATTTTATATGGAATTGCTATTCTAAACGAAAATAAATAGGTTAAACGTCATGCAGTATTTGGATACAACGTTTTATGACAGAGCAGTTAATTGGTTTCTTGATCAGCCTTTTATAGCATTTATAGTCTTAATCTGCGTAATTATAATGGCCATTCCTCAATTGCGAGATGGAATAAAAATTCTATTTCAAAAGAAGAAGAAACAGGACTTCACCATTAAATATGCAGATGAGACCATCTCCTTTGAAGAGAAATGCATCAGTCGAGACTTTGATATTATTAAAATCAAGGCTACAACCCATGATATAGGGGTAGCGGCTGAAAGAGAATGGTTAAAGAAAAAATATCCTAGATATGTTAACAATATGCAGATGTTATCATACGTTCAGACAGAAAAAGGAAGAATTACTTTTGACATATTACCAATTAAGGTCGGAGAAATTAAAAAGGATATTTATTTTGATATTACTGACTTCTATAAAGGAGCTGGCGTACCTACTTTTAAGGCTGCTACTGAGTATGCGGAACAGACGATACAAAGCCTATATAAATAACATATAGTTATCTCATTAGATATGCCTCCTTCATTCACTTATTCAAACAAAAGATCATAACCCTAAAACATAACAACAATGAACAGAGACATTATCATATGGCGCAAGGGTAAATTTCAATATAAGCAGGTTGTTACGAAGCTACTGGAAGAAGTTATCGTCGATGCCATAGGAAGAGCAGAAGATTATATTCAAAAGACCGGATGGGTTACTTTTAATTATGGTGAACTACAAATGCATTCTATCATAGTTCCCTCAATAGTAGAGAGAGTTGATAGTTTCATACTCGAGTATCCCATAATAAGGAAGCGCGGACGTAAAAATCATTATGGTAGATCCGATTATTATTGCAGGTGCAATATGGGGCAGAGAAATGAGTATCAATTATTTATTGAGCTCAAGAGTGGGCGACAGGGATTGCCATGCAAAGACATCAGAAAACAGAATAAAGAAATTTGGAATACAGCTTGCGCTCAAATCAAAGGTATTGAAGCAGAAATAAAACGCAACAAAGCATTTTATGCAAAGCCCGTTATTAGGGTCTGCATGGAAACTCTGGCATTGTATGCAGACAAGTCAAAGATAATTACAAAAGAAGATATTGAAAAAGTCTTTACTTATGCTCAGAGCATGTCGGAAACATATCCTCCTAATCTTATTATTCTTTGGCGATGTGCTGATGAGATCCGTAAGCTAGCTAAAGATGAATGGCACGATGGAAGACAGATGTTTGGGATGATTTTCGTCTGTCATATTATGGAGCAGATAAATATCCACACAAAAAAATACTAGTTATATGTGTTTGATAATCAAATACGAAGAAACGCCCGAGAGGGCTATAAGGCAGGAGATAAATTCTTATTTTTATCCTTGCTTTCAGAGCTCCTACTTGTAGATAGTATAAGAAATAAGCCTCCGAGATATCCATCGTATTCATCAAACAAATCTTTAAAGGAAATGGAAGAAGAGATAGCAGAGTTTGAAAAGCGATGGGCTAAACCATTTAAGTATCGCCAAACCATTGTTCTCTACTCCATCTTGATAGTTATTGCATTTGCAATGCCCTTTCTTGGGGGTTATCTATATTTACAAGCTGATTGGTGGATGTTCTTTTGCGTTTTATTATGTGGTGTTATAGAACTTTTATGCTTGTTACCGCTATCATTATTAAATGATAAAATAAAGTCTGGATGGAAATTTGACCCTAATGATGTAGATATGACCATAAAACAAATTCGAATCATTATATGGTATTCTATTACAGGAGTTACTATTGCGGCACTTTTAAGCTGCTATCCATTTATCATTCCACACTATAAAGAAAACCTTCTGGTAATTCTTTTAGTCGCCTTTATCCTCATTATTCACATTGGATATCTATGTGAACTGATAGGAGCATTAAAGAATGTTGACAAAAGTATCAAATCTAATATTTCAAGATATAATAATTAAACACTATTAAGTGCACATATATCACCAGGCGAGGATCTTATACCAGCCTAGTGAGTATTCATCTGATTAAATACCTTATAACTTCGTTCCTCTCCCATTCTTCTGCCCCAAATCTTCCCTTGGGGCCTCATATTCTTTAACTCTATCCGCTTGATCTACCTTATACATTAGGAGGCTTGCAAAATGAAGCTTTCTCACAGCATCTTCCCTCGTGATTCGCTGGTTTGCATGAGCCTTTGGATTTCTGATACCAATCATCGCCCCTGCAAACATTTCCATATAACCCTTTTGGACATTACGTCCGCTCTCTGTATCCATATCAGTTATTGTCAGAACAGGGTTGTTCTCAGAAAAACATTTCCTCATCAAATCTGCGCCATCAGACTCAATACTCCTGCACTTCCTTACAAGCTGTTTGACCCTAGAATTAATCTCTTTAAATGCTGCTTCAATTGAATCAGCATATAATTCTCCTGCAAATCGATCTTTGGCGACACTATAAATAATTGGATGAATATATTGCCAAAATGGTTCGTATGTCTTTTTCAGCAAAACACATTTGAGACTTTCAAGGCAAAGCAATATTGTATCAGCTTCCTTGGTAACCATATATTGAGTGGACTTGTATATCAGATTCTGATGTATAACATTCCACTCCTCGGTCTCATCCAAATGATTCCGAAAAATAAAATGCGTTAACTTTTCGTGAAACTCACGATACTCCGGAGTTTTATACCCTGGATTTCCCGGCATTTCCAACAGATCCCTCATCATCTCGATAAGCGAATCCAATTCTTTAACTGCATCCATTCTTAATATTGATTATTGTTTACCCTTCAACATCTTCCTCCACATAAAATACAATGATGTGTCAAATCGTGGCCAAGTCCATTCACAAGACCACGTTTAACATCAGATGGATGCACTTCCAAATATTTTGCCAGAATGAGTATACTTTATTTATCTAATACAAGCCAATAGCCACCCTTGTCCGGTCCGACACGTTTAATGCGGCCTTCCTTCGACAGCTTTTCTAGATCTCTTTGAATTGTACGGGAGGTAACCCCCAATTGTTTTGCTATTTGGCTAGCACCTAATGTACTATCGTATTTTAACAGATCAATTATTTTGTCTGATCGTTTAACGACATTTTCTACGACATTTTCTACGACATTTTCTACGACATCAGCATCTGAATGCAATCCTATACCTTTCATATATTCCTCCCCAAAATGGAAAGTAGTCCAAATACCACCGGACCTATATTCAAATGTTGGAGCTGGACATCCTTCATCTTGACAAGCCTCAATTATACGTTGAATGCCACGTCCCCAAGATTCTATCTCGCCGGCACGGAAGAACACATTAGCAACATCTGGATTATATGGACGGCTACGATGAGATGTCAACAAATCCTCTATCGTCCAATCTTCTTGAAGAACTGCAGAATTGTAAATCTCCAATCTGTCATCGAAGACAGCAATCTGGATAGCACTATTGGATTCATATGATTTATGAACCACGCTATTTAGAAGAGCCTCCCTAAGTGCTTCACGAGGCATAGGAAGACTTTCGATCCTCTGAATACCCTCATAACTTATCAAAGCACGAAGATATTTGGTAGTAAGAATATCTAGAGTTTGCTTTACCTGTTGAAACAAATTGCCATGTACCTCATCCTGATAGATCAGATCGACAATTCCTCGGAAGTAGCCTATTTTTACGAATGCACCCGTTACAAACTTCTCCGGATCCGGATGAAATGTCAGAGCAGCTGCCCTCTTCAGATATGATCCTTCAAACAAGCGTAACTTATCAAGGAGTCCCTTGTTATCATCTTGAAGATCAGCCTCAGTCATTCGGCCGCTTCGTTTAGCATATTTACGGAATAAGTCAAAAGTCGCATTATCGAGATCCTCAGCATAGAGATATGGAACAGGCACACCATCCCAAGTCTTTCCCAGAGTCCTCATCATATATCTATCAAGTGCAGCACCTTTCAACTCTTGATTAGTCGCCCCACTTCTTGAATAATAATGGCCTTTATAACTGATCGGATATGGATAGCTGGCCACATCAATCTCAATATAGTCCAGGTTCCCTTCCTTCAACTGATTAACATCAACGATGATACCCAGAACATCTTTCACCTTATTCGGAATATCCTCCATCAATCGCTTCCCATCAGCAACACCGCACACCTCCCCATTGTCACGGACTCCAATATACATCTTACCTCCTTGTGCATTTGCAAAACCGCAAATCCACTTCAGATACTCATCCCGCCACGACTCCTTAAACTCTATGTTCTGGTTCTCTTTCATATCTAAACTTGTTTTAACTAAATATTTTCCAAAAGTGATAAGGCTTCTCCTTTTGCTTTTTGCATAGATTCTATATTATTCAGTTCTTTCTTAACACCTTCATAGTCTAACATCGTAGTCATATGTCCATATGAAAGCAACTCATTATATGACGCAAAGCAATCCTTTGACTCTTTGCCTGTAAGCAAGGTTATTTCACTTAGTTTATCTGGAAATAGAGCCAATTCTTCTCTATTCATTTGTCGACGAAGAGGTTTTCTTAAATCTTTAAATCTTTGAGTAACAAATCGTATCAGGCTATATTTCGCATCAAACTTTGAGATTGTCGCCCCTACATAATCATCATTTAGGCGCCCAATTGTTATTGTGCGTCTAATTCCTTCTATTGGACAAATACTATCTATATACTTAATGATATCACGTGGTGAAGAAGAATATGAAACCTTGATAATATATACCTGCCTCATATATAATAACGAAATACGACTATCAACATCTGCTAATGGTAAGCAATTATATAGTCCAACATTCGATTCATAAAATCGAATAAAATCTAAACATAGTGGCTTCAGAATCGTACATTTAAAATCAAATAGATCCACGTCTGCATAAATATCCAGCATATTAATATAATAATCCAGATTATCACTCTCGTAAATTCTATTTAAAACATCACTGGATCTTTCGCAATCTTTATGTATAAACCTTGCTGCAAAATACTCTTGCAGTGATTTATGCACCCATTTATAATAATTCCCATCTACGCAGAATAAAGGCACACGACATAGGAGATCTTCAAGAAAATCCGAACTGGTAAAATTTAAATCTCGACAATAGTTCTTGGCCTTATCTATTATTGACAATATCTCATCTTTTTCAAATTCAATTTTCTGCTTAGTTATACACAAAAAGCCTATATATCGTAATACACGATCAAAGTCATCTATATCTAGCTTACTCTTTTTCTCGTGAATATAACTATCTCCTTTAGACAAATCATGAGCATCAAAATAAGCATCATACACCTGTCTATAGAATATATGTTTCTTTAATGGAATAGTTTGTTTATGATCAAATGCAGTATATAACAAAGAGACTAATAATGGATTCCTCAAGAACTCGTCAATCATAGAATATTCTCCAGACCGAAGTTTCTCAATCAATAAACGCGAGACCTCTCCTCCACTATCATATTTCCTCAACAATTCATACGCTTCTTTTTTAGTCAACGCAGCTATTGTGGCTTTCTGGAAATCCCCAAAACTAGCTAAGGCTGATTCCGGACGAGAAGTCAAGATAAAACTATTGTCAAAGGCTTTCGATACAAATGTCTGAATATCTGAAGTCACACTCACTCTATTGTCTGACGATATCTCGTCATAACCATCAAGAAAAAAGATAAAGTTTCCAGTTTGTATAAACTCCAACAACAAGTCTTCATCAAACTCTTTAGAAATCGAGTTAATTTGTTCATGAATCTCTTTCAGGATGGTCCTTTCTTTAGACAAACGCCTTAGTTCAATATAAATCGGAATCCCATAACCATTTTCTACCACATCAATGAACATCCTCTTCATCAATGTCGACTTGCCCATACCAGCAGTATCAGTAATCAGCAATCGGCCACTATATTCTTGGAGCATCTCTGAAGGGAATTGCTCTATCTTATACTTTTTCTGTGTGGTATTATCCGAAATATAAGTTTCTAGTGTGAGAGGCACATAGATGTTTTTAAGAAACTTCTGCTGATTCTTTAATGCAAGTGTATTGACTATGCTATACTTCTTGTATGTACGATACAGATACTCTCCAAAATGCTCCCATTTTGATACAAAGTTTTTCTCATACTCCAACTTACATTTATCGGAGAACTCTTTAACCTTAGGCTTGACAATATTCTCCAATAATGAATCAATGAATGGCTTAGCCATTTGTAAAAGTTCTGCATTCATATCCATATCCTTTTTTCTTTCAAAGTTATAAAACAATTTCTAAACTCCTTACCCCAATATATCCACCAGGCTCTTCTTGACTTCCTCTTCGATAGTGCGATACCGTGCAAAGGCACGACTGCCCTCGACGTGACCGGTCATTGAACCTATGACGTTAGGATCGGGAACTTTGTTGTAGATATTGGCGATGAAAGTACGGCGGGCCATATGACTGCTGCCGATCTCATTTATCGGATGTTTCTCTTCACGACGGGTAATCGGATCCAGCACAGTCACGAGACGGGTAATTCCACATTTTGTCAAGATGACCTTGATATAGTCGTTGTATTTCTGAGACGAGATGAAAGGAAGAAGTTTGGTCTCGTGGTAGTCCTTATACTTTTCAATGATGGCCAAAGCAGTTGCATTCAGGGGCACTCGCACTGTCCTTGCATTGTCAGCAATAGTTTTGGTTGCGATATACTCTATCGCACCATCAATGACATCCGACTTCTTCAGTCGCAGGAGGTCGCCTACCCTACATCCAATGCAGCAATGGAAGATGAACACATCACGCTGCCTTTCATATTCAGGAGTTGAAGACAGGTCTGTGCTCAATATCTTCTGCATCTCCTCCTTCGTCAAATAGTATGGAGTACCATACAGTTCCTTTTCACACTTGAATCTGGAGAATGGAGATACCTTGATGATTCCTTCTGACTGAGCCCAGTTAAAGAACGCACGGAGTTTCTTGAAATTCTCCGAAAGAGTATTGGCACCGCGGGGCTTTGACTGACGCTTCTCCGGGAACTTCTCATATATCTCGGGATACTCTTCATAGTAAATGTGCTCCTTTGACATAAAGTCATAAAGATCATTCAGATCATTCTCATCAACTATCCTGACATCGAACATATATAGTTTTCTGCGTGGCTTGGTCACACGCACAAACTCCTCGAAACGCAACACCGCCCTTTCAATGACACGATATTGATTGACTCTACCCTCGCTGAAATTGTTGGCATTAAGGAACTCCTGAAACCTTCCCTGGAATGAATTTGACCTATCATTAGCCTGATCAACCAACTTGCCCTGCTGCTTAGCAAAGTCCTTCAAAGCCTTTGCCAGCCACTCCTTATTGACTTTGCCTTTCTCCTTATCAGTCTTATACTTCAAATACAGGTACTTCTTAAGATCCTGCAGCCTCTCATTCAACTCAACCTTCTCCTCATTATCGCACACAACATTGGCCTTGATCTCCTCTCTCTTGGCAACCCACCAAAGAGGATTCACCGCATATCCCGTAGATGAAGTAGAATCCAGACTTCTACCATCACGCAACCTCACATATATCGTTGCACCACCCTCGGCATCATCCATCGTAAACCCTGCCTTTGACTTCTTAAGTATGAAAGAAATTGTCATATCACATATCTTTTCTGCAAATATACAAAACCTTTCCACTTTCCCCACATTTTCCCCACATTTGTAAAAGCGAATGATTCTGAATGAAACTGAATAAATGTTTTACCACCTGTTATTTATTGTTTTCAATGCGTTATATCATCCACACACTTTTATTAACCTTTCCCCACATTTATATTTTCCGTTTCCAACCGAATCACTTTAATCGCCATCTCAGATACCTGAGAAGCTTATTTTTTACCTTTGGCTGAACCTTTCTTCTCATCAAGTTCTGTATGTACTTTGGGAACCACTACAACAGTACATTCTTCATCTATCCCAAGTACTTTATTCCATGGGATTTGCTAAAGTCCTGATAGTGCAGGTAAATGTTTGTATCTAAGAATAGATATTTCATACACGTATATCCTAATGTGGAACATCAATCTCGTTCTCTATCAATCTCGTTCTCTATCAATCTCACATTATTCACAACATAGGGTCTAACTCTGAAATCATCAACATTAAGACCATTTTGCCGGATATAATCGACAAGCCGATTTGCTGATTTTTTCTTTTTCTTATCTGCAACTATAGCACTTTCATCCATCTTTAGATAGCCCCTTCTCAACATATGTCTTATCAAATTAGCTCTACCCATATGGAAATCCCACTGCTCAAAGTTTCTCTTATTATTTTGATTGCTGATATATGTTAACGATGATTGATATTTTCTATAAAGTTCCTTTTCGTTCATACTTAGGTAGTCTTTTATCTCCAATAGTGACAACCATCCAAGTTTAACATAATCATCTACCACCTCGTTATCTATTTCCTTATTTGAGTAAGCATCCTTGATTAGCTTTTTTTTCTTTCTGTTAGACACTGACTCCGATACAGTTATTAATATCACAGATATAGTGATAAGTATCATCAAATAGCCAAAAAAACGACAAATATGAATCCAAAAACTTCCTCGTAACACTTTTGAAAGAAACGATTCCTCCACGTCAATAGAGTCAATTACAAGAATCTCTTTTTGACCAATAATTTTGCCATATGGGATAAAGCTTGGAGAATGATTATTATCATGAAGAACGACTAATTTCAATTTATAAAAATCTTTTGAATCCAATGGCAAAGTAGGTATACTTAGAAAAGTGCTATCATAGTTGAAAGAATACTCATTAATACAATTTTGCAAATGCGTAGTACTAGCGGATACGGGTTCCGGTTTTTCTAGAAGTGTACCATTCTGTATTAATAGGCCAAATATTGAGTTATCATAATCATCTCGCCTTAAATGATTCTTTCCTCTATTTGATATAAGAAGCTCTATAATGCTAATATTCGAATTACTCTGCTGAACATCAACACTATCCACAATAATCTTGATAGATGACAACTTAACATTCTTATTCAAAATACTTGTGTTGGACAGTATTTCATATTCTAACTTACAAGACTTCTGGTAAAAGAATGAGACGTACACAGTAACTATTAATGATATGACAGCAATAGCCCATGCCGAATTTTTAATCCATGGTTTATCTGCAAATGGTATCTTTTGCGAACTCATCACCGAGACTTTAAACTTATTTTACATTAACTAAAAATAGGGGCATTAAACAATTTATTTATTCTTATTAATAATCATCATTGCGACTTTGACAGCATGAGTAATTCTACAAATCCGGAATTTACCGCAAATTTGCAGCTAATTCAGAAAATCTTATTTGACTAATTCTCAATTGCCTAAAGTTAGAATTGCCCTATAATAATCATTTTTTCTCCATTAGTATTGAATATGCGATCTGTATTCGTCTAATTTCTCCTGCAGTTTGCTTATACCATAATAATCCAGAACATACATAGGAAACACACTTAGAACAGCCACTCTTGGACATCTGTGGTTAATGTACTTCTCTAGTTGTTTGTTAAACACAATAGACTGATTCGATATTGACTCTGGAAAGACATATTCATCATTAATCAAATAATTCATCTTGCATAAATGCGCCAATATCAATTCGTTCCAAATCTCACGAGTAAAGCTATTAACATTTACTTGTTGAGGCCTGCAATCAGTAGGGACAAACGCCTTATAATGTGGTTCCGCCAAGCAGTCATCCTTATCCAAACATTCATTCTGATAAACACATTTTTGCTTCTTACATTTAACAGTTAATGTTTTAAAGCTTTCCATATCTTTATAGTGGCGTATTGCCTCGACCATAGGATAACTGATATATAACATTCCGTTATCAGTTTCATTATCGAAGAAATCGAGTAGTTCTATAATCTTATCATCATCCGCAAGAGTAGAATGAGCATCATAATCAAAAAACAGATAAACATATGCAAAGGTATCCCTATTGCAATCTTTCAGTTTCTCTGCATTCTGCAGGCTTCTCTCTTTCAAGAGATTAACAATATCCAGTGCAAAATTATCTTCTTTAAATCGCTGATACAATTGATATATTTCAGCATCATATACACACGTCAACGCAACTTTTTCTCCTAAAAAGTTACGTTCAAGCATCTGAACTACTTTATCTTCAGTTCTACTTCCCTCGAAGATAAAAAGAGTCGGCTCCTTATTCAACATAAAATGCTCCTGCTTTATATATCTTCTCAATATTATGTGCCTCTCGAAGTTCTTTTTCCGTACATTTTGATAACGGTAGTATTTTATTTCTATTCATCAAGAAATAGCAATCCGGCCTCATCAAGTCATTACTCATTATCGAAGTATTATGAGTTGTTAACATAAACTGAACACCTGATTCTTTTAGTTTTTTAACAACTAGCTTCGATAATTCATGATGATAAAATGCATCAAATTCATCAATAAAAACCAACGAAACGTTAGACTTCATGATTTCAAGGCACCAACAATAGAAAAGCATCAATGAACTCGTGCCTGTAGACATAATATCACGAAACAGTATCTTTTTTTCTCCAAAATCAAAAGCAAGGTCCTTATCATCCATCACCTCAACAACTGATAACTTACAGTTCACATTTGCTTCATTCAGGAATGACTCAAAATCTTTTACTTTATCATTCTTAATAATATCTGCCACTAACGAGCCTGTTTTTTTATCCTGTCCGATATAAGAACGGGCTTCAAGAGAACGGAAGAACAACATATGCTCCACAAAGGTAAAAAAATCGTGGAATGCATCGTTCTCCGCATTACTCATCAGCATAGTATTGTTTTTCACATATTTCAACACTGATAACTGAGAGTCAATATATATACCTCTCAATGTCTCAGCACCTTGAAGAGCAACTTCAAATGTAGCATCTTTTCTCCTATCGAAAGAAATTACAAGTTTTTCATTAATCCACAGAGATTCATACACAAGTGTCTTATAGTCAGTCTTTCCATAATCATATCTTACTGAAAATCCGTTTATTAAGAATTCGTATGAAAATTCTGCCATATCATTCTTTGAACAAGCATTTAAATAATGCCTGTACGGAAACTCAATACGACTTTTATCTGTCAAATGCTCTATGATGTCGAATATTGCCCATCCTAAATTAGACTTACCAATACCATTGTAGCCGTAAACCATAGCGCAATTAACTATTCCGTTTCGTATACACTCTGCACTAAAGGTATAGCCATTTGTAGCTGATAGATCTAAGACAAATTCCTTTTCAAAACTTTTAAAATTGCAGACTTTAAATTTCTTTAACATTACTTTGATTTTTTATGCAACAAATATAATAAGAAGTATTGATATTGCCGTAAAAAAATTACGGCAAACGTTCAGCTCATTGAAAAACAAACATATATTTCATCTTTAATCTGCAAAATATTCGTCGATTTTTTGCATATGCTCAATAACGAACTGATTATAGTATACTATATAGATAATTGATATAGAATCCCCCCTCCCCCAAACAACAAAATTTTGCCGCTCAACAACAAATGCATATCTTTGTATTTTAGTAAACCATTTTACTATCTATTATGATACTTAACAAACAGGTGGGTGTGTTCCTGAATCTGGTGCACAACCGCACAAAACAGTACATTACAGGCATTTTCCAGCAGCACGGGTTCAACATTACACCAGAGCAGTTTCTGGTAATGGATGCCCTGTGGGACAATGGAGTGATGTCACAACAGGAGATTGCAACCAACATAATGAAAGACAAGAACTCTGTTGTAAAACTCATAGACGGGCTTGAAAAAAAGGGGCTTGTAAAAAGGGTTGCAGACAAGGCAGACCGCCGCAAGAACCTCATAGAACTTACAGAGTATGCCTGGGAGATAAAGGATGGGGTTACCGAAGTTGCAATGGATGCCATAAACCATGTAATAAAGGATATTCCTCAGAATGAGATGTATATATTCATAAAGGTATTGAGCAAAATGGCAGAAAACATGAATGAGGATACAGATCTGCTGGCCCTTGCCGGAAACCACAATGTACAGGAACCCGCCAGCCATCCTCTTCCCGATAAAAATACGCCCGATACCCTTTTCTAAAAGACAATTATGGGAAAACTATACGATAAACTCACAGAAGACTACAGGGTTAAGGAGGGTCTTAAGGCCTGTATAAACTGCGGCACATGTACTGCAATCTGCCCGGCTGCAGAGTTCTATAAATATGACCCAAGACAGATTGTAGATATAGTGCAAAGCCAGGACGATGCGGAAATAGAGAAACTCCTCAAGAGCGAAACCATCTGGTATTGTGGGGAATGCATGTCATGCCTTACCCGTTGTCCGCGCAAGAATGCTCCAGGAATGGTTGTAATGGCACTGAGGAATCTCTCAATGGAACTCGGATACTTTATAGAGAGCGAGAAAGGACGCCAGCAATATGCCCTTACAAAGATAATGAGCGAAAATATCCTCAATTACGGCTACTGTGTCTATGCCCGTACATTCAAGTCTGAGGACCATCCGGAGGCCGGACCTGTATGGGAATGGATTGAGCAGAACATGGAAGATGTATATGAGCGCAACGGGGCCAATCTTGATGGAGAGGGGCCCGGAGCCCTCAGAAAGATTCCAAAAGAGGACCTGGATGAACTGCAGAAGATATTTGACATAACCGGAGCCACCCACAGGATTGAAACCATAAACAGATACTCCATGGAGAAGGCAAAGGAGTTGGGAATGACACCACAGGAGTATTTCAAGCATGTATTCAACGATACAGAAAAGAACCATTTGAACGATTAGAAGATTATGATATATCAGGGTAAACAGAAAATTTGGAGTGATTATCAGAAGGAGATTCCCGACGATCATTACTTTTATGTACGCAGCTGCATACGCCAGAATCTCTTTCCTGCCAGCGAGAAGACCTTCCTGGACATAACCCGCAACAAACTTGGCAAGGATTTCTTTGAGACAGAACACCATACCACATGTGGAGGCATAGCATACCACTGTGATGCCATTCCGCAGGAGACCTCAATGACCATAATTGCAAGGCAATTTGCCCTTATGCACAAATATGGTTACGAAAATTATGTATGTTCATGCATCACATCTTTCGGTTTGTATACAGAAACTCTTGAGACCTGGAGGGAGTTTCCTGAACTGGAGGCAAAAATAAGGGAGAACCTTTGGAAAACCTGCAAACTGGAGTTCGCAAAGCCAAAATACCTGGCCCACGCCAGTGACATCATATACAAATACAGGAACCTTATTGCCGCTCAGGCAAAATACAAACTCATAAACAGACACACAGGACAACCTCTGAGGGTTGTGGAGCATATAGGGTGTCACTACGGCAAGATGTTCCCGAGCAAAAGTGTAGGAGGAGCAGAATACCCATATGTACTTGCAGGAATGATTGAAGCCTGGGGAGGGGAAGTCATTGATTATCCCGAAAGGAGACATTGCTGCGGATACGGTTTCCGCCAATACCATGTAAGGAGCAACCGAGGTTACTCATTGGCCAATACCCACAAGAAATTTGAGAGTATGGAACCATACAAGCCGGATATGATAATTACAAACTGCCCCGGCTGTCCTTATTTCCTTGACCGCTGGCAATATGTAATATCTGAGATGGAAGGAAAGACATATGGCGAGAACGGACACGGAATACCTGTATTTACATACGAAGAGGTTGCCGGACTGGTAATGGGTTACAACCCTTGGGATCTTGGACTCCAGATGCACCAGGTGGGCCCTGAACCACTATTGGACAAAATTGGGATTCCTTACGACCCTGCAGAAAAGTACAAAGGGGTAAACAACAAGGATCTTGGAAGGCCGGAGCTGCCAAGTTGCGGATGCCTGTAAAAATTTATTGTCGGGAAGAAAAATTGCAATTATGAAAAATATAGTGATAATTGGAGGCGGTCCAAGCGGACTGGAAGCAAGTGCCCAACTCCATAAAATGGGCTACAATGTTATTCTGGTGGAGAAATCTCCTGTCCTGGGAGGCCACCTTGCCAAATGGGACCGTCTGTTCCCCCAAGGAATACCTGCAAAAGAGGTACTGGAGAAGATGGTTTCACAGATTAATGGAGTAAAATATTTTGTTGAGGCCAATGTGCAGAGCATTAACCTGCTTGACAAATCGTATAATGTAATTCTGGACAACGGAATTACAGTTCTTGCAGATGCAGTACTCTTTACCACCGGATTTGACCTGTTCAAGGCACAGAAAAAAGAGGAGTACGGATACGGAATATATGAAAGGGTGATTACAAATGCAGATCTTGAAAACTGGTTCAGGACCAAAGAGGACAACAGGGTTGTAAAGGATCCCAAAAGGATTGGGTTCGTACATTGTGTAGGATCAAGAGATGAAAAGGCTGGCAACAGATACTGCTCAAAAGTTTGTTGCGCCACAGCGGTAAAACAGGCGTGCGAGATAAAGCAGGAATTCCCCGATGCCCAGGTGTATTGCTTCTATATGGACTTGAGGATGTTCGGCCGTGGATTTGAAGACATGTATCTTTCTGCGCAAAAAGACTACGGAGTAAGATTCATCCGCGGAAGAGTTTCAGAAGTTGCTGAAAACATTGATAAAGAACTGGTTGTAAAGGCAGAAGATACCCTCAGCGGCAAACCTGTAAAAGTAACACTGGATTTGCTGGTACTGATGTCGGGAATGCAGAATTGCCCAGATGCCGTTAAAGTTGCAGCACAGATAGGTGTGGCGGGAAGGGAAATTGACGGCTTCTTTGAGACAAAAGATTCGATCTATTCTCTACAGAACAGCACAAAACCGGGAGTATTTTTTGCCGGTGCCTGTACAGGACCAAAGACCCTCCCCGACTCTCTTCACGAAGCCAGAGCAGCAGCGCTTGCAATACACAATTACCTCACAGAGAAAAAATAAAGGGGAACAGAGATGGGAAAATTCGGATTCACCCTCAATCCAAGTTCCAGAATAGACCTGGACAAGGTTGACAGGGACAAATTCAACAGACTGGCGGAAATTGAGCCTGATGTGCTCAAATGCATGGCATGTGGAAGCTGCACAGCCAGCTGCACAGCCGGCAAATTTGTAAAGACCAGCATGCGGAGCGCAATCCTCTCCCTGCAGAACGGCAAGGAGCAGGAAGCATTGGATTTCCTAAAAGGATGCCTCTTGTGCGGCAAATGCACAATGGTATGTCCAAGGGCCATAAATACAAGACACCTTATCATGTCTATACTAAAGATTTATTGAAATGAGAGAGAGAATAGCGGGCGGATATGATGATTTTGTAATTCCTTTTATGATAGGAATGTGCTTTGTACTCATCTATCTTGCAGTAGCCCTAATAAGACTTTTTGCACATATACCTCCTAAGGACAGGATAAAATTCTTCAAATCTCTGGTAAACCCGGCAATAATGTGGAAAAATGTGAAGGATATCCTATTTGACTGCCTGCTGCATGTAAAGATCTTTAAAAGGAATCTCCTTTTGGGATATATGCACGCCAGCATTGCATTCGGATGGTTCATGCTCATATTGATAGGCCATATTGAGGTTGCACTGTATGTACCACAAAGAAACGGAGTGCTGTATTACCCTGTATTCTTCAGGTATTTTGTAAAATTTGAAGGGGAAACCACCCTCAAAGGGTCATTCTTCTTCTTCCTGATGGATTTCTTCCTCCTTATGGTACTCACAGGAGTGGGTCTGGCCATGTACAAAAGATTCCGTTCAAGAGCTCTTGGAATGAGGAGGACCACCAAACCTTGTTTTGCAGACAGGGTTGCATTGGCATGCCTTTGGAGCATATTCCCATTGAGACTCCTTGCAGAGAGCTTTACAGCGGGAATTGCCGGAGGAAGTTTCCTTACAAAACCTATGTACTGGCTCTTCAACAATTTCCTGAGCAATGACATGCACATCCTACCTACCTGGTGGGCATACTCAACGGCCATAGGGCTCTTTATGCTGGCACTGCCGTTCAGCAGATATATGCATATCCCTACCGAGGCATTCCTCATACTGTTGCGCAATGCCGGACTCAAGGTAACCAAACCAAGAAAAGGATTTGCCGAGGCAGAAATCTATTCATGTTCGAGTTGCGGAATATGCATAGATGCCTGCCCTATGAACATACAGAAAAAGAACCTTCCGTTCTCTTCTGTCTACTTCATCAGGTTCCTCCGCAGAAACAACATAAAAAAAATGAACCAGATTGCCCAGAAATGTCTCATGTGCGGCAAATGCGTTGCATTGTGTCCTGTAGGGGTTGAATCGTGCGGAATAAAGAGGGCACAGAGGGCAACAATCTACAACAATATAAAACATGATTACACATATCTGCATCAGGCACATCATACTCCCGACAACACCACTCAGGAGAGCAACAACAAAATACTCTACTTTGCAGGGTGCATGACACACCTCACACCATCAATCATAAAGAACCTCACAGGAATCTTTGAATCGTCGGGAACAGAATATATATTCGCCGACAAGGATGGTGGGGTATGCTGCGGAAGGCCCCTGATTCTTGCAGGAAGGGAAGATGCAGCAAAAGAGGTGATTGCCCGCAACTCACAGATGATACAGGAGAGCGGTTGCAGAAAGGTGGTCCTCTCCTGCCCTATCTGCCTTAAAGTGCTTAAGGAGGAGTACAACCTCAAGGGAATTGAACTGCTCCACCATACACAGTTCATAAACACACTCATTGAGGAGGGGAAAATAAAAGTGAAAAGAGGTGCTGAAAGCCTTGTGTACCACAACCCTTGCGAACTTGGGCGCGGATGCGGAATTTATAAGGAGCCGCTGAATGTGCTGCAGCAGTTGGGAGAACTGAAAAAGGCTGAAAAAGAGGGCAAAGAGAGTATCTGTTGCGGCGGAAGCCTTGGCAGCATTACCTTAAGTTACGAAGACAGGGGGAAGATTACCCAGGGTTCACTTGATGCCCTTACCGTAAATAATCCCGACAAGATTGTCACAGCATGTCCGCTATGTCTGAAAACCTTCGCCGACAAGAGCAGCAGGCCTGTTATTGACATAGCCCAAATAGTAAACGAAAACATTTGTTAACCAAAGCAAAATAGCGTACTTTTGCACACCAAAAATTACAAAAATGGAGATAAAACCTACTTCTTACAAACTGGAAAACTGCGCTACAGGACGCCAGTTCAACGATGAAGGATGGATGCTCGCAGACCCTGAGCACAAAGATCCTGCCCTAATAAGAGCAATATATGAGAAAAACCAGATAGAGTTCAAGGATAACTCATACGGACTATACAAATTTGCAGACTGGATGCCAGTTTCACGTATGCTTGAAGGTTCATGCGCCCCTGTAACATACAAGAGCGAGGCTCTGGCAAAAGAACTTGGCCTGGAGAACCTCTACATCACCTTCAGCGGATGGTGGCCTGAAAAAGGTGCCCAGATGCCAACCTGCTCATTCAAGGAGACTGAGGCATACTCTGTATGTGCAAGACTTCCAAAAGAGAATGACAGGATACTTGTAGTTGCCTCTGCAGGAAACACCGCAAGGGCATTTGCACAGGTATGTTCAAACAACAACATTCCAATTGTAATTGCAATCCCTTATGACAACCTCAACGCCCTATGGTTCCGCGAACCACTTAATGACTGCGTAAAAATCATCTGCTCCCCTGCCGGAACAGACTACTTTGACGCCATAGCCCTTGCTGCAAAACTCAACGGCAGCAAACGCTACATGGAGGAAGGCGGTGCAAAGAATGTAGCCCGCAGAGACGGAATGGCAACCACAGTTCTTTCTGCAGCACAGGTAATAGGCCGTATTCCCGACAGTTACTTTCAGGCAGTAGGAAGCGGTACAGGTACCATTGCAGCCTACGAGAGCAACTTGAGACTTCTTGAAGACGGCCGCTTTGGGAATCATCTGATGAAACTCATCCCTTCACAGAATATTCCGTTTGTACCAATGTACGATGCATTCAAGGCAGACAGCCGCGCATTGCTTCCATTTGATGAGGACCAGGCACGCGTAAAGGCACTTGAGATCAATGCAAAAGTGCTCTCAAACCGCAAGCCGCCATACGGCATAGTTGGAGGATTGTATGATGTGCTCAAGGCTACAAAAGGGGATATGGAGATTGTAACCAATGAGGAACTTGCAGCAGCATGCGACCTGTTTGAGAAACTTGAAGGGTGTGACATCCACCCTGCAGCAGGTGTTGCAGTAGAGAGTCTCCGCAAAGCAATAGCAAGCGGCAAAGTGAAGAAAGATGAGGTAATAATGCTCAATATTACAGGCGGTGGCGAAAGGCGCTTCAAATCCGAGCATAAATGGGTTTCTGTAGAGCCACACCTTGTAATGGATGCATCTGCACCGGCAGAAGAGGTAATTGCAGCAGTTGACAAACTATTCTAACCAGATCTAATAAATAACAAAAACAACAACTAACTTGAACTGAAATGAGCTTTAAATTTTCAGAGGTATTCCAGCCAAAACTATTTGAGCTGTTCAAAAAGGGAAACTACAATAAGCAGACATTCACTGCCGACCTCATTGCAGGTATAATTGTAGGTATCATTGCCCTACCGCTTGCAATTGCATTCGGTATTGCCAGCGGCGTCTCTCCACAACAGGGACTCATAACTGCAGTTGTTGCAGGTTTCCTTGTATCATTCTTTGGAGGATCGCACTTCCTCATTGGAGGACCTACCGGAGCATTCATCGTTATTGTATACGGAATCGTTGCACAATACGGCATATCAGGTCTGATTGTAGCCACAGTACTGGCAGGTATCATCCTGGTACTTATGGGTGCATTCAAACTTGGAAGCATAATCAAATTCATCCCTTACCCTATTGTAGTGGGATTTACCAGCGGTATTGCGGTGGTAATCTTCTCAACTCAGGTAAAAGACTTCCTGGGACTTACAATTGAGAACCTCCCAAGCGAATTCATACCTCAATGGAGTGCTTACTTTGCACACCTTACTACATTCAAGTTGCACGAGTTCCTGTTGAGCCTCGGATGTCTCCTTGTAATCATCTTCTGGCCTAAAGTAACCAACAAGGTACCAGGTTCTCTGATTGCAATCATTCTTGGTACAGCAGCCTCTATCCTGCTTACAAAATTTGGAGTGGCAGAGTTCGCAACTATCGGGAGCAAATTCCCTGAATTGGCAAACGGCATAGAGGTACCAAAACCTGTAGTACCACACATCACCTGGGATACAGTACAGAACATGTTCCAGCCGGCATTCACAATTGCCCTCCTTTGTGCAATTGAGTCACTGCTGGCAGCAATGGTGGCAGATGGTGTAACAGGCAAAAGACACAACTCAAACACAGAACTTATTGGCCAGGGTATAGCAAACATCATCACCCCATTCTTTGGCGGTATCCCTGCAACCGGAGCATTGGCAAGAACAATGGCAAACATCAACAACGGCGGAAAATCCCCTGTTGCCGGCCTTGTACACGCGGTAGTATTGCTCCTTATCTTCCTCTTCCTCATGCCATACGCAGTATACATTCCACTCGGGTGCCTTGCAGCAATCCTTGTAATGGTAGCATACAATATGAGTGAATGGAGAACCTTCAAATATCTGCTCAAAGGAAACAAGACAGACGTATCGGTACTTCTTATCACCTTCTTCCTCACTGTAATCATTGACCTTACAGTAGCAATTGAGGTGGGACTTGTACTTGCAATCATCCTCTTTGTAAAACGTATCTCTGAAACCTCTTCAATCAAAGTTCTTGAGGGTGACACCGTAGCAGGTACTGAGAACGACGAGAAAGCAATGCTTGCAGACACCGAGCACCTTGATGTTGACCCTGCAGTAGAAATCTACGAGATTGACGGTCCTTTCTTCTTCGGACTTGCCAGCAAACTCGATGAGATAGACCGCGACCTTCGCAAACAGGGCATAAAGGTGCGTATCATCAGAATGAGAAAAGTACCTTTCATGGACTCAACAGGACTCAACAACTTGAGAAGCCTATGGAAACGCTCACAGAAAGAGAACGTACAGATAATCCTCAGCGGTGTAAACGACAATGTCCTTGCATACCTGAATAAAGTAGGATTTGCACAGGAACTTGGCAAAGAATACATCTTCCCTCACATCATCCCTGCCGTAGCCAAGGCAAATGAACTGAGCGAAAAGAGATAATCCTACCCCTATCGGGAATACCTCCTGGGAACTCCTATCGGGAGTACCTCCCGGTTTTCCCGACAAAAACAGCAAACGCCCCTCTCCCTCCCCGGAAAGGGGCGTTTTTGTGGAGAAACATTTGTATCTATCCCTATGCGTCCACAAAAGATACCTTGTTTGTGGACAAAACCTAATTCAAAATAAAAGAAATAAAAGAGAACTGGAACTCCTCCACCAAATGATGGACTTTCCCAGACACATTTAATTTACTATCTTTGTAAAAACACTAATCCTTCAACTTAATTCAGTTATGGCTGACACTAGAAAACTTAATCCTGCGCAAAAGGTGGTGGTGGGTGTGCAGTTTCTGTTTGTTGCATTTGGAGCAACAGTACTTGTACCGCTGCTGGTTGGCATGGATCCGTCTGTGGCGCTGTTTACCGCCGGAATTGGAACCCTGATTTTTCATCTGATTACAAAAGGAAAGGTTCCCATCTTCCTGGGGAGCAGTTTTGCCTTCATTGCCCCAATCATAAAGGCATCCGAGTTGTACGGTCTGGCCGGCACTTTGTCGGGATTGGCAGCAGTTGGTGTTGTTTATGGAATAATGAGTGCGCTGGTGAAGTTCCGCGGGGTAGGTTTCATTTCCAAGTTGTTCCCTCCTGTTGTGGTGGGTCCTGTGATTATGCTTATTGGCCTTTCACTTGCCGGCACCGGCGTAGATATGGCAAAGGGCAACTGGCTCCTTGCACTGGTGGCCCTGGCAACAACTGTAGCGGTTTCACTTTTCGGGAAGGGGATGCTTCGTCTTATTCCAATATTTTCCGGAATAGTGGTGGGTTATGGCTTGGCAATTGCTTTGGGGATGATAGATTTCCAGCCTGTGGCTGATGCCCCTTGGTTTGCCCTCCCTGCGTTTGTACGCCCGGAGTTCTCCTGGGAGGCCATTATCTTTATGGTTCCTGTTGCCATTGCTCCGGTTATTGAACATATCGGTGATGTTTATGCCATCAACGAGGTTGCCGGAAAGGATTTTGTAAAGGATCCTGGGTTGCACCGCACCATGTTGGGTGATGGTCTGGCCTGTATTGCCGCATCGTGCATTGGCGGCCCTCCTGTTACAACTTATTCCGAGGTTACAGGTGCCATTTCCCTTACAAAGATTACAGATCCTGCAGTTATACGTATAGCAGCCGTTGTGGGAATCATATTCTCGGTTTTCGGGAAGATAAGTGCAATCCTCAAGACCATTCCAAGTGCTGTTCTTGGCGGCATTATGCTCCTATTGTTCGGCACAATTGCTTCTGTAGGTATAAATACCCTAATAAAGAACAAGATTGATATGGGGAACACCCGCAACCTTGTAATTGCATCCCTTATCCTCACTTTGGGGATTGGAGGTGCAGAGATGAACATAGGAAGCATCACAATTGGAGGTATAGGTTTGTCTGCACTTGTAGGTGTAATTTTAAACCTCATCCTCCCGACAGATAAGAAAGTAACAGAAGAGAAATAATTTAAAATATTGAAATATGAGTCTGCATATAATAAACCACCCGCTGATTCTGCATAAACTCAGCATTATGCGCAACAAGAAGACCTCCACAATGGAATTCCGCAAAATGCTCAAGGAGATTTCCATGCTTATGGGTTATGAAATTACCCGCGATTTTCCATTGGAATACAAGACAATTGAGACACCTCTGCAAACTATGGAAGCTCCAAGGCTTGCAGGCAAGAAAGTTGTAATTGCCCCTATCCTCAGGGCAGGTCTGGGTATGGTTGAGGGTCTGCTGAACCTTATCCCTTCTGCCCGTGTGGGGCATATTGGCCTTTACAGGGATGAAGTAACATGTGAACCCGTATTCTATTACTACAAGATGCCTGCAAACAAAGACAGGCTGGTAATCCTTACAGATCCTATGCTTGCAACCGGAGGAAGCGCATGCGACGCAATAATGCGCCTTAAGAAAGACGGTTTCAAGAATATAAAACTCATGTGCCTTGTAGCCTCCCCACAAGGTGTAAAGAGGGTTGAAGAGACTTATCCCGACGTGGAAATTTACCTTGCATCACTAGATGAAGGGTTGAACGACAAGAACTACATCCTCCCGGGCCTTGGAGATGCAGGCGACAGGATTTTTGGAACAAAATAAGCAAAACAAAAGCGGTTGGAAATAAAAGGAATTCCAACCGCTTTCTTTATCTGAACACCAATACGTGTCTATACCAGGAACAAAAAGCCCAGAACCACAATTAAAGCCACTACAAAGAGATCTATAAGGCAGTAGCCCATTATATCCTTTGCGTTGAGTTTTGCGATTGCAAGGGCCGGAAGTGCCCAAAACGGCTGGATAAGATTGGTCCAGGCATCTCCGTATGCTATTGCCATTCCTGTAACTGAGGGATCAACTCCCAACTGTACACCGGCAGGTAGCATAATTGGAGCCTGTACTGCCCACTGCCCGCCACCGCTAGGTACAAATACATTTACAATACCTGCACTGAGGAACGAAAGCATAGGGAATGTCT